>CAMHMK010000086.1 GCA_946186225.1 uncultured Clostridia bacterium
GCCCCGACAGCCGCCGCAGCGGGAGACGTGGTCATCAACGAAACCAACTTCCCTGATGCAAACTTCCGCAGCTATGTCAGTGAAAACTGTGACCGAGACGGCGACGGCCTCCTGAGTCCGACGGAGATTTCCAACGTCACAGAAATCTGGTGCTATGAATGCGGGATCTCGTCCCTGAAGGGAATCGAGTATTTCACGGCGCTGGAAACTCTGTCCTGCTCCGGCAACAAACTGACGTCGCTGGACGTGAGCAAGAACACGGCGTTAACAGAACTGTCCTGCTCCTACAACCAACTGACGTCGCTGGACGTGAGCAAGAACACGGCGCTGAAAGAGCTGTGGTGCGGCGTCAACCAACTGAAGTCGCTGGACGTGAGCAAGAACACGGCGCTGACCATGCTTTCCTGCGGTGCCAACCAACTGAAGTCGCTGGACGTGAGCAAGAACACGGCGCTGACCATGCTTTCCTGCGGTGCCAACCAACTGAAGTCGCTGGACGTGAGCAAGAACACGGCGCTGAATACTCTGTACTGCGACAACAACCAACTGACGTCGCTGGACGTGAGCGGATGCACGGCGCTGGAGTACCTGTACTGCTACTACAACCAACTGACGTCGCTGGACGTGAGCAAGAACACGGCGCTGTACCTGCTGGACTGCTCCGACAACCAACTGACGTCGCTGGACGTAAGCGGATGCACGGCGCTGAAAAAGCTGTGGTGCTTCAACAACGGGCTGACGTCGCTGGACGTGAGCGGATGCACGGCGCTGGAATACCTGTACTGCTACAACAACCAACTGACGTCGCTGGACGTGAGCAAGAACACTGCGCTGAAACGTCTGGATTGTTACAACAACCAACTGACGGCGCTGAACGTGAGCAGATGCACGGCGATGACATGGCTGGACTGTGACACCAACCACCTGACGGCGCTGGACATCAGCGGATGCACGGCGCTGACCAGGCTGGACTGCTCCGTCAACCAACTGACGTCGCTGGACGTGGGCAAGAACACGGCGCTGGATTATCTGGAATGCTCCTACAACCAACTGACGTCGCTGGACGTGCGCAAGCACACTGCGCTGGAATGGCTGAGCTGCTCCGACAACCAGTTGACGTCGCTGGACGTGAGCGGGAACGCGGCGCTGGGAACCCTGTTCTGCGACATCAACCAACTGACGTCGCTGGATGTGAGCAAGAACACGGCACTGAAAAAAATGTACTGCTCCAACAACCAACTGACGTCGCTGGACGTGAGCAAGAATCAGGACCTATCCATTTTGTGCTGTTACGGCAACGATTTGACTGTCCTGGACGTCTCCGCCGTCCCCAAGCTGCTGGACGCCCTGGTGAACGGGAATTGGACAGTGGAGGATGGGCACGTTGTATACAAGTCTGACGAAGGCCATCTTGAGATGGACCTAGGCCAGAAAACAATCCCCACGCCCCCGGCCGTATCTGTGAAGGTCACCTGGAAGATCGGCTCGAGCAGCATAACGACTGAGGTTCCGGTCGGTACGGTTCCCGTCTATCAAGGCGAGACGCCCTCGAAGCCCAGCACCGCGACCAGCCACTACATCTTCGCCGGCTGGAAATCCGGCAATACGACCTACAAACCTGCCAATCTCCCCAAGGTGACCGGCGACACCACCTTCACGGCTGTGTTCCAGGCGGTGGACCACAGCTTCACCTCCCGGATCACAAGCAAGCCCACCTGTACCCAGGACGGCGTGAAGACCTTCACCTGCGCCTGCGGTTACTCCTACACCGAAAAGGTGGCCGCCCTGGGCCACGACTATGTGAAGGGCGTCTGTTCCCGCTGCGGGAAGAAGGAGTCGGCGCAGAACCCCTTCGGCGACGTCAAGGAGAAGGACTACTTCTATGCGCCGGTGATGTGGGCGGTCTCTCACGAACCCCAGATCACTGCCGGTACCGGCAAGACCAGGTTCTCTCCGAGCGAGGACTGCACCCGCGCCCAGGTGGTGACCTTCCTGTGGCGTGCAGCCGGCGCGCCGGAGCCGAAGACCACGAACAACCCCTTCCAGGACGTCAGAGAGAAGGATTACTTCTACAAGGCGGTCCTCTGGGCCGTGGAAAACGGCATCACCTCCGGCACGAGCAAGACCAGGTTCAGCCCCAACGAATCCTGCACCCGTGCCCAGGTGGTCACCTTCCTGTGGCGCTACGAGAAGCAGAAGGCGCCCAAGAGCGCTGCCAACCCCTTCAAGGACGTGAAGGGTAACGCGTACTACTACAAGGCCGTCCTCTGGGCCGTGGAAAACGGCGTGACCTCCGGTACGAGCAAGACCAAGTTCAGCCCGGATGACACCTGCACCCGCGGCCAGATCGTGACCTTCCTCTACCGCGACCTCGCCGGGAAATAACCCGCCGATCAGCGACGCTGAATACGAAAAGTCAAAAGATCGTATAAAAGCAAATTTCCCCGGTTGTCAGCCCAAACGGCTGCCAGCCGGGGTTTTCATGCGTGTACGTCATCAGCGGCAGGACGGGGGACAATGGACAATTGACAAGGGACAGTGGACATCCTTGGTCCCTGGTCACGAAATCCCCAATTCAACAACGGGCGGGATTGCTGCGCGTTTCCGTTTTTTTCCGCCGGGGAGCGTTTCGCTCTTGCCTTTTGCCGAATTTTGTCGTATGATAGCAATCGTATCAAACAGCCATTCTCACACATACTATGAGAAAAGGAGGCGTTCTTGTGGATTCTTCCGTCCCTGCCCTGCTGACGGTCTTCTCCGAACCGGCCATTTATGCCGAAGACGGCTGTGTCGCCGCAGTCAATTCCGCTGCCGAGGCGATCGGCTTGACCACCGGATGTCCGCTGGATCGGATCCTGGACCCCTTGCCCGTCTGCGAAGACGGCAGGACAATGGAATATCGGACGTCCCTGTGCGGCGCGGAGGCGGTCATGCGCTGCTGCCGGCTCGGGGCCGGACTGCTGCTGGTCCGGATCGCATCGGAGGACCCGGCTGCCGTCTATGCCGCCCTGCCCGCCATGGTCGGGGGGATCCGCGGTACCATCCAGGAGCTGAACCTGGCGGTGGATGGACTGGCCGAGACGATCGGGCCAGACCACCCGGGACGTTCGGCCTCCACCCTGGCCCGCAGAAGCCTGTACCGGCTCGAGCGCATTGCCTCCCGTCTGGATTGGTTCTATCGCCTGTCCACCGGGGCGGTGTCCTGTCATCCGCAGCTCTGTTCTCCGCCCGTGCTGCTGCAATCCTTCTGCGAATACGCGGATGGACTGCTCCGGACCCGGTCCATGCGGGTGGATTATGACGACGGCGGCGCGTTCTGGGACGGCTGCCTGGACCATGAACTGCTGGAGCTGATCTTCTGGGAGGTGCTCTCTGCTCTGACGGCCATGATCGGGAGCGGAAACCCGAAGATCCGAATGCGCCGCCTGCAGCGCAGCGAGGTCCGGATCACCTTCTCCATCCCCAACCACGTCGGCGAGCTGCCGGATCTGCTGGAGTCTCTGCCCGAGATCGACCCGAGAGACGCCGTCGCCTGGCCGCGGCATGAGCTTGGGCTCGGGATCGCATCGATGGCAGCGCGGCTCCATGGCGGGCGGCTCCTGGTCTCGGCGGACCGGGACGGATCGGTCCGCATCGCGGTCACGCTCCGGATGCAGGAGCAATCCGACAAAACGCTGCACCAGGCGCGTACCGTCGTGGCCGGCGGCCTGCACATGGGGCAGGTCTATCTCTCCGAGCAGCTCCCGCTGCAGGCCTACGACATCGAAGACCTGTGAATCACGGATCGCATGAAAAAAGCACTTGCCGCGGCAAGTGCTTTTTTGTGTCAGAGCGGGTCTGACAAATCGCCCGGATCGTCGTGGAAGTGGGGAGTGTTGGTGTACATTTCCACGGCGTTGTGCTTGATGCGCTGCTTTTCGACCTGGTCGGAGATCATGTCCTTGACGGCACGGGAGTTCTTGATGCGGCGGATGTCCACCTCGGGGGCCGTGTTGTCAGAGGAGCAGACGTGGATGGTGCCCACACGGTCGAGCCGGTCCCGGAAGCTGCGCTTGAGCTCCAGATCGCGGATGCGGTAGAGGCGGATCTCCTCCTCCCGCTGACTGAGGACGCCGCTGCGGATCAGAAGCTTATCGTCGGTCAGAATGTACTTCGTGAAGGACCAGGGCAGACCGAAGAGCGTGCGCTTGCGATCACTCCAGATGGTGTTGTTCGGGAGCTTTGCCATATCAAATTCCTCACTTTCTCAGGACTTATTCGACGGTGACGGATTTTGCCAGATTCTTGGGCTTGTCGATGTCGCAGCCGCGGAGCAGGGCCACATAGTAGGCAAAGGTCTGCAGCGGGATGATGGTCAGGCTCGGCTGGAGCAGGGGATGGGTCTCGGGGACCAGAATGACGGAGGGAACCGTCTTCTTGATCTCCTCGGCGTGCTTCTCGGTGGTGACGCCGAAGACGTCGGCGCCGCGGGCGCGAACCTCCTTGACGTTGGACATGGTCTTGTCAAAGAGCTGATCCACCGTTGCCACTGCCACCACAAGCGTGCCCTCTTCGATCAGGGAGATGGGGCCGTGCTTGAGCTCGCCGGCGGCGTAGGCCTCCGAGTGGATGTAGGCGATCTCCTTGAGCTTCAGGGAGCCCTCCAGGCAGATCGCGCTGTCCACGTTGCGGCCGATGAAGAAGGCGTCCCGGACGGAGAAGTACTGCTCGGCATAGTAGCGGATCTTCTCGATCTTCTCGGCGGTCAGGCAGAGGGCGACCTTCTGATCCAGGACCATGAGCTCATCGACGATGGCCGCGTACTCCTTGGGGCTGATGGTGTTCAGGTTGTCCGCAATGTAGAGGGCGATCAGATAGATCACGCACAGCTGGGTGGTAAAGGCCTTGGTGGTGGCCACGGCGATCTCGGGACCGGCCCAGGTGTAGATCACGTCGTCAGCGGCCTTGGCGATGGCCGAGCCGACCACGTTCACGATGGCAAGGGTCCTTGCTCCGCGCTTCTTGGCCTCCTCCAGGGCGGCCTTGGTGTCGGCGGTCTCGCCGGACTGGCTGATGATGATGCAGAGGGTATCCTCGCCCAGAACCGGCTCGGAGTAGCGGAACTCCGAGGCCAGGATCGGCTCCACCGGGATGCGGCAGGTCTTTTCCAGAATGTACTTGCCCAGGCAGCCCACGTAGTAGGACGAGCCGCAGGCCACGATGTAGATGCGGCGGATCTTTTCCAGATATTCCTTGCTGAGCTCGATGTCGTCCAGGACGACGCGGCCGTCGCGGATGCGGGGAGAGAGGGTGCCGCGGATGGCCTTGGGCTCCTCGTGGATCTCTTTGATCATGAAGTGGGGATAGCCGCCCTTTTCGGCAGCGGAAATATCCCAGTCCACGGTTTCGATCTTCTTTTCCACGGGGTCGAAGAAGGCGTCGTAGAATTTGGCCTCATCCTTGGTGAAGACGACCATGTCGCCGTCGTCGAGATAGACCACGCGGCGGGTATAGCGCAAAATGGCGGGCACGTCGGAGGCGATGAAGTTCTCGCCCTCGCCGAAGCCGAAGATCAGCGGGCTCTCCTTTTTGACGGCGATCATCGTGTCGGGGTAGTCCTGGCAGAGGATGCCCAGGGCGTAGCTGCCCTCGAGCTGGCCCACGGCGTCGCGGACGGCCTCGGCAAAGTCCTTTTCGCGGTCGTAGTAGTATTCGATCAGGTTTGCAACGACCTCGGTATCGGTCTCGGAGCAGAAGGTCTTGCCCTTCCGGACAAGCTCCTCCTTGAGCTTGAGGTAGTTTTCAATGATGCCGTTGTGGACCACGGCGATCTTACCGGATTCCGCCATATGGGGATGGCTGTTCACGTCTGAGGGCGCACCGTGGGTGGCCCAGCGGGTGTGCCCGATGCCGACGGTGCCGCTGATGGCACGTCCGCCGTCGATCAGACCCGAGAGATTCGCCAGACGGCCCTTGGCCTTGGCGACCTTGAGCTTTCCGTCGGAGAAAACGCAGATGCCGGCTGAGTCATAGCCGCGGTATTCCAGCTTGGCAAGACCGTCCAGCAGGATCGGCGCAGCCTGACGGTTGCCCAGATAACCAACAATTCCACACATAGTTCAATAATCCTCCAATGAAGTACTGGATAGCGGATGGGGAGTTATCCAAAATTCATTATAGCACACTCGCAGACAAAAAACAACAGGAAATCTTGCGGAACCGGAAAAGGAAAATATAGGGACCGGGGATCAGGGGCCGACCTTCCAAATGCAGCGGCGAACATTGTTCGCCACGTCCGCCTACGTCCGCTTCCGCTTGCAGCGGCGAACATTGTTCGCCATTTCGCCTTTGACAGAAAAGCTCCTGCAAAAAAATCACTGCCCCCTGGTGACCTCGCCTTCGTCCCGGAAGCGGTAGTTCTTTCCCGCGCCGGGGGCGATGCTTACGATGCAGCCGGCGCAGCGCTCGCGGATCCGGCCGGCAATGGCCTCATCCAGATCGGCAAGCTGGGGGAAGGTCCGCTCCGTGGAAAGGATCGTCGGAAGCTGCCGGTTGTACCGGTAATCCAGCAGCTCGAAGGCCAGGCGGAGGTCGGTGTCCGGGACAGGGACGTCGCCCCGCCCCTTGAACAGATCGTCCACATAGAGCAGGGGCGCTTGTGCATATTGGTCCAGCAGATCCCTGCCGCCTTCAAACAGACTGCTCTTGATCTCCCGCACGGCCGGGCTCCAGAGCATATATTCCCCGGCAAGCTGCCGCCTGGCCACGGCCTGGACGAAGGCCGCGGTGCACAGGTGGGTCTTTCCTGCCCCGGACTGGCCGCAGAAGGCCAGCCACTGGGTCGGCGCCCCGTCCAGCCAGCGCTGGGCCAGCTCCTTCATCCGCTTCTGCAGGGCCGTGTCGGTCCGGAAGCTCTCAAAGGTGCAGGTCTTCGCCCGTTCCAGCATCCCGCAGCGCTTGAGCCGCAGGGCTGTCATCCGCCGGCTCCGGCAGGCGCAGGGGAGGATCACCATACGCGGAGGCGCGGTGTCCTCTGTGATCACGGCCATCATGCCCTTGCCGCGGCAGACTTCGCATTCGATCCCGGTCCCGTCCGGGTCGGCCGGCAGCGCGTTGTAGGTGTTCACCTTGTTTTCCACCAGCCAGTGTTCGGGATCCTTGATCTGCGCGATCCGCTCGAGCACCTGCGGGGGAAGGAACCAGTCCGAGACGTCCATTTTCTCCATGCCGCATCCTCCGTTCATAAGCTCTCCACCCGGAAGCGCTCGCAGGGCGCCGGCGCGCCTGCGGGCTCATCCTCCCAGCGTCCCTGATTCAGCCAGGTGACCGGGTGGGGGATATACCGTCCGTTTTCCCGCTGCCACTGGGGATCGGTCTTCTGCTGTTCCAGGGCCTCCAAAAGCCTCTGCAGAGAGACGTCCGCCCGCGCAAAGGCCCTTCGGGCCGCCTGCTTACCGACCTTTCGCGGATAGGCCTGCCAGAAGCGCTCAAAATCCGCCGAGAGAGACTGATTACGTATCTTTGTATTTGTATTTGCATTTGTATTTGAATTTGTATTTGTATATGTTGCGTCTGTTGAACAGTGTTGAACACTGCTCAGCGCTGTTGAACACGGTTGAACACTGCTCAGGTCCGTTGAACATTCCGGAACACGGTTCCCGTCGGCTGCGCCCGGTTCCGCTGCATTCGAGATCGGAGAATCGCTCTCTGCTTCCCCTGAATCGTTTTCACAAGATACTTCTTGGGTAAAATTTTTCGCGGCCCGAACTGCCGCGCTCTTTTTTCCTGCTGCCGACC
>CAMHMK010000087.1 GCA_946186225.1 uncultured Clostridia bacterium
TTGCCGATTCACAAGAGAAATCCTTGGAGAAATTCGAAAATTTTTAGAAGAATCCGAACCGTTCCGCCCCACCAGTCACCAGGGACCAGGGACTAAGGATCAGGGTCTGCCCTTCCAATTGTAGCGGCGAACATTGTTCGCCATCTCCGCCATTGACGGACAGGTTTTCAGTCACCAGGGATCAGGGTCACAATGTCAACTGTCCGATGTCAACTGTTCCCCGTTCAAAAAATCACCAATCACCAGGGACCGGCGTAGGGCGGCAGACAGCGCGGCGGCCTGGGTCAGGCCGCCCTACGGTCTGCTTGCCGGAACGCCCCCTCATCCGCCTCGCTGCGCTCGGCACCTCCCTCCCCCAAGGGGGAAAGGCTCTGTCGGATCCCCGTCTCCTATTGCCTAATGCCTGCTGCCTATTGCCTAATCTCCCCGTCTCCGATTGCCGAATGCCTGCTGCCTGCAATCCCCGGTCCCGAAACGAAAAACCGGAGCCGACGCTGGCTTTGCGTCGGCTCCGGGGCTGATTATTTCGCGTAATCCACGGCTTTTGTCTCGCGGATCAGATTGATCTTGATCTGGCCGGGGTATTCCAGCTCGTTCTCGATCTTCTTGGCAATGTCGTGGGCCATGAGGGTCATGTTGTCCTCGCTGACGTCTTCGGGACGGACCATGATGCGGACCTCGCGCCCGGCCTGGATGGCATAGGCCTTCTCGACGCCGGGATAGGTGCCGGTGATCTCCTCGAGCTTCTCCAGACGGCGGACGTAGCTCTCCACGTTCTCGCGGCGGGCGCCGGGTCTGGCGGCGGAGATCGCATCGGCCGCCTGCACCAGACAGGCGATGACGGTCCTTGCCTCCACGTCGCCGTGGTGGGCCTCGATGGCATGGATGACCTCGGGGTTCTCCTTGTACTTGCGGGCCAGCTCCACGCCAAGCTGGACGTGGCTGCCCTCCATCTCATGGTCGACGCTCTTGCCCAGGTCATGCAGCAGACCGGCGCGCTTGGCAAGGGTGACATCCTCGCCCAACTCGCTGGCAAGCAGGCCGGCAATGTGGGCGACCTCCATGGAGTGGTTGAGCACGTTCTGGCCGTAGGAGGTGCGGTACTTCTGGCGGCCCAGCAGCTTGATGAGCTCCGGGTGCAGGCCCTGCACGCCGGTTTCAAACGCGGCGCGCTCGCCTTCGCGCTTGATGATCTGCTCCACCTCGCGGCGGGCCTTTTCGACCATATCCTCAATGCGGGTCGGGTGGATGCGGCCGTCGGCAATCAGCTTTTCCAGGGCGACACGGGCGATCTCGCGGCGGACCGGGTCAAAGGAGGAGACCGTGATGGCTTCCGGGGTGTCGTCAATGATCAGATCGACGCCGGTGATGGTCTCGAGGGTGCGGATGTTGCGGCCCTCGCGGCCGATGATGCGGCCCTTCATCTCGTCGTTGGGCAGAGCGACCACGGAGACGGTGGTCTCGGCGGCGTGGTCGGCAGCGCAGCGCTGGATGGCTGTGGAGATGACCTCGCGGGCCAGGGAGTCGGCGTTGTCCTTGAGCTCAGCCTCGATCTCACGGAGCTTGACCGCGGCGTCGTGCCGGGCCTCGGACTCCATGTTCTTGATGATATAGGCCTTCGCTTCCTCCTGGGTAAAGCCGGAGATCTTCTCCAGCATGTCCAGTTGGGACTTCTTGATGAGGTTGACCTCGTCCTGGGTGGCGACGATGGCCTGCTGGCGCTTGCGCAGCTCCTCCTCCTTGCGTTCGTAGTTGTCTAACTTCTTGTCGAGGGATTCTTCCTTTTGCTGCAGGCGGCGTTCCTGCTTGTTGAGCTCGGAGCGGCGCTCCTTGATCTCCTTGTCGTTTTCCGTGCGAGTTTTATGGATCTCCTCCTGCGCTTCGAGAAGCATTTCACGCTGACGGCTTTCGCCGCTCTTGATGGCGTCGTTGATCAGGCGTCTGGCTTCCTCCTCCGCGCTGCCGATCTGCTGTTCAGCGACCTTCTTGCGGTAGGAAACGCCCAGGAAAAAGAATAAAATGGCTCCAACAATAAATCCTGCAAGGGGCAGGACAAAATATAACCAATTTTCCATAACTCTGCACACCTCCTCTCATTTAAGAATTGGGTATGCCGAGAATCCAATACCGCCATCCGGTCTCCCCGAAAGACCGAAGGGGTAAATAAATCCAAACGTTATTGTAACGTGGAATTGGTCTGTTGTCAAGGAAAACTTTGATCCAGGGCATTCGCCCGAATCAATCGTCGTCCATCTCCAGCTCCAGGGCCGGGGCTTCTTCTTCCTCGGCGGAGGATTTGCCGTAGTACTTCTTCGCGCCGTAGCCGTAGCCGTAGCCGTAACCGTAACCGCCGTAGCCGTAGCCGTAACCGGAATGGCTGGTGGAGCGGTTGGCCAGGTTGATCACCGAGCCGATGAAGCGGACGTCGGACTCGCTCAGGCGCTGGACGCTGTCGAGGATGGCGGCGGCGTTGAGATAGTCCTGGCGCACCACATAGATCACGCCGTCGGACCACTCCGAGAGGGTCGCCGCGTCCGAGAGCAAGCCGGAGGGCGGGGTATCGACGATCACGTAGTCATAGCCCCGGCGGAGCTGGTTCATGATCTTCTGCAGCTCCGGGGCGGAGAGGAAGTTCTGTGGATGGTCGGCGACCCGGTTGCTGCTCAGAAGCTTCAGCTGGGTTCCCTCAATGGGGATCAGCGCCTTCTCGACGCTGCCGCCGTTTTTGATCAGCTCCACCAGGCCGATGCTCGGCTCGGTCAGGGAGAACACGTCCTTGAGCGTCTGCTTGCGGAGGTCGCAGTCCACCAGGACGACGCGGCTGCCGCCGGCGGACAGCGAGAGGGCAAGGTTCGCCGAGACCGTAGATTTGCCCTCGCTGGGGCTGGTACTGGTGACCATGATGACCCGGGCAGGATGGGTCTCGAGCTCTTTTTTGAGTTGGAAGCAGACGCCGCGGATGGCCTCCACATAGGGCTCCTCCAGCTGGGGATTCGTGAGCAGGACGGCCTTGTTCTGCTTGGTCCTGGCCTTGAAGCGGACCTTCGGCAGGACGCCGAGGCTCGGCGTGGACAGGAGCTGCTGCAGGTCCTCGGTGTTGTGGACGGTCTTGCGGAAGTAGGCCAGGGCCACGATCAGGGCCATGCCGAAGGCGAAGCCCAGGATGGCATACTTTGCGGCCGAGGAGCGGACGTTCGGCGCATTGAAGGCCGAACGCGGAAGGGTCGCGGGCTCAAAAAGCTCCAGGCCGAAGGGCTGGACGATGCCGGCGGCCGCCCGCGGGAAGATCTCCACGGTGTACTGCAGGGCGTTGTAGGCATCCTCCGGCGAGGTGCCAATGGCGTTGAAGATCAGAAGGGTGGTCTCGGTGGAGCAGGTGACAGAAGCAGGAAGACTCGGGCTGCCGGTCTTCTCGCGCAGCAGACTGCGGGCCCGGTCGGAATTCATGACGTAGGGAAACGACGAGACCAGGCTGCTGGCAGCCGAGGTGTTCAGATAGAAGCCATAGGAGCTGATGTCCATGTTGCCGCTTCGGCTGGCCGTCACCCGGTAAATGCTCGAGCAGGTGTACATCGGCACATAGTCGGCGGTCAGATCATGATAGCGCCAGCCGCCCAGGGCGGCAGCAAGCAGGATCGGGATCCAGAACAGGCGGACAAAGATCCGGACGAAGTTGTGCCAGAGGACGGACAGCTGAATCGGCTTCTGGTTTTTGTGTTCTTCCAACTCAGTTCTCCTCCTTCTCTTCGGGCGCGGCGTCGATGCGCTCTTTGTTGCTGGTGTAGCTGTTTTTCCCGTAGCCGTAGCCCTTGCCGGAGGCATAGCCGCGCCGGCCGTAGCCGTAACCGTAACCGTAACCGTAACCGTAGCCGTAGCCGCTGCGGCCGCCGCCGCCGAAGAGTCGGTTGACAATGTGGAGATTCCGCACATCGTTGAACACGAAGCCCAGGAAACGGGCATGGCAGCGGCGGAGGGAGTCAATGGTGTCGTTGACGGCAAGGTCGGTGGCCTTATCCTGCCGGACCACCAGCAGGGAGGCGTCACAGCTCTCGGCCAGGACAGCGCCGTCGGTGAAGTAGGCCATCGGGGGCGTGTCAACGATGACATAGTCGAAGTTCCCGCGGAGGACCTTCAGAAGCTGCTGCATCCGGGGCATGCCCAGCAGGCTCGCAGTGTTGTGCCGCATGATGGCCGACAGCAGGCAGAACAGATTATCCGACTTGCGGTACTGAATGGCGTGGACCAGGGTGTTGGGGTCGAGCTCCTCCTTGAGCAGGCCGTTGAGGTTTTTGCCCTCGCCGTGGCCCATGCCGAAGATCTCGCTCTGGGAGGCCTTGCGCAGGTCGCAGTCCACCAGCAGGACCCGCTGGTAACGGCGGGCCAGGCTCAGCGCCAGGTTGGAGGCCACGGTGGATTTGCCCTCGTTCTCCGAGACGCTGGTGATCAGGAAGGTCTTGCAGCCGTGGTGCTTGTTGGCATGCTCCACCTTGGCCCGGAGCTGGTGGATCGTCTCCACATAGGCAAAGGCCGTGGTGGGGTTGGAGATCAGCAGGGCCTGCTTCTTTTTCTTTCTGTGCAGCAGATGCTTCAGGCTGCGGCGCTTACGCTCATGGTGGACCGTGAGCAGCAGCCTGCCGTCCACCTGTCTGCGGGCGCCGGTGGTGGTCTGGACCGTGCCGGAGAGGATGCAGATCAAGGCCAGCAGGCCCACCATGACCATGGCCCCGAAGGGGGCAGCGAGCATCACGTAGCGGCGCTGGGACTGGCGGAAGGCAAAATCGTTGGGGACGTGCGGGGTGTTGACCGATTCCAGGACGACGGAGTCAAAGAGCAGCGGGGTCCATTCCCCGTAGTGCTCCATGATGCCGGAGGCCATATAGTAGGCCGAGCTCGGCGAGGGGCCGGTGCAGGACATGCGGATGACGCTGGTGTCCTGGACGGGGCTGGCAGAAACGATCACGCCGTTGACCGCGGCGCCGAATTCCTCGTTCACCTGCTTGCGCAGCATGCTGCCCTTGAGCAGGGAGCAGAACTGCTCGGAGGTGCTGGCGGAGATCATGACGCTGTTCGAGGCAAGGGTGCTCTTCGGCGTAATCACGAAGGTGGCGCTGCTGGTATAGGTGGGTTTCATCAGAAGGCTCACGGCGATATAGGCCGCCAGGGCGAAAACGCCCGCCGAGAGGAGGACCATCCAGAGATTCTTCAGGATGATGCGCAGGACGCAGTAGGGCTCGATCTCGCTCCAGAGCGAGGCGCTGTGGTGCTGCTTTTTTTCTTCCATACCGCTCGCCTCCCTTACTCTACGACGACCGTGAGAATGGCCGTCGCGGTCTCTCCGGAGTCACCGGTGTAGTAGTAGTTGACCTCATAGACGCCCGGGGTGTTGACGTCCAGGGCGTCGTCGTTGATCTTGACCTTGCGGACGGAGACGACCTCCTCCACCAGGGGATCGTTGACCGAATCCACGTAGCTGCGCAGGGCGGGCCGCTCCCCCGCCTGGATATAGATCAGATTTTCGCTCAGGTTCACCGAGGGCGTGGCCGGGGTGGGATTCTGGATCTGGATCGTCAGCGGCAGCTCCCTGGTGTCGCCCATCTTGTTGGTCACAGTGATCCGCACCCGGTAGGTCCCGGGAACCGAGGTGGAGACGTTGGACTCGGCCAGGATCATCTTGTCGGTGATGTCGCCGTCGATGCAGTCCTCGGCCTTGACGCGGTCGAGGAAGGAGACCGTGTCGCCGACCCGGAAAACCATGGGCTGGCTCAGGGAAAAGCGCGGCGGGGTGTAGTCGGTGTAGGAGGCCGTCCGTTCGCAGGTGGCATAGTTCGAGGCATTGTCGAAGACGATATATCGCACCGTGAAGGACTTGTCCTCGTTGAACTGGGAGATGCTCTGCACCAGGATGCGGTCAGTGATATCGCCGTCGAGGTTGTCGTAGGCCATCAGGCCGCGGCAGAACGCGCTCCGCTCGTCCGAGACGCTGACCTCCACGTGGTCGGTGTCCATGGAAAAGGCGGGACGGGAGATATCCTCGTGGGTGTAGTTGTAATAGTACAGGCCGCCCGCCCCCACCAGGAGCAGGACGAAAAGCACGACCACGATGATTCGAAGGTATCGCAGCATTGGAAATCCCCTTTCCGATTATACGTTGCGCTTCGTGCAGATGCAGAAGCAGATCAGTCGAATTCCGGCGGCAGGCCGCGGAGGATGCGTCCGGGATTCACCCGCAGAAGCAGGTCCGGATCCGCGCCGGGAAAGCGGCGGTCCAGCTCCTCCAGCAGCGGACGAAGATCCGCCGTGCGGCGGCGCCAGTGGTGGGCGTCGCTGGCAATCACCGCCGCGAGCTTTCGCCGCAGCAGCAGGGCCGCGGTCAGATAGGCAGCCTCGCCCAGGGAACCCAGCAGGCTGTCCTTGTTGAGCTGGAGATAATAGCCCCGCTCGGCCCAGGCTCCGGCAATTGCCGGGTTCTCCTGGACGCAGTAGTACCGCTCGGGGTGGGCGATGACAGGCGTCAGGCCCGCCTGCTCCACCAGCGACAGGCGGCGGTCCATATCGGAGGCCGGAGCGTCAAAATAGAACTCCACCAGCAGAAAGTCGGTGTCATTCAGGGTCAGGAGCTCTTCCCGGTCCGGCAGGGTCCCGTCCGGTCCGCTGAGCAGGACCTCTGAGCCCGGCAGGAGCTCGATGGGAATGTTCCACCGGTCGAGCTCGGCCTGCATCCGGCCCAGGGCGCGGCGCAGGTGGGCCGCCCGGCCTCGCTCCCGGTCCGGTCTCGTGCCGCGGTGGGGCGTCGCCACGATCCGGCGCACGCCGCTGCGGGCCGCCTGGGCGGCCATCCGGCAGGAGGTGTCCGGGCTGTCGGAGCCGTCGTCCTCCCCGGGGAGAATATGACAGTGCAGGTCGATCATTTTCCGGCTCGGCGCTCCTTTCCATTTCCCTAGAAAACCCCATTATATATTTGAGATATTTTAGCATGAACTTGCTGCAATTGCAACCGTTCTTCGAAAAAAAATGAATAGGTTTTCACAAAAAAACCAAAACCCGCGAAAAAACACTGGACAAGACGGGCTGCATCAGATATAATACGGACGATGAATCCCGGAACAATTCATAATTCTGCGCTCTGCGCAAAAAACGGAGGTAATTTCCCATGTCTGTGAAAGTTGCTATCAATGGCTTTGGACGTATCGGCCGTCTGGCGTTCCGTCAGATGTTCGGCGACCCTGACTACGAGATCGTTGCCATCAACGACCTGACCTCTTCCAAGATGCTTGCCCATCTGCTCAAGTACGACTCCACCCAGGGCAACTACGCGCTGACCCACAAGGTCGAGTTCAACGAAGGCGAAGGCGAGGATAACTATATCGTCGTCGACGGCAAGAAGATCGTCATCTACAAGATGCCCAACGCGGCTGATCTGCCCTGGGGCAAGCTCGGCGTGGACGTCGTGCTCGAGTGCACCGGCTTCTATACCAAGAAGGAAAAGGCCCAGGCGCACATCGACGCCGGCGCCAAGAAGGTCGTCATTTCCGCCCCCG
>CAMHMK010000088.1 GCA_946186225.1 uncultured Clostridia bacterium
CGGGATCCTCTCCGGGATCTGCAGCCAAAGGATCCAGATTCTCGTCGGAGTCTGCTTCGACAATGACCGGCTCCTCGCTGGGATTGGAGCTCGGAAGCTCATCCGCCAGAACCGGCGTCACGAGCAGCAGCAGGAGGGCGGTCACAAAGAGCAGAGAAAGAAGTCGTTTCATCGCATCCACCTCCTCAGTGCAGGAACAGGTACAGCAGCAGCCAGATGACCCCGGCGATCCCCAGGGTGTAGATCAGACGCCACTTCCAGTATGCCTTCTTGTCGATGGGCATATCGCCCACAAACTTGCCGGTCTGTCCGTTCATTGCGAACTGGTATTTTTTGCCCTCGTAGGTGGTGTTCAGCAGCCAGACCGGGTAGAGGGCGTAGTGGGTGCTGGTGTTGGCCAGGCGGATCGTGGAACGCTCCGGCACAACGCTCGCAAAGCCGGAGACCGTGGACCGGAAGGCATTCTCCGTGGTGATTCGGATGCGCTGGTTCGCCCGCTCCTCGCTCTGTTTGGCGTCGATGTCATACTTATCCGCGTAGTAGCCGGAGAGGAAGGCCGTCTGGAAGGGCTTGGCCTGGCTCAGATCGAAGGGCTCGATGGACTCCATCAGCGCGTCGTCCATCACCGTGGACCCGTCCACCGGGACGTTGTCAAAGCCCAGCGTGCCCTGACGAACCAGGCGGAAATGGGAGGTCTCGGTGTATTCGGTGTCGCCGGTCCGCCACATCCGGGTGCGGGTGCCGTGATAGTTGAGATCGGCCTCCGCGTCGGCGTTGTAGAGCCAGAAGGGAACGTAGACGCCCTTGATCTCGTCGAGGTGGTTTTCCTCGGAGAAGAGCTTGGGCAGGAGCTTTTTCTGCTTCATGAAGTCCTTGAGCTTCTGCTTGGCGTCCTCCTTGCTGAGCTGGAAGGGCAGTACGTAGTCGGGCTTGAGCGCGCCGGTGAAGCGGCTTGTCAGCACCACGGGGTTGCCGCAGAAGGGGCAGTGGGTCGCGCCGGTGTTGGCGTCGGCAATGATCTCGCCGCCGCAGGACTTGCAGGTGTAGACGTTCATCTCCGCGGCCTCGTCATCGGGCCACGTCGCAGAAGCGGATTCCCAGTTCATCTCATCGGCCGCAGGCTGGTTCAGGGCCTCGTCCTTCTCCTTCAGGGCAGCGGGGTCAAAGGTCGTGTCGCAGTATGGGCACTTCATCAGCTGCGTGGCGGAGTCGAATTCCACGATGCCGCCGCAGCATGGGCATTTGTATTCCAGGATTTCCGTGTTTGGCATAAGTCCTCCGATCCGCCCGGAACCGGGCAAACTGAGATGGAATTGTTATCCACCCGTTATCCTACCATAAAACGGAGGGAAATACAAGCGTCTGAGCCGGGCTTTTTTGCGAAGCGTGTGAAAAAAGATTGCACTTGTCCCATCGCCGTGCTAAACTGGACGAAAAAGGAGGGATCTTCTCATGAAAAAGACGCAAACGCGCGGCGGAAAAGCCTTTCGCCGCTTCCTCGCAGTTTTCCTCGCGATCCTTCTGGTGCTTGCCGCTGTGATGTACCTGGTCCCCCTGGTCGAGCACCCGGACAAGACCGCCGTCTCCGGCTCCGCAGACTGGATGGCAGAGCTCGACGGCAGTCTGCGCCTGACAGACCTCGTCCTCCCCGGCACCCACGACAGCGCGGCCCGGTACGTCGGTCTGCCCTTCTTCTCCCGCTGTCAGGATCTGAGCATCGCCGAACAGCTCGAGGCCGGGGCGCGCTACCTGGATATCCGCCTGGGTACGGAAGACAGCAAGCTCAAGCTGATGCACGGCTTTGTCAACTGCAAGACCGGTCCCATGCTCTGGGACGGCACCCTCTATCTCGAGGACGTTCTCGCCGACTGCTATGCGTTCCTGGAGGCCCATCCCACAGAGACGATCCTCTTTGCGGTCAAGCAGGAGCACGTCAGCAGGGAAGAGCGGGAGAACGGCGACACGTACCGGGCAGACTTCGAGAACCTGATGTACGCCTACACGCGCAGAAACCCCAAGTCCTGGCTTCTGACCGACCGGATCCCGACGCTCGACGAGGCGCGGGGCAAGCTGGTCCTTCTGCGTCGCTATGAGGATGATGCGTCCCTTGGCACAGAAGCCGGCGTCCCGCTGCTCTGGGGCGACCAGGGCGGCCACGACGATCCCACGAAGAACGCAGTCCTGGAGGAATCCGGCAGCCTTGCCCTCCTGGTCCAGGACCGCTACTGCTACAACACGCCGGACAAGTGGGCGGCCTTTACCGCCGGTCTGAAGGCCGCGGAGGGCACAGACTACAGCCTGGCCCTCCACTTCCTCAGCACCAAGGGCACCCTGCCCTACGGCCACCCCTACTACTTTGCCCATCGGCTCAACGCCAGGCTGGTCGAAGCGACGGATCTTGCCCTCAGCGGCTGCGTCGTCCTCGACTTCCTGACCCCCGGCCTGGCCCGGCGGATCTATTCCGCAAACTGAGGGGCAGCGCGCCGGAAGCTGCGCCTCAGTTCCCCGCGACTGCGATCACGACGCTCTTGCCGGGGACCGTCTGCGTGCCGCTGACGGTCTGCGCGGCGTCAAGGTCCACCTGGGTCCCATCCAGCAGCAGACCCCAGTCTCCGTCGGGGAGCGCCCAGCTGACGGCCTCCTCGGCGGGATTGATCCGGGCGGCGGCGACGGTTCTGCCGTCCGCCTGCCAGAGGACCTCGATGCCGAAATCATCCGTCACGGTGCAGGTAAGCTCCGCCTGGGTAAAGAAAGCGTTGGCTCTGCGCATGGCGATCAGGTCCCGATAGAGATCGTGCATTTCAAGCTGCAGGCTTCCGGCGGTCAGGGACTCCCAGTCCAGGTTGTTGATCTCGTCGGAGGAATTGTAGCTGTTGGAATCGCCCTGCTTGGTGCGCAGCATTTCCTCGCCTGCCAGGAAGAAGGGCGTGCCCTTGCCGATCAGGACGACCTCGGCCGCCAGACGGTTCATGGCGAAGCGCGCCTCGTCCGAGTCCTCCGGGTTGGAGGCCAGCAGCTTGTCCCACAGGGTCTGGTTGTCGTGGCAGGAGGTGTAGTTGATCACCTGATTGTTTTCCACGAACCAGTTTGCAGCGCTGGTCTTCTCCCCGCCGATCAGACCGAAGATGACCCGCTCTGCGGTGCCCTTGTCTGCCTTGCCGTTGACGTAGGCCCGGTCAGTCTGGCTGAACACGCTGCCTTTGAGCCCGTCGCGGATCATATCGTTGAACACCGAGATCGCACCGATGCCGTTTGCCGTGATCTGGCGGATGTTCGCCTGACTGGCCTGCAGATTGGCGTTCAGGGTCGTCGTGCCGCCGGTCCAGCCCTCGCCGTAGAGGATGGCCTTCGGATTGGCCGCGTGGACCGCCGCCTCCACAGCCTGCATGGTCTGCACATCGTGGAGGGCCATCAGATCGAAGCGGAAGCCGTCGATGTGGTATTCCTTTGCCCAGTAGGAGACGGAATCCACCATGTACTTGCGGAACATGACCCGCTCGGAGGCGGTCTCGTTGCCGCAGCCGGAGCCGTTGGAGGCGTCCCCGGTCCCGGTAAAGCGGTAATAATAATAGGGCACGATCCGATTGAGGTTGGAATCCAGCGAATAGGTGTGGTTGTAGACCACGTCCATGACCACGCCCATCCCGTTCTCGTGCAGGGCCTGCACCATCTGCTTGAGCTCCCGGATCCGGACCTCCCCGTGGTCGGGGTCAGTGGAATAGCTGCCCTCCGGGGCGTTGTAGTTCTTCGGGTCGTAGCCCCAGTTGAACTGGGCTGCGCCGGAGCTCTCATCCACGGTGGCATAGTCATACAGCGGCTGGAAATGGACGTGGGTCACGCCCAGCTCCCGCAGATAGTCCACGCCCACCGCCTGACCGTCGGCGTTTTTCAGCCCGGTTTCGGTAAAGGCCAGATACTTGCCGGGATACCGGCTGCCGGCGATTTTGTTGGAAAAGTCCCGGACGTGTACCTCCCAGATGACGGCCTGGTTGTAGGCCTCGATCCCGTCGTACCAGCGGTCTGCCGCCCAGCCCTCCGGGTCGGTCTGAGCCAGGTCCACCACCATGCCGCGATCGCCGTTCACGCCGACGGCCCTGGCATAGGGATCCACAGCCTCCTGCGTCCCCACGGCGGTGGTGACGGAATAGGTGTAGTAGGTCCCGTGGCCGCAGTCTGCGGCGGCGCTCCACACGCCCCGCTCGCCCCGCACCATGTCCAGCTGCCGGACTGCATCCCCGCCGCTGCCGGATTCGAACAGATTCAGCCTTACCGCGCTGGCAGTTGGCGCCCAGACCTTGAAGATCGTTTGATCGCCGGAGATGACCGCGCCGAGATCGTCGCCGTCATAGGTGTATTGCTCCACAAATTCCGGGCTGTCAAAGACCGTAGTCGGCACGGCGGTCTGGTCCTCAAAGCCGTCGATGTGGACCGTGTAGGTCTTGGAAAAGTCCAGGGGCTCGGCCAGGGTGATGGTTCCCAGAATGACCTCGTTGTTCAGACTGGACAGATCGGTGATCTCCAGACTGCGATCTCCGTCCAGGACCCGGATCTGGTCCAGACTGGTGATCCGCGTGGCAGGGGAGAGGAAGTACTGGATCTGGTTCATGCCCGTGATGGCTGCCAGAGAGAAGAGCTTGGTCTGTGTCAAGGTAACGCCTCCGTCCGTGCTGAGGTATTGGCCGCCGTCGCCCGGCAGCAGATAGATGACCGTCTCAGGTCCTGTGATGACTGCGAAGCGGTCTGCGTCGTAGTCCTTGGTCGCCTCCCCCCAGCTTGTGCCGCCGGGGTCGGAGCAGTCGCGCCGGACGATGAAACCAACCTCTGTGACGTCCTCCGGCACGTTCAGAACGACCTTTCCGCCATAGGCGCAGGGATGGAAGGGATATCCCCGTCCGTCTGCGCCGGGCATCCAGATCCACATGTCGCATTTGGAATAATCCACGCCGCCGCCCTTCCAGTAGAAGGTCAGCTGGTTTGTGCCGCGCTCCGGCGCCAGCGTGTATTCCGTTCCTTCCAAAACGGGTTCCGAAGCGGAGGCCGCCTGCGTTCCGGCGGTCGTTGTCGGAGCTGCCGGCTCGCCCGCGCAGCCGGCAAGGAGTCCCGCTGCCACCAGGCAGCACAAGAGCAGGGAAATCAGTTTCCGTGTCATTTCAATTCCTCCTTCATTCTGGATGATTGCGGTCTGCACCGGCAGATCAGGACCCGGCCGGATTCCCGGAGATCGGCGGAAGCGACCGTGATCGGGGCCAAACGCCCGGTTTTGTCCGTTTCCTGCACAGCCATCCCTCCGCAAACTCTGCTGCCTCCATTTTATCCCCATTCCGGATCGTTTTCAACAGTTTTTTCTCTGTTTTCAGCGGGAATCTGCGTCGGGAGACAGAAGCCCGGAAACGGCTGGCCCCGCAGCCTGAAAAAACGCGTTTTCCCACGGAACCGAACGGTTTTCCGTTCGTCAAAACAGACGGGCAAAGGCCCGTCGCAAGATTTCAACGCAGGAGGTTTTTTTATCATGAAGCATTACAATCCAACGAAAACCAGGCGCCTGTCAGCCCTGCTTCTGGCACTGACGATCCTGTTCACGTCCGCGCTCAGCGGCTGCACCACACACAGCGGCCCTGCCCAACCGGGCACCACCGCCGCGCCGGCCCAGACCGACGTCCCCGCCCAGAGCGAGATCACGGTGCAGACCGAATCTGCTCAGATCGCGGAGACCGATGCGGCTCCCATCGCTGCGCTGCTGAAATATGTGGTCCACGGCTACTCGCTCCAGGACTTTGACCTGGGCTTCCTCCAGCTCGAGAACAAGCAGCAGAACCTGGTCTACAGCCCGCTTTCCGTCAAGTATGCCCTGGGCATGCTCAACGAGGGGACCGGCGGCCGGTCTCACGACCAGATCTCCGCCCTGATCGGCGAATATAACCCCAAAACCTATGTCAACAGCCAGAACCTGTCCTTCGGAAACGCCATGTTCATCCGCGACAGCTACGCGGCAAACGTCAAGCAGTCCTATCTGGACGCGCTGACCCGGAAATACGGCGCGGACGTCTGCTATGACCCGTTTACCGGTGCGGAAGGCATCAATTCCTGGGTCCGGGAGAAAACATTGGGCCTGATCGAGAATCTGGCCCAGGACAGCGACGTGACCCCGCTGGATTTTGCCCTGGTCAACGCCCTTGCCATCGACATGGAGTGGGAGCAGAAGTTCCTTGCCCGCCCCTGGGCCATTGAGTATCCCCATGAGAACTACTGGCTGAGCGTCGCGAGCAACGTGATGTCCTCCCGTTTTGCGAACATGGACGAGGAGATCTCCGGCATGGAGATCGTCGCCTCCGTCAATAACTACGATCTCGTCGGCGAGCTCGGCGAGGACAGCATCCGCAATACCGTCGGCGACGCTTTTGATGCGTATATGCAGGAGAACCCGTACTCCTGGTACCTCGACGGCGACGGCAGCTACGAGCAAAAGAAGAACGACTATCTGGACAACTACCTCAGCGAGATCAGCAGCAGCTATCACCGGGTGGACGCCAGCACCGACTTCTCTCTCTACGTGGACGACACGGTCAAGGCCTTCGGAAAGGACCTGCAGGAGTACGACGGGACTCAGCTGCGCTATGTGGCCATCATGCCCACCGACGGCGACCTGGCCGGCTGGCTGCAGAATGCGGATGCGGCACAGATCAACGACACGATCTCCAAGCTCAAGGATCTTAAGAGCGAGAACTTCCGCGACGGCGTGGTGACCAAGATCGTCGGCTTCATCCCGAAGTTCCATTTCGAGTACAGCCTCGATCTGATGAACGATCTGGCCCAGATGGGCGTCACCGACGTCTTTGACGCGCAGAAGGCCGACCTGTCCGGCATCACGGACGATCCCGCCTATATCGGCACCGCGCTGCACAAGGCCACCGTTGAGTTCACCCAGGACGGCATCAAGGCCTCCGCCGCCACGATGCTGGGCGGTATGGGCGCCGGCGACGACTTCGACTATTTCTATGACGTTCCCGTCGAGGAGATCGATATGACCTTCGACAAGCCCTACGTCTTCTTCATCCTGGACAAGGACTCCGGCGAGGTCTGGTTCTCCGGCACGGTCTACGAGCCGCTCAAGCTCAGCGAGGAGCCCGAGACGCAGAGCGAATACAACGCATCCGTTCAGCCCTATTCCTACGACAGCTACGTCTGGTCCGGAAACCTGAGCGATGAGGGCTGAGCCGGAGGCAGACCGACCGCCGTCACCGGCACAAGCCAATCCAAATCGGCCGCGTCCCGCAGCTTGCGAGGCGCGGCCGATTTGCCCGAATGGAGCGCCTGGCCTGCCTTACCATATGCTGCGGACGTGCGCTGCAAACCCCCGGTCTGTATGATCGCAGAAGGCAGGGGATTCATGCTTCCCCCAATGAGGCGTTTCTTGCGTCCCGCCGGCCCGGCCCCGATCCAACCGAGACTGCAGGTCTCCCCTCCGGCCCCCCGGACGCCTGCGATCCTCTGCAGATCG
>CAMHMK010000089.1 GCA_946186225.1 uncultured Clostridia bacterium
AAGGACAACGGCCACGATCCGATCAAAATACTTGCTGCTTACCATGGCTCATCCCATATATTCGCCGTTGTAGCTGATGAGCACCGCGCTGTGAACGCCCTCCAGAGCGGCAAGGTCGTTGATGAAGTCGGTGCGATCCTCCTTCAGCCGGATCTCCATATTGAGCTCTACGAGCCCCGGGCGCACAGTTTTGGATTTTACGATGCACTTTTGCACCTTCTGCTTCAGAAAGGCCGCCGCTCTGTCTTCCGCCGCGCCGTCTGCGCAGCTAAGCACCACGATATAGGGATTGAGATGCGTTTTCCGATTGACAAACAGGATCAGGACGAGGCCGATGATCAGCGAGCCGAACACGGCCAGCGGGATAAAGCCGGCTGCCAGCACGATGCCCACCGCGATAGCCCAGAACAGAAACGCGATGTCGAGCGGGTCCTTGATCGCCGTCCGAAAACGGACGATGCTCAGAGCGCCAACCATGCCGAGGGACAGTACCACGTTCGAGGTCACGGCCAGGATGACCACCGTCGTGATCATGGTGAGCGCGATCAGCGTTACGCCGAAGCTGGAGGAGTACATGACGCCCTGATAGGTCTTTTTATATACGAAAAGGATAAATAAGCCCAGCGCAAAAGACAGCAGCAGCGCCAGCGCCATATCCAAAAGGCTGACAGAAGTCACGTTTTCCAGAAAACTGGAATTGAAAATATCAGAAAATGTTTGCATTGCTTTCACCTGTTATCCATAGATTCTGCAGGCGGCGTATTTGGAAAAAGCCCCGGCACGCCTGCCCGGCAGTTGTACAAGGTCCCGGATCACGTCGGGGAGATACGCGTCCCATTTGACCTCCAAAATACCGTAGGGCTCGCCGGCGGGAACGGTCACGGCCTCCGGATCCAAAAAATCCGTGCAGCGCATCCCCGTGCGGATGTCGTGATCGAGCGTCACCCGAACATTGCCGGGCGCAAAGAGAAACGGCTCGCGCGTATAGTCCACAATGGTTTTCGGGTGCAGACCCAAGGCCTGACTTTTCGCGTAAAACTCCAGAAGCAGCGGCGTTTTGCTCTCGCGGAGCCAGTCCAGCTCGCCGTCCAGAATGGCCTGCGCCTCCAGGACACTAAGACTGACGGCATCCTTGAGGCAGAGGCTGTTCACCTTGCTTTTCTTTTCCAGCTTGATGCAGGATGTATCGCCGTTATAGTACCGAAGCCGGTATTTTTCCCGCACGGCGCAGCCGTCCAGCTTTTCCAGAAGGGCCCGGTCGTACAGATTGTCAAAATACAGGCTGCGGACCCTGTATGCTCCGCCGCAGGCGTGGCTGTCGCGCTCCATCACGGCCCCCAGCCGGGAACGCAGCACCAGCAGGTCCTGTCGGTTGATCTCATGCTTGATCTCGTGCCGAAACGGCATAGACTCCCTTCTTTCCGAAAATTGCCCCGCAGGCCGATGCCTGCGGGGCAACCCTGTCAATCGTTCTTGGCTTTTTTCTTCGCGCGGATGAGCATCGCGGCGCTGCCGGCGGTGCAGAGAGTCAGCACGGCGGCAAGGGCGTAAAGAGCCAGCTGCCACCACGGGGTGATGACGCGGATCGTCGCGTTGCCGATGTTCATGGCATGGCTGTGCGTGATGGAGTATGTGATATTCTTTGCCGCCCGTTGAACGGCGCTCACGATCGCGGGATCGTTGTCCAGCCCGTCCAGCGTAGCCATACCGCTGCCGTGACCGTCCCACAGATCCTGCCCGGCGAGGACGCCGTAGCGATAGTCCATGTACTTGGCAAAGACGGAGCAGTCGGTGATCGCGGCGCCCTTCATGCCCCACTCGTCACGGAGGATGCCGGTCATCAGGCCGTAATGCGCGCCGGACCACACAACGCCGAGGCGGTTGAAGGAGCTCATCACGCCCAGACCGCCGCCCTCGACGATGCTGCCCTCGAAGCCCTCGAGGTACAGCTCGCGGATGGCCTGCTCGTTGGCCCAGGTGGAGATCCCGTAGCGGCCCTCCTCCTGGTCGTTGAGCGCGAAGTGCTTGGTGAACACATACACGCCGCGATCCTGGATGGCAGCGACCTCCACGGCGGCGACCTTGCCGGCTACCCAGCCGTCCTCGGAGTAATACTCAAAGTTGCGGCCGCTGTAGGGCGTTCTGTGGATATTGGCGCCGGGCCCGTAAATGCCGGAGAACACCGTGCCGGAGCCATCGGTCGCGTGCAGGAAGTCCTCGCCGATGCACTTGCCCATGTTCTCGATCAGCTCGAGGTTATAGGTGGCGGCCATCACGTCCTCGGAGGTGTAGGCCATGGCAGAGGAGCCGCCGGTCAGAGACTTGGTGAAGCCCTGCGGCCCGTTTTCATCGTTGGTGCCGGGCAGATTGATGGAGGGCACCGGGCGGGTGAGGTGGAAGCCGTTGTACACGAGGTCCGTCATCTCGGCATAGGGGATCTCGGAGATCAGCTCCGCCCAGCGGGGATCGTCATAGTCGGCCATCGCCAGATCAATGGCGTTGAGCGAGCCGGAAACGCCCACCTGCGGCATGGTCGCGTCCGCCCAATAGAGGCTCTTCATCTGCTCGACGATGGCCTGATGGCCGCTCTCCTCATGGGTCAGGCCGTCGGCCCACATCTCGTCCGTGATATGGAGCGTCTGGGTCGTGGGGAAGGTGCCGAGCCAATCGCTGCGAGTGAGGTAGGTCAGGGTCTGACCGCCGGCACCGCTATACTTGTTCAGGTCGGCGTTCTCAAAGCGGTTGGTGATGGGCTCGCCGGTCACGGAGGACACCGCGTAGGTGGTCTTGTCAAAGCTGGCGTTGGTCCACTTCTGGGTCAGGGAGGCGTCGCCGCTGCCGGACATACGGCTGGCGTCCGCGCCCTTGGCGGCCAGGATGTTGTTGATGGCGTCATGGGCGTTCTTGCCCACGGTAAAGTAGTAGTCGCCGTCCTCGAGGATATAGGTCTTGGCGTTGATGTAGTCATAGGAGGTCAGATCCTCCTTGTTGACTGTGATCGTGAAGTGCTCGGTATCGCCGGCGGCGATCATTTTCTTGTCAAAGCCGCAGATCTCCACAGCCGCCTTCTCGACGAGATTGTCGATATCATACTGGGTGTAGGGAGACTGGAAATAGATCTGCACGGTGTGCTTGCCGTCAACGCTGCCGATGTTCTTGACGTCGAGCTCGACCTGGAAGGTTTCGCCCTTGTCCTCGATGCTGAAATTCGAGTAGGCAAAGTCGGTATAGCTCAGGCCGTAGCCGAAGGGGAAGGCCACGTCGTCGTCGTACCTGTAATCGCCGGCGTTGCCGCGTTTGAGGACGAAGTCCTCATAGCGGGTCTCGTAGTAGCGGTAACCGACATAGATGCCCTCCTGATAGACCACATAGTCCTGGTTGCACTTGTCGATGCCGGCGTCGGTGTTGTTCTGCGCGGTGGCGACCCCGTATTCGGAGCCGTTGGTCCAGGGATAGGCGCCAAAGTTCTGCATGGCGGGGCCGGAGTGGTTGTCCTTGAGGAAGGTGTCCACGATGCGGCCGGAGGGGTTCACCTTGCCCGCAAGGATATCGGACACGCCCAGGATGCCGGTCATGCCCACGTCGCCGATCCACAGGACGGCGTCGATCCCGTAATCGTCGACAAAATCAAGCTGCAGGGAGTTGGAGGAGTTCAG
Source organism: uncultured Clostridia bacterium (assembly GCA_946186225.1). Taxonomy (GTDB): domain Bacteria; phylum Bacillota; class Clostridia; order Oscillospirales; family Oscillospiraceae; genus JAFRPC01. The sequence continues at coordinate 3,657 of CAMHMK010000089.1, forward strand.
CAGGACCACGATCTTCTTGAAGGTCCCGTTCTCTTTGAGCGCCTGCAGGTTTTCAAACATCTCGATCTCTTCCTTGCAGAGGCGGAGATAATCGCCGTCGGTCATATATGCCTCAAGCTCCGCAAGGCCCGAGGGCAGATCCGCGCCCTCGCCGCCGGAACGGGCCAGAACCACAAGGGCCACGTCGCCGTAGGCGGCGAAGGTGTTTTTGAGCGCGTCGGGGTATTTTTCCCAGGGGATCTCATTGATGCGGTACTGCGCCTGATTGCCGCCGGTCGTCGCGGCGTTCTCGCGCTTATAACCCGCGGTAGCGAGGAACTTCCACATGTCCAGATTGACGGTGCCTTCGCCAAAGTTCTCCTCCAGCGCGGATTTGAGCGTGATCGCGTCGTCCGCGGAGACCTGGCCGGAGCCGGTCCCGCCGTAAAGGAGGTTGAAGCTGGATTGCGAGAAGGTGGTGAACTTCGTTCCCGCCGGGAGCGGCAGGGTGTTGTCCCGGTTGATGAGAAGAGCCGCGCCCTCGGACTCGATATCGCGGCAGAGCTGCTGTTCAAAGGCTACGAGCTCCTCTTCGCTTTCGTAATCGGACCAGAAAAAGATCTGCGCGCCTTCTCCGGGGACGATCTCCTGCGTTTTTGCGCCAAGGGCAACGTTGATCGCGTTGTCGAAGGAAGCTGTGACAGGGATCGCCACGATGGAAACGATCATCAGCACAGCAAGGATAGGAGTCAGGATCTTCCAGACCCGGCCGGTTTTTTTCATAAAGAGCTCCTTTGCATCATTTTTTAAGAAAGGCCCCGAGGATTCGGGGCCTTTTTCCTTGTGCTGTACGATTACTCAGCCTTGGCGGCGGTGTTGCCGTCAACGGTCCAGTTTTCAGCGCCGGTGGCAGTCCAGACCTGCGCGAATGCGCCCATCTCCTCCTCGGAGGGGGCCGTAACGGTCAGCTGCGTGCCGTCCTCGGACAGAACGTAAGTGAAGCCGTCCCGCTCCATGCTGTAGGCCGGGAACTGAACCTTCATGTTCACGTCATCCAGCGCGATGAGAACCAGGGAATCCGCGTTCCACACGTGCGCCACGGGCAGCATGGACTTGTCCGCGTTCAGGAGGTAGGCATGGGAAATGTTCTCCCAAATGGAAGCGGCATAGCCCTCCAGCTCGCCGGCGGCCTCCAGAATGACGGCGTCGCCGAACTGCTCATAGGTGACGGCGATGTCCATAAAGACCTTCAGGGTGCCGGTGCCGTCGCCGTTGAGCGTGAGCTCGGCCGTGGTGGGATTGCCGCCCATCTCCATAGCGGCGGTGTAGGGAGCCTCTTCGGAGATCTCGGGCGTTCCGAGGGCGGAAACGTCGGCGCAGACGAGGGTATACTCATTGGTGAACTCGCCCATGGTGCGCTCCAGAGAGAAGCTGGCGGTGTTGCCGTCGTTCACGACTTCGACAGGAGAGCCGCCGATGGAGACCTGAACGCCCTCACCGGTGACAGACCACTTGCCTTCGGAAAACTTATCATAGCCGGCGTACACGAGCATGGTGCCGTCCGCCTGCAGATAAGCGGTCACATTGTTCTCCTCGTCAACAAACTGACCGATGCTCTCGGGAGCCACGAACTCCTGCTTGTAAGCCTGGATAAAGGCGTTGTCGTCGGCATAAAGCGTGCCTTCCTTGCCGGTCATGGTAGCGTTACGGGTATAGGACTGGCCGGGGGTGACGGGGTAGGTCATCTCAAAGGAATATTCGCCGGCCACGTCGTAGGCATAGCTGGTGGTGCCGTTGGACTCGTTGCCGGAGGCGTCGACGTAAGCGAGCTTGATCTGGAGGCAGGGAACGCCGTCCTTCTCCACTTCCTTCCAGGTTCCGGAGAGATAGGACTGGGTGTAGGTGGGATTGGAATCGGCATCGGAGGCGTCGTAATTGGCAAAGGCATACTTGTCGCAGACAGCCGTTCCGTCGGCAGCCAGCGTCAGCAGGAAGGCGTTGTTGAGCATGGAGGCATATTCGCCCTGCTCCTCAAACTTGCCCTCAAACTGGAAGGTTTTCGCGTTCTCGGCTGCGGGAGCCTCCGCAGCAGGCGCCGGGGTATTGGCTGCGGCAGGGGCGCTGGTTTCGCCGCAGGCAGTCAGCATGGCAAGCGCCATCAGTACCGCAAGGATAAGGGAAAGGGTCTTTTTCACGTTTTTGTTCCTCCTGTTTATTATTTTTTATGCAAGTTGATTATGCTCCATGAAGGACGCCGCCACATGGACAAGCGCCGCCAGGCAGAAGATCACGGCAAAGGTGATCGCCAGGCTGGGATTGCCGCCGAAGAAGGGTACCTTGGTCAGCACGTCCGCCAGAGGATAAGCCGTTTCCACCAGATGGCGGGCAAGGCCTATGGCATAGCAGGCGCCGGCAAGGATCGGGACAAAGCGCAGCCGCAGGGCTTCCCCACCGAGGGCGATCAGGCCGCCGGCAAGGATCAGCGCAAAATTCAGCCAGTTGAACACGCGGTCGACCGTGCCGGTCACGGGATCCGCCGTGGCCTGATACATGATGAGATAGACGATGGCGCCCACAATGGCCAGACCCGCGGCGATCAGCGTAAGATAGAAGCCGGGTTTTCTGTCTTTGAACAGGTTTTTCATCTTACTCCTCCTTCTTCCTTGCCTTGAGGGTGGAGACCGTGAAGAGCGCAAGGGCTCCCAGCGCAAGCACGCCAAGGGCTGCGTTGACGCCGATCAGCGCGGGCTTCCACCATGGCGTAAAGTCCTCAACGGCGACCTCTTTGCTCAGGCCGTTGATCAGATTGGAGCGGCTCATGGAATAGAGATAATAGTGCGCCACCTCGCGCAGCTTGCCCCAGATAAAGCCGTCGCGGTCTTTGGTCAGATAGTTGGAGGCCTCGGGCACGCGGCCGGGGTCGTTGTTAAACTGGTTGGTGCCCGCCCGCAGCGCGTCTCCGGTGCCCATGTAGCTGGCAGAGTCCTTGGAGGAGTCAGTCATGTTGATGCCCGTAAAGCCCCATTCGCCGCGCAGCACGGTGGTCATCGTCTCATAGTCGGAGGCAGTCGGGATGCAGCCGATGCGGTTGTAGGCCGTCATCGTGCCGAGGCTGTGATCCTTCTGCAGGCCGCCCTCAAAGCCCTTGAGCGGCCCTTCGCGGTAGGCCTGCTCGGTCATGAAGGAGGCGACGCCGTGGCGGTTGGTCTCTTGGTCGTTGCCGCAAAAGTGCTTGAAGGTTCCCACCAGGCCCTTTTCCGCCATCGCCTTGGTCTGGATCTCACCGCAGAGATAGCTCATAATGGCGTCTTCGGAGTAATACTCAAAGTTTCTGCCGCTATAGGGAGTGCGGTGAAGGTTGCCGCCGGGCGCGTAGATCTGGCGGAAGCCGATCCAGTAGCTCTCCTCAGCCAGGAATTCGCCGCGCTTTTGCAGCACTTCCTTGCTGAAGCTGCTGGAGGCCACCATCTCGGCATTGAAGAGCACGCCGCTCTGGTGCCCGTCCGGGCCGTCGCCGCCGGCATAGGCCGGGAAGTCGATGGAGGCAATGGCGTCGAGCGCCATCTTGTCGCCGACGATCTGCGCAAGCTCGGTCACGGCCAGCTCGTCGATGAGCTCCTCCCACAGAGGATCGTCAAAGGGCACGTCCTTCATGTCGATGAAGGCGATGCCGTTTTCCTGCTTGTACTTGTAGACGCTGATATCCGGCGCGTCGGC
>CAMHMK010000090.1 GCA_946186225.1 uncultured Clostridia bacterium
AAAAAAGAAGGTACACGATCCGCCCCTTCCAAGGGCTGTGATACGTGTACCTTCTTATTATTCTATTTCGTTACAAACCAAATCGCCTGATCAGGCGGTGCGCTCCTTTTGGGTCCGGAACGCGGCATACAGATAAACGATCGGCATGACGGCGCAGATGACCAGGCTTGCCCCGGTCAGGAGGTCGAATTTCCGGCCGATCAGCATCAGGCTCAGCAGGGTCAGACCGAGACTCAGGACCCCGAGGACCAGGCAGGGCTTCACGCCGGCGCCGGTCTTCGCGCACCGGGCGCCGAGGATACCCGCGATCAGCTCTACGATCGCAGCCACCAGGAAGGCCGCAGCGCCGATGATCTCCCGGCTCCCGGAAAACAGGCTCACCGTTGCCCCGTTCGCCACGATCAGAAGTCCCGTCAATACAATGAATATCACGGTCTCCACTGCTCCGAATATGCTCATGACGATCCCGCTGCCCCGCAGCAGGCGTTCGCCGAAACTCCGCTCGTGTTTCATATGCCGCTCCCTTCTTCGTTTTGGATTCCGCTGAAATACGCGCACCAGGGCGCCAGCGAGCAGCGCTCGCAGGCCGGCTTCCGGGCCGTGCACACCGCCCGCCCGTGCAGGACGATCCGATGGCAGAAGTCCGAGCTCTCCTCCGGCGGCAGGACGGCGCGGAGCTGGGTCTCGCACTTCGCCGGGTCCTTGGTCCCGTCGGTCAGACCCAGCTTCCCGCAGATGCGAATGCAGTGCGTGTCGCAGACCACCGACCCCGGCACCCGGTAGAGGTCGCCCAGCAGGAGATTTGCCGTCTTCCGGCCCACGCCGGGGATCTTCAGAAGCTCCTCCATGCTGTCCGGAACCCTTCCGCCGTAGTCCTGCAGCAGGGTCTGGCAGGCCAGGACGATGTCCCGCGCCTTATGCTTATAAAAGCCGCAGGAGTGTACCATTTCCTCCACCTCGGCCACGTCCGCACCGGCGAAGGCCTCCAGTGAGTCGAACCGCGCAAACAGGGCCGGCGTGACCAGGTTGACCCGCTCGTCGGTGCACTGGGCCGAGAGACGGACCGCGATCATCAGCTCATAGTCCTTCTGGCTGTGCAGGGCGCAGACCGCGTCCGGATAGTCACCTTTCAAGGCCTCGATCACGCGCAGAGCTCGTTCCTTGTTATCCACTCGCTTTCCCTTCCTTCTCCACCACACACACGCACATCCGAACGAAGAATTCCTTGATCCCGGGCAGCTTCGCCAGCGGGGTCAGGAACTTGCGCAGGGGGATCTCGTGGTAGTAAATCGGGGGCGGGTCCAGCTTGGCCCGGATGCGGCGGAAACGGCGGATCGTCATTTTGTTGATGTAGGTAAAATGCTCCACGCCGTTTGCATCCTTGCTGAACCGAAGCTCCAGCCGCTGCTGCTCATCGGGCAGACCACGGACCAGCTCCTTGTAGGCCTCGATCAGCGTCCGTTCCGAGAAGAAGACGTGGACCCAGGGAATGCCGATCACGTCCGCCATGTGGGAGCCCGTGGGGTGGTAGTAGGGCGGCAGATTGATGTAAATGCGGCCGCCGGGACGCAGGACGCGCAGCGCCTCCTGCAGGGCGGGCTCCGGCTCGGAGATGTGCTCCATGAAGTCGTTCATGATCACAACGTCGAAGCTGTCATCCGGGAAGCCGGTCTCCAACGCGCTGCCCAGGACGAAGGTGAAGCGGTCCTCCAGATGCAGCTCCCGGGCAAAGTCCTCAGCCTCCTGCTTGTAGTGGGGCACGATGTCCAGGCCCACGACCTCAGACGCCCCACAGGAGAGGTAGTAGAGCGTCTTGCCGGCGGCTCCGCAGCCCAGGTCCAGAACTCGTTTGCCGGAGAACATCTCCTCCTTGGTGAACCGCGGCGCGAAGCAGGCGATGGTACGCTCCCCCTGCTGATACTGCCACTGGTTGTAGCGCAGCTTGCCCTCGTTTTGCAGGTTGAAGGGGTGCGGAATCGGCGGGAACAGCTTGTTCACCGCCAGCAGAATTTTTACAGGCAGTCTCATGGTTTGCCTCCATTTTGGTTGTCTTCTTTCAGTCGGAGCAGACGGGCGATTGTCGCCCCGCGAGGCAGAAGCTCGCAGTCCTCCCGGGTTATGGCCTTCATGGCAAAGACCAGCACCGCGTAGATCGCTACCGCAGCCGGCAGAGAGAGCAGGATCGTTCCGGTCAGCCGCTGGATCAGCCAGGTTGCGGCGCCCATACCCAGGCTTGCCGCCGCAGGCCGCCAGAGCTGCCGCCAGAAGCGCGGCGCGCTGGCCCGATCACGCCGGACCGCCAGCAGGTTCAGGGCAGGGATCAGAAAGCTGTAACTCACAGTCGCCAGCGCGGCACCGTAAATGTGCAGCGAGGGAATCGGCACCAGCACCTTGCAGAGCAGCAAATAGACCGCCCCGCCGATCAGGGTATGGTAAAACGGCGCCATGACCCTCCCACGCGCCTGAAGCAGCGCGTTCGTCAGTACCAGGAAGCAGTAGAGGATCGAGGCTGGCCCCAAAATGCGCAGCAGGGTTTCTGCCGTTTCCAGGATTTTTCCCTCGTAGCCGAAGAGCAAAGCCGGGATCGGCCGTGCCAGCACGGCCATTCCCACACCGCAGGGCATAGAGATCAGGGCCGTCATCCGCAGGGCGGATTCCTCCATTCGCCGACGGCCGCCCTCGTCCCGGACCGTGATGCGCTCGGTCACGCCCGCCACCAGACTGACGCCCAGCGGCTGAACGATGGTCCCCGGCATCTGGAAGAGGGTCACAGCCAGGGAGTATACGCCGAAGATCTCCACCGCCTCGGCCAGCTCCAGCCCGATCGGGCCCTGAAGCTGGCGCAGGATCTCCTGCGTTCCGAAGAGCTTGAAGATCTGCAGGCCGGCCGCGCCGAGGGTGATCGGCACGGCGATCCGGAGCAGGCGCTTGAGCGTTTCGCCTCGGCTCAGGACCGGGCCGTCCGGCTCATCCGGGCGGATAATGACGCGGTTGTGCCGATAAACCAGCATCAGGTAGACGCAGCTCAGTCCCGCGCCGGCCGAAACGCCCAGCACAGCGCTGGCCGCCGAGGCACCAGGCCCAAGGCCCATGCGGACCGCAATCAGCACCGCGCCGAGTCCAACGCCAAGCTTGCAGATGGCCTCCACGATCTGACTGACCGAGGTTGGCGTCATGTATTGCTGGCCCTGGTAGTAGCCCCGGAAGGCACAGAACAGGCAGACAAAGAAGACCGCAGGCGCCAGCATTTTCAGGGCGGCGTCGGCTGCGACGTCGTTCATTCGGGCGGCGATCTGCGCCGAGAAGAGCAGCAGCCCGCTCCCGCCGATCAGGCCGATGGCCAAAAAGACCGCCAGGCTGACGCGAAAGATGCGCTGCATCTGCCGCCGCTCGCCTTTGGCCGCGGCCTCCGAGATCAGCCGGCTCAGTGCCACAGGCAGGCCGGCCGCCGCGATCACCATCATCAGATCATAGACGTTGTATGCCACCGAGAAGTGGCCCACGGCCTCCTTGCCGATCAGCCGCGTCAGCGGCAGCTTGTAGACTGCAGAGATGATCTTATTGAGCAGGATGCCAACGGTCAGGATGCCGGCGCCCTGCAGGAATTTTTGCTTCTGGACGGATGCCTTCATAAGCAAGGTCCTTTCAATGATACGGATAGTTAATCTATTATAACACATTCCGCGGTAAATGGAAAGAAACAAGTTGCGTTTTCAGAAAAAATTTAGTAAAATGGAGAAAACATTTCCGGGGGTGAACCCATGTATCAACCATTGGCGGACGAGCTCCGTCCGCGGGACCTTGGTGAGGTCTACGGTCAGGACCATATTTTAGGCGAGGGCGCCATCCTGCGCCGGATCATCGAGTCCGGTTCCGTGCCGAACCTGATCTTCTATGGCCCCTCCGGGACCGGCAAGACCACCGTTGCCAACATCATCGCAGAAAAGACCAACCGCCGCCTGTTCAAGCTCAACGCGACCACGGCCTCGACCGCCGACGTCAAGAAGATCGTCTCGGAGCTGGATACCATGCTCACGCCCAATGGCGTCCTGCTCTACCTCGACGAGATCCAGTCCTTCAACAAGAAGCAGCAGCAGACCCTCCTCGAGTTCATCGAAAACGGCAAGATCACCCTGATCGCCTCCACGACGGAGAACCCGTATTTCTACGTCTTCAACGCGATCCTGAGCCGCTCCACGATCTTCGAATTCAAAAGCCTGACGCCCGAGGCCTGCCAGCAGGCTGTAGATCGCGCCATGCGATACATGGAAGGCAAGCTGAACGTCAGGGTACAGGCCGAGGACGGCGTCAGCCGCTTTCTTGCCACAGCATGCGGCGGCGACGTCCGAAAGGCGATCAACGCCGTGGAGGTCCTTTTCACGGCCTGCGCTTCTGACGACGGCGTGGTCCACATCTCGCTCTCCGACGCCGAGGCCGTCTCCCAGCGCTCGTCCATGCACTACGACCGCGAGGGCGACAGCCACTTCGACAGCGTCTCCGCCCTGATGAAGTCCCTGCGCGGCTCCGACCCCGACGCGGCCCTTCACTACCTGGCCCGGCTCCTGGAGGCCGGTGATCTGCCCGGTGCCTGCCGCCGCATCCTCTGCTCCGCCAGCGAGGACATCGGTCTGGCCTATCCCCAGGCGGTCTCCATCGTCAAGGCCTGCGTGGATTCTGCGCTCCAGCTCGGCCTGCCTGAGGCACGGCTCCCTCTGGCCGAGGCGGTCATCCTGCTGGCCACTGCGCCGAAGTCCAATTCTGTGGTCCTGGCGATCGATGCGGCGACAGCCGACGTCAAAAAAGGCAAGGCCGGCCCCATCCCGCGCGAGCTGCAGAACGTCCACGCCGACGGTGCGGGCTTCGAGCGCGAGCAGGGCTATCTCTATCCGCACGACTATCCGGGCCACTGGGTCAAGCAACAGTATCTCCCCGATGAGCTCGTCGGCACGGTCTATTACCACCCCGGCGACAATAAGTTCGAGCAGAGCTGCAAGACCTACTGGGACCGGATCAAGGGGGAGTGAGCTGCAATGCCGATGGATATCCGCGTCGGCGACCTGCTGACGATGAAGAAAGCCCATCCCTGCGGGGCGAAGGAATGGCTGGTGCTGCGATCCGGAATGGATTTCCGCCTGCGCTGCACGGGCTGCGGACGTGAGGTTCTGATCCCTCGCGCCAAGGCCGAGAAAGGAATCAAGTCCGTTACCCGAGCCCAGGAGGCGGAGTGAGGTCGTCCCCGCCTGACTGAAACAGCGAAAAACCGGTTGCTTTCCCCATTTGGAAAGCGACCGGTTTTTTTCGCCCGATGGTGTATGATTGGGTACAAAGCGGCAGGGAAGGGGGCAATGGTGTGACGGTCTATCTGGACGAGGTCTTTCTGGTGAATGCTGCGGTGAACGGTCTGCTGTTGGAAACCTCGGTCCGGCTGACCGGCGGGGCACGGAGCCCCGGACGGTTGCTCGGAGCGGCGGCCCTCGGCGGGATCTACGCCGTGGCAGTCTGGCTGCCCGAACTGGGCTGGCTTGCCTCAATTCCCGGCCAGTTTGCCGCCTGGGCAGGGCTCTGCGTCCTCTGCTTCGGCTGGCGGGGGACCGCCTGGAAGAGCTGGCTCTGGTTTTTCGGCGTCTGCTGCGGCTTCGCGGGTCTGGTGCTGGCAGCGGCAAGTTTGCTGCGCGTCCCGGCCATCTCCGGCGGCGGGAGAGTCTGGTATCGGGTGAGCGGGCGGCTGCTGATCGGCTGCGCGGTCGGTCTCTGGGGCCTCTGCAGCCTCTGCCTGGATCGCTTCGCGCGGCACCGGGGGCAGGAGTTGGTCACGCTGCGGCTGGAGCTCGGGGGCAGGGCGGTGGTCTGCACAGCTCTGCGGGACAACGGAAACACGCTGCGCGACCCCTTCACCGGCCGAGGCGTTCCCGTGGTGGAGCGGCGGGTCCTGGCGCGGCTGGTTCCCGAGCTCGAGCCGGCAGGGGCCGCCGATGCAGCCGCCCTGATGGACCGCCTCCACAGTCTGCGGCCCGAGCTGCGGATCGCTCTGCTTCCGTACCGAGCGGTCGGAACTGAGGGCGGCCTGCTCCTTGGCCTGTACGCGGACCGGATTCTGGAAAATGGGAAACCGGTTCCCGCGCGGCTGGTGGCCCGCTCGCCCACGCCGGTCAGCGACGGCGGGACCTACGAGGCCCTGATCCCTGTAAATTCAAATTAAGGAGGATGAACAATGATCGTCTATCGTGCTGCCTGGGCGCGGCTGCTGCTGCGGCTGCGGGTGGGGAAGCTCATGTACGTTGGCGGGAGCGACGTCCTGCCCCCGCCGCTTTCGGCGGAGGCGGAGGCCGACGCCCTCCTCGGGCTGGAGGCGGGCGATCCGGCGGCCAAACGCCTGCTGATCGAACACAACCTGCGCCTGGTGGTATTTCTGTCCAAGCGTTTCGAGTCCACGGGCATCAACCTCGAGGACCTGATCTCCATCGGGACCATCGGCCTGATCAAGGCCGTCGGGACCTTTCGGCGGGATAAGAAAATCAAGCTGGCGACCTATGCCTCCCGCTGCATAGAAAACGAGATTCTGATGCACGTCCGCAAAACGGCAAATCAGAAGGGGGAGATCTCGCTTGACGAGCCAATCAATACGGATTGGGACGGGAACGAGCTCCTACTGTCCGACATTCTCGGCACGGATGGGGATGTGGTCCTGCGAAACCTGGAGGAGCGGGTGGACCACGAGCTCCTGCGGGAAGCCCTGCTCCGGTTGAGTGACCGGGACCGGGAAATCATCTCCCTGCGATTTGGCCTGGACGGACGCCAACCCCTGACCCAAAAGGAGGTCGCTGACGGACTGGGCATCTCCCAGTCCTACATCTCCCGTCTGGAAAAGCGGATTCTGGAGCGCCTGCGTCAAGACATCACCCGCCAGCTTTCCGCATGAAAAAACGCCCCGGAGGAGATTGACAAACTCTTCCGGGGCGATGATCTTCCTATGCTTATTTCTGACCCATTTCCTTGAGGGCTTCCTTGCGGCTGAGGTTGACGCGGCCGCGCTCGTCGAT
>CAMHMK010000091.1 GCA_946186225.1 uncultured Clostridia bacterium
CGTTGCCCTGGCCGGAGATGCGGAAGGCCTGGCCGTCGTCGATGCCGGCCGGGATATCGACGCTGAGCCTGTGGGCCCGCTTGATCCGACCCTTGCCCTTGCAGCGGGTGCAGGGGTTCTTGATCAGCTTGCCTCTGCCGCCGCAGGTGGGGCAGACGGCGGTGGACTGCATGGTCATGCCCATAAAGCTCTGGGTGGTGCGGACCTGGCCGGAGCCATGGCACTGGGGGCAGGTCTCGGGCTGGGTGCCCTCGGCGCAGCCGGAGCCGCCGCACTTGTCGCAGTTCTCGATCCGGGTGACGTTGAGCTCCTTCTTGGTGCCGAAGGCCGCCTCCTCGAAGGTGACCTCGACCTGAGAGACGATGTTCTCGCCCCGGGCCGCGCCTCTGGCGCCGCTGCTCCGGCTGCGGGAGCCGCCGCCGAAGAAGTCGCCGAAGATGTCGCCCAGGTCTCCGAAGCCGCCAAAGCCGCCGAAGCCCTCAAAGGGATTTCCGGCGCTGGGGTTGAAATTGGGATCAACGCCGGCGAAGCCGTACTGGTCGTACCTGGCCCGCTTGTCGGGGTCGGAGAGGACCTCGTAGGCCTCGTTGATCTCCTTGAATCGATCCTCCGCATCGGCCTCATGGTTGACGTCCGGGTGATACTTGGCCGCGAGCTTGCGGAAAGCCTTCTTGATCTGGTCCTCGGCGGCGTTTTTTTCCACGCCAAGGACCTCGTAGTAATCTCTCTTGTTTTTGTTTGCCATGTATGTTCACCTCACAGGTGAGATAAGGCATTCGTTGAATCGGCATTCGGCAATCGGAGTACGATATCCTCGTGTTCCCCTATTGCCGATTGCCTGATGCCGATTGCCTGAACTTAGTCCTTGACTTCCTCGAAGTCCGCGTCGACCACGCCGTCGTCGGGCTTGCCGCCCTGGGCGTTGAAGTCGCCGGGGTTGAAGCCCTGGCCGGCCTGGGCGCCCTGGGGGTTGGCCTGCTGGTAGAGCTTCTCGGCCATCGGGTAGAAGGCCTTCTGCGCTTCCTCGATCGCGGCCTTGATGGCAGCAACGTCGGTGCCTTTGTTGACTTCCTTCAGCTTCTCGATCGCGGCCTTGACGGGGGCCTTTTCGGTCTCGGAGACCTTGTCGCCCAGGTCGTTCAGAGACTTTTCGAGCTGGTAGGCGGTCTGGTCGGCCTCGTTGTGGGCGTCGACTTCTTCCTTGCGGGCCTTATCCTCGGCGGCGAACTGCTCGGCCTCCTTGACGGCCTTGTCAATGTCCTCCTTGGACAGGTTGGTGGAAGCAGTGATGGTGATGTTCTGCTCCTTGCCGGTGCCCAGGTCCTTGGCGGAGACGTTCACGATACCGTTGGCGTCAATGTTGAAGGTGACCTCGATCTGCGGTACGCCTCTGGGAGCCGGTGCGATGCCGGAGAGCTGGAAGCGGCCCAGGGTCTTGTTGTAGGCAGCCATCTCGCGCTCGCCCTGCAGGACGTGGACCTCAACCTGGGTCTGGCCGTCAGCGGCGGTGGAGAAGATCTGGGATTTCTTGGTGGGGATGGTGGTATTGCGGTCGATCAGACGGGTGAACACGCCGCCCATGGTCTCAATGCCCAGGGACAGCGGGGTGACGTCCAGAAGGACCATGCCCTCGACGTCGCCGCCCATGACGCCGGCCTGGATGGCCGCGCCGACAGCAACGCACTCATCGGGGTTGATGCCCTTGAAGCCTTCCTTGCCGGTGATGGACTTGACCGCTTCCTGCACGGCGGGAATCCGGGAGGAGCCGCCGACCAGGAGGACCTTGGAGATCTCGTTGGCGCTCAGCTTGGCGTCGGCCATGGCCTGACGGACCGGGCCCATGGTGGCCTGGACCAGATGCGCGGTCAGCTCATTGAACTTGGCGCGGGTCAGGGTGACGTCCATGTGCTTGGTGCCGGTGGCGTCCGCGGTGATATAGGGCAGGTTGATCTGGGTGGAGGTCACGCCGGAGAGCTCGACCTTCGCCTTTTCGGCAGCTTCCTTCAGGCGCTGCATGGCAACCTTGTCCTTGCTCAGGTCGATGCCGTCGGATTTCTTGAACTCGGAGACCAGATAGTCGATGATGCACTGGTCGAAGTCGTCGCCGCCCAGGTGGGTGTTGCCGGAGGTGGCCAGAACCTCGACGATGCCGTCGCCGATGTCCAGGATGGAGACGTCGAAGGTGCCGCCGCCGAGGTCGTAGACCATGATCTTCTGCTCGGCTTCCTTATCCACGCCGTAGGCCAGGGCCGCGGCAGTGGGCTCGTTGATGATACGCTTGACATCAAGGCCGGCGATCTTGCCGGCGTCCTTGGTGGCCTGACGCTGAGAGTCGTTGAAATAGGCGGGGACGGTGATGACAGCCTCGGTGACGGGGCCGCCCAGATAAGCCTCTGCGTCCGCCTTCAGCTTCTGAAGGATCATAGCGGAGATTTCCTGGGGGGTGAACTGCTTGTCGTCAATGTTGACCTTATAGCTTTCGCCCATGTGGCGCTTGATGGAGGCGATGGTGCGGTCGGAGTTGGTGACCGCCTGACGCTTTGCGATCTGACCAACCATACGCTCTCCGGTCTTGGAGAACGCGACCACGGACGGGGTGGTGCGGTTGCCTTCCGCGTTGGCAATGACGACGGGCTCGCCGCCTTCCATCACGGCCACGCAGGAATTGGTGGTGCCAAGGTCGATACCGATAATCTTACTCATTTTGAATTCCTCCTATATATGAAAGTAAATGGTTTAACATGGTTAGATATTACAATTGAGCGTTGAGAAGTGAGAATAAACTTTATTAGTTCGCAACCTTCACAACGGCGTGGCGGATGACCTTTTCGCCGATGCGGAAGCCCTTCTGGAAGACCTGGGCAACGACGTTCTCGCCGAGGCTCTCGTCTTCCACGTGCATGACGGCGTTGTGGGCGTTGGGATCGAAGGGATCGCCGGTCTCACCGAACTCCTCGCCGCCGAGCTCCTTGATGATCTTGCGGAACTCGCTCATGATGAGCTCCACGCCCTTCTTGTAGGCCTCGTCGGCGGTCTCGTTGGCCAGGGCCCGCTCGAGATCGTCAAACACCGGCAGGAACTTGCCCGCGGTCTCGGCCTTGACGTCGAGGTAGAGGGCCTCTTTTTCCTTGCGGCTGCGCTTGCGGAAGTTGTCATATTCGGCGGCCAGGCGGAGGTAGAGGTCGTGCTCGGCAGCCAGCTTCTGCTGCAGCTGCTCGGTCTCGTCCGGCTTGGGGGCCTCGGTCTCCGGGATCTCCTGTGCCGGTGCTTCGGTCTCAGGGGCCGTCGTCTCGGGAGCGGTCTGCTCGGCGGCTGCCTCGTTCACGGTCTCCTGTTCGGGCTTGGAATCGTGTTGGTTCTTGTTTTTCTTCGACATGGGGATTCATCCTTTCGTCCACGGAGGCTTGACTCCGAATGCTATTTGGTATTCTGGCCGCTGCCCTCCGTCAGAGCCGGGGGCATCGGCTCGCCGCCGCTCTTCTGGAACATTCTGCCCAGGTTCTCGGCAAAATAACCGAGCTTGGCGGTGATCTTCGCGTAATCCATGCGGGTGGGGCCGACGACGCCGACCGTACCCTGCATCCCGTCGCCGATGTCAAAGCGCATCATGACGACGGAGGTGTCCTTGAGCTCCTTGGCGATGTTTTCCGGGCCGACCAGGAACTGGACCGGGCCGTCCTTCGGCAGAACGGCGGGCAGGTTGGAGATCATCTCCTCGTCCAGCGTCTCAAGGACTTCCTGGGCCTTGGCCGCGTCGCGGTACTCGGGCTGATCCAGCAGCCGCATCTGACCGGCCATGTGGAGATCGCCGTGCTGCTGCCGCAGACACTCCTGGGTGAAGTCCATGACCAGCGGTACCAGCGGGGCAGCCGCTCCGGCGGAGCGGGTGACCTTTTCCAGCAATTCCACAGTGATGGCGTCGCCGGAGAGGTCGGTCAGACTGGTGTTCAAAATGGCGGACAGGAGCTTGAGATCGGCCTCCGAGACCTTCACCGGCAGGCGGATCAGCTTGTTTTTGACCTCGTCGCCGGAGAGCATCAGAACCAGGATGATGGACCCGGGTCCCGCCTGGACCAGCTCGAAGTGCTTCACCACGGCCTGCCCCTGACGGGAGGCCATCGCATAGGCGGGGAGGTTCGTCATCTTGGAGACCAGCTTGCCCACCTGGGACATCATCTCGTCGAATTCCTGACTCTTGAGCTCCAGAGCCTCGTTGAGACTCTTGGTCTCGTCGATGCTCAGGCGGTAGTCCTGCATCAGCTCGTCGATGTAGAAGCGGTAGCCGGCGGGAGAGGGAACGCGCCCGGCGGAGGTGTGGGGCTGCTCGAGCAGGCCCATTTGGGTCAGCTCCGCCATCTCGTTGCGGATGGTGGCGGAGGAGAAGCTCACGTCGGGCAGGGCGGCGATCGCCTTGGAGCCGACGGGCTCGGCCGTGGAAACGTAGATGTCCACAATGGCGCGCAGAATCTGCTTCTGCCGCGGGGTCAGTTCCATGATGCCGCCTCCTTTGATCTGGCACTTTCTCGGTGAAAGTGCTTAGCACTCCATATCCCTGAGTGCTAAAGCAACTATACACCCGCTTCCTCGAATTGTCAAGGGATTTTTTGAGAATTCATAATCTGTTAATGATTCCGGCGGCCGGGGCGCCGAACGGCAAAACAGTTGATTTTTCCGCCTGTATACATTATAATATCCGCATCGATACCATCATCGGAGGGAAAGATATGTCCAAAACACTGGTTCTGGCCGAGAAGCCCTCAGTGGGCAAGGAGCTGGCCCGGGTCCTTGGCTGCCGCCGGGGCCAAGACGGCTATCTGGAGGGCGACCGCTACGTGGTCACCTGGGCTCTGGGGCATCTGGTGACCCTCGCTGACCCCGACGTCTACGACAAGAAGCTGGAAAAATGGAACATGGACGACCTGCCCATGCTGCCGGAGAAGATGAAGCTGGTCGTGATCCCGGAGACGGCGCGGCAGTACAAGGTCGTGGCCAATCTGATGAAGCGCGGGGACATCTCCGATCTCGTGATCGCCACCGACGCCGGACGCGAGGGTGAGCTGGTGGCTCGGTGGATCATGGTCAAGGCAGGCTGGAACAAGCCCGCCCGGCGGCTGTGGATCTCCTCCCAGACCGACAAGGCCATCCGCGAGGGCTTCGCCAATCTGCGGCCCGCGAAGGATTATGACAACCTGTTCCGCTCCGCCCAGGCCCGGTCCGAGGCCGACTGGCTGGTGGGTCTGAACGTGACCCGCGCCCTGACCTGCAAATTCAACGCCCAGCTCTCCGCGGGCCGGGTCCAGACCCCGACCCTGGCCCTGGTGGTGGAGCGGGAGAACGAGATCCGGCGCTTCGTGCCCAAGCCCTACTACGGCCTGAAGGCCGAGCTCGCGGGCTTCCGCGCGACCTGGCACGATGAGAAAGGCAACGCCCACAGCTTCGACCGGGCACGGATCGAGAAGCTTTTGTCCGTCTGCACGGGCAAGGAGGCCCAGATCACCCAGATCTCCAAGATGCGGAAGATGACGCCTCCGCCGGCGGCCTACGATCTGACCGAGCTCCAGCGCGACGCGAACAAGAAATACGCCTACTCCGCCAAGGAGACCCTGAACTGCATGCAGGCGCTCTACGAGCGGCACAAGGCCCTGACCTACCCCCGCACCGACAGCCGCTATATCTCCGACGACGTGGTCCCCACTTTGCCCGACCGCATCCGTGCCGTGGCCCAGGCCGAGTACAAGGATCTGGCCCACGCAGTCCTGCGGCGTCGGCCGATGCAGACGAAGTATATCGTCAACAACGCCAAGGTCACGGACCACCACGCCATCATCCCCACCGAGGAGGCCGCAGAGCTCTACAACCTGACCGGCCCGGAGCGCAACATCTACGATCTGGTCGTGCGCCGCTTCCTGGCCGTCCTGCTCCCGCCCTTTGAATATGAAGAAATCCGCCTGACGCTCAAGATCGGCGACCAGACCTTTACGGCCTCCGGCAAACGGGTCCTGGACCAGGGTTGGAAGGCTGCCTACAACCGGAGCTACGACGCCCTGGAGGATGAGGGCGACGCCGAAGAGGAGGAACAGAGCCTGCCCGATCTGCAGAAGGGCCAGCACCTGCCGGTGAAGAAGCTCCGTCTCTCCGAGGGGCAGACCGCGCCCCCGGCCCGCTACACCGAGGCGACCCTGCTGACCGCGATGGAGCATCCGCCGGTCAGCCAGGTCTCGGACAAGCAGCTGCGCCAGATTTTGCAGGAGACCTCCGGTCTCGGCACCCCGGCCACCCGGGCAGACATCATCGAAAAGCTCTTTTCCACGTTTTATATCGAGCGCTCCGGCAAGAGCCTGGTCCCCACCTCGAAGGGGATCCAGCTGGTTGATCTGGTGCCGCAGGAGCTGCGCAGCGCCGAGCTGACCGCCCGCTGGGAGGACCGCCTGGCCCGGATCGCCAAGGGCCAGGAGCGGGATTCCGCCTTTGTGGCCGAGATGCGGACCTACGCCACCCGACTGGTGAAGGAGGTCAAGGCCAGCGACGCCTCCTATACCCACGACAACCAGACCCGGAAGCCCTGCCCGAACTGCGGCAAGCTGCTGCTCCTGGTCAAGGACAAGCGCGGCGAGCTGCTGGTCTGCCCGGACCGCGACTGCGGCTTCCGCAGACGGACCACTCAGATCACGAACGCCCGCTGCCCGAACTGCCACAAGAAGCTGGAGCTCTGGGGCGAGGGCGACAAGCAGACCTTTGCCTGCGCCTGCGGCTACCGCGAGAAGCTCAGCGATTTTGAGGCCAGACGCAAGCGCGACGGGGCCGGCAAGTCCGACGTCCGCCGCTACATGGCCCAGCAGGAGCAGAAAACCGAAGCCAACCCCGCCATGGCCGACGCCCTGGCGAAGTGGATGGCAATGAATGGGAAGAAGTAGAGGCCAGGGAACAGGGATCAGGGATTAGGGTCCAGGGTCCATT
>CAMHMK010000092.1 GCA_946186225.1 uncultured Clostridia bacterium
TAGGGAGACCTAACAATTTTTAGGCCTCGCTAATTAGCGGAATCTAACATCCGTTCTGGTTATCGGTTTTACTCAGCCTAACGACGGAATGCGGCACCCAACTGAGGCCGAAGCGTTTCAAAGCTGCCGTAGGGACGAGCATTGCTCGTCCGGTCCGCCACAGGCGGACAATTTGCCGAAGGCAAATCCAACACGGCTGTCATAATACCAGCGTTTGGATCGTTTGCTCCCGCAAACGATGCTTGCTCCGCAAGCGCGGACGAGCAATGCTCGTCCCTACGGCGTTTTTGCTGAGTTAAGCCGATAGCCAGAACATCCGTTAGTGAAAACAAACCCGAGAGGAGCGCAATGAATGATGCCGCTGATTTTGTCAAAATCCGGAGAAGAGACCACCATCCTCCGCGTCGGCGGAACCCCGGAGGTCCGGCAGCACCTGAACGACCTGGGCTTTGTCGCCGGCACCTCTGTCACCGTCCTGAATGTGATTGCCGGAAACCTCATTGTCAAGGTGAAGGAATCCCGTGTCGCGATCAGCCGGGAGATGGCGCAGAAAATCATGGTACAATAACTCGAAAAGGAGAGGATATCGCATGAAAACACTCAGAGACGCCGCGGTGGGCGAAACCGTACACGTCGTCAAGCTGCACGGCGAGGGTGCGGTCAAGCGCCGCATCATGGACATGGGCCTGACGAAGGGCACCGAGGTCTACGTTCGCAAGGTTGCCCCCCTGGGCGACCCCGTGGAGGTCAATCTCCGCGGCTATGAGCTTTCCATCCGCAAGGCTGACGCGGAAATGGTCGAAGTGAAGTAGGAGGCGGAGTATGGAAAAAGAGATTCGCATTGCCCTTGCGGGCAACCCGAACAGCGGCAAAACGACCCTGTTCAACGCCCTGACCGGCACCCAGCAGTACGTCGGCAACTGGCCCGGCGTCACCGTGGAAAAGAAGGAAGGCAAGGTCCGCGGCCAGAAGAACGTCGGCGTGACCGACCTGCCCGGTATCTACTCCCTTTCGCCCTACACGCTGGAAGAGGTCGTCGCCCGGAACTACCTGATCGACGAGCATCCCGACGTCATCCTGAACATTGTGGATGGCACGAACCTGGAGCGCAACCTCTATCTGACCACCCAGCTGGCCGAGCTCGGCATCCCGATGGTCGTCGCCCTGAACATGATGGACATCGTTCGCAAGAACGGCGATAAGATCAACAGCAAGGAGCTTGCCCGTGCCCTGGGCTGCGAGGTCGTTGAGATCTCCGCGCTCAAGAATACCGGCGTCGATCAGGCGGTCGCTGCCTGCATCCATGCGGCCGGCGGCAGGATGAGCCCGCAGCACAGCTTCTCCGGCCCCGTGGACCACGCCCTGGCCCACATCGAGGAGGCCGCCCTGGACCGGATCCCCGAGGAGGAAAAGCGCTGGTACGCCGTCAAGCTCTTCGAGCGCGACGACAAGGTCCTGGAAAAGCTGGCCCTTCCCGACAGCGTCCGCAATCACATCGAGCAGGATATCCAGGCCGCTGAGAAGGAGCTCGACGACGACGCCGAGTCCATCATCACCAACGAGCGCTACGTCTACATCGCCGGCATCATCAAGGGCTGCTACCAGAAGAAGAACAAGTCCCGCATGACCACGTCCGACAAGATCGACCAGATCGTCACCAACCGCTGGCTGGCCCTGCCGATCTTTGGCGTCATCATGTTCCTGGTCTACTGGATCGCCATGGGTCCCTTCGGCTCCTTCCTGACCGACTGGACCAACGATACCCTCGGCGCGGAATGGCTGGTCGAAGGCTCCCGCTCCCTGCTGGAGGGCTGGGGCGCTGCGCCCTGGCTGGTCGGCCTGATCTCCGACGGCATCGTCAACGGCGTCGGCGCCGTCCTCGGCTTCGTCCCGCAGATGCTGGTCCTCTTCCTGATGCTCTGCATCCTGGAGGACTGCGGCTACATGGCCCGTATCGCCTTCATCATGGACCGTATCTTCCGCCGCTTCGGCCTGTCCGGCAAGAGCTTCATCCCGATGCTGGTCGGCACCGGCTGCGGCGTCCCCGGCGTCATGGCCTCGCGTACCATTGAAAACGAGCGCGACCGCCGCATGACCGTCATGACCACCTGCTTCATCCCCTGCGGCGCGAAGATGCCCATCATCGGCCTGATCGCCGGCGCTCTGTTCGGCGGCTCTGCCTGGGTCTCCACCTCCGCCTACTTCATCGGTGTGGCTGCCATCATCGTCTCCGGCATCATGCTCAAAAAGACCAAGATGTTTGCCGGCGACCCGGCTCCCTTCGTCATGGAGCTCCCCTCCTACCACGTTCCTTCCGTGGGCAACGTCCTGCGCGGCACCTGGGAGCGCGGCTGGTCCTTCATCAAGCGCGCCGGTACCGTCATTCTCCTGTCCTCTGTGATCATCTGGTTCCTGTCCTCCTTCGGCACCGTGAACGGCAAGTTCGGCATGGTCGACAACCTGGCCGAGGACGAGACCCTCTGGACCGTGGAATACCAGCAAAAGGTCGCAGACCGCATGGGTGTTACTTACAGCGAGGACGAAGCCGTCAACGAAGTGACCCCGATGGACGATTCCATCCTGGCCGATATCGGCAGCACGGTCGACTTCGTCTTTGAGCCCCTGGGCTTCGGCCGCTGGAAGACCACCGTTGCCACGGTGACCGGTCTGGTCGCCAAGGAGGAGGTCGTCTCCACCTTCGGCGTGCTCTACGGCAAGGATACCGACGCCGACGACTGGGACGACGAAGGCTCCGTGATTTGGAACAATGTGGAAGAGGACTTCAACAACATGTCCGGCGGTCACGGCAAGCTCGCCGCCTTTGCCTTCATGATCTTCAACCTCCTCTGCGCTCCCTGCTTCGCTGCCATGGGCGCGATCAAGCGCGAGATGAACAGCGGCAAGTGGACGGCCTTTGCAATCGCCTATATGTGCCTGTTTGCTTACGCGATTGCCCTGATCACCTATCAGATCGGCCTGCTCTTCGTCGGCAGTACGCAGGTGATCGGTCTGATCGCAGCCTTTGCGCTTCTGGCGTGCATCGTCTACATGCTCTTCCGGCCCTACAAGGAAGCCAATAAGCTGACCGTTCGCTGAGAACGATCCGATCCCTATGATCCTGCAAAAGGGCTGGCTCCCAACGGGGCCGGCCCTGAATGCAGGCATACGCTTGACTTTTCCGTATTTCTCGGATAAAATGCAGAAAACGGCAAAGCCTATCACAGAACACTGCTTCGATTTCGCGCAAGCGGGATCGGGAAAGGAGGTCACCCGAAATGGCTGACTGGTTTGCCCACAACTGGATCAATCTCGTTCTGATCGCGGTCATCGCCCTGGCCTGCTTCCTGGTGATCCGAAGCATGATCCGCGACCATAAAGCCGGAAAGCACGCCTGCGGCGGCAACTGCGCCTCCTGCGGCGCCTGCTCGAAGTGCGATCGCTCCCGCCAATGACCCATCCGTGATCCGCTAAAACGATCCCCCGCGTGGTTTCGGTGAAACCACGCGGGGGCGTTGTGTTATTTCGCTTAGTCCGCGGTCTCGCCCAGCTCCAGGCCGGGGTTGCGGCGGACGGTGAAGTCGATGGCCCAATAGGAGGAGAAGACCAGCAGCTTCCGGCCGCGGTAGTCCTCCAAAAGCTCGACGTCGGAGGAGAGGTTCAGATCCTTCTCCGGGACCGGGCTGCTGCGGATGAAGCGCAGCTCCTCATAGGGCAGGCCCTCCATGCGCAGGTCCACGCCGTATTCGTTCTTCATCCGGTACTGGAAGACGTCGAACTGCAGGGTGCCCACGACGCCCACGATGACCTCCTCCATGCCGGTGTCCGGCTTCTTGAAGATCTGGATCGCGCCCTCCTGGGCGATCTGCTCCGTGCCCTTCAAAAACTGCTTGCGCTTCATCGTGTCGCGCGGGCTGACGCGGGAGAAATGCTCCGGCGCGAAGGTCGGGATGCCGGCGTAGCGGAACTTCTGCCCGGGGGTCGTGATCGTGTCGCCGATCGAGAAGATACCCGGGTCGAAGACGCCGATGATGTCGCCTGCATAGGCCTCGTCCACGATCTCGCGGTCGGCTGCCATCAACTGCTGAGGCTGGGACAGACGCATCTTGCGGTTCGCCTGGACGTGGTAGTATTCCGCGTCGCGCTGGAACTTGCCGGAGCAGATGCGCATAAAGGCCAGGCGGTCGCGGTGGGCCTTGTTCATGTTGGCCTGGATCTTGAAGACGAAGGCAGAGAAGTCGGGGGAGAAGGCGTCGATCACGCCGCAGTCGGCGGTGCGGGAGAGGGGCGGGGGCGTCATGCGCAGGAACTCCTCCAGGAAGGGCTCGATGCCGAAGTTGTTCAGCGCGGAGCCGAAGAAGACCGGGCTGAGATTGCCGCGCCGGACCTCCTCCAAGTCGAATTCCCGGCCCGCGGAGAGCAACTCCACGTCCTCGATCAGCTGGCTGTGCTTCTGCTCGCCGATGATCTCGGAGACCGCCGGGTCGTAGAGGTCAATGGCCTGCTTTTCGGCCTTGCTCTTGCCGTTGACGCCGGAGAAGAGCAGGAGCTGGCTGTTCTGGCGGTCATAGACCCCGCGGAACTCCTTGCCCGAGCCAATGGGCCAGTTCATCGCGCAGGTCTCGATGCCCAGCTCGTGTTCCAGCTCGTCGAGCAGGTCGAAGGGGTCCTTCGATTCGCGGTCCATCTTGTTGATGAAGGTGAAGATCGGGATGTGCCGCATCGCGCAGACCTTGAAGAGCTTGCGCGTCTGGGCCTCCACGCCCTTCGAGCAGTCGATGACCATCACGGCGGAATCCGCGGCCATCAGCGTGCGGTAGGTGTCCTCGGAGAAGTCCTGGTGGCCCGGGGTGTCCAGGATGTTGATGCAGAAGCCGCCGTACTGGAACTGCATCACGGAGGAGGTGACGGAGATGCCGCGCTGCTTTTCGATCTCCATCCAGTCGGAGACCGCCGCGCGGGAGTTTTTCTTGCCCTTGACCACGCCCGCCTGGGCAATCGCGCCGCCGTAGAGCAGGAATTTTTCGGTCAGGGTCGTTTTGCCCGCATCGGGGTGCGAGATGATCGCAAAGGTCCGTCTGCGGGAGATTTCTTCTTTCAGGGTGGACATATCGATACTCCTTGTCGGTGATTTCAGCAATGGGGGATGGGAGCGCCTGGCCTGCTAATGCGGTCCCCGCTGCGGAATCGTCCAAATAAAGGTTGACATCATCTTTTCCTTTCGCCTCCGATCCGCGCCGCCTGCGCCGCCCGGAGGCCCATTTCGTCATTTGGATTGATTATAACCGAACCATCCGGGTTTTGCAACTAAAAGAAAGCGATTTTCGCAAGTTTTTTCCGATCATTCCCAAAACCGGAAACGAAGAATCGGTACGAGCGTTCTTTCCGCTCGTACCGATTTTCAGGTTCTTCCGTGGTAACAGCTATGGGTTCCCGAACTCCCACTCCTGACAGGCAAGGATATCGTCCACCGGCTCCAGACTGCGGATGATGCGCTCCGCCGTTTCATCCGATACGCGCTCATCCAGACGCAGCGTATACAGGTAGCTTCCATCCGACCAGATCAAAATCCGGAATGCGCTTTGACGCGCGACGATCCCGTTTTCCGACTGGATATCAGAGGCCGGAACGGCCACGCATACCATGTTCTGCCCCGCCAAGGTCACGGTCATCAGCTCATAGTCCTTCGCATAGCCGAGGTTCAGCCGAAGCTTCGAACCGCTGCCCTTCCGTCTTGCATACTGGCAGAAATTTGCACCTGTTTCCGTTTCCGGGTCGTCCCACCACAGGGACGTGCCGTCGTGCCGCATGGCGCTTACGAGTTCTTCCAAGTCCGCCTTCCCCGCAGACGAGAATTCGACGCGTCCGGGCTTCCAGTTCTCGATCAGATAAGTCGGCGCATAAAAGGTCTCAATCGTACCCGGCGCGGACGCATCCATTTCAACCTCCGGCGTCAGGGTCAGAAAGCCGTCACAGAATATCGCTCCGTCGTCACGGCCTTCCGCGCTCGGTGCTGTGACAGATTCGACCTTTACGCCGAAGATCCAGCCCCGCAGGGTCGGGCTGGCCGCCACGACGATGCTGAACGATGCAAGGATCGCCGCCGCGGCGATGGCCGCCCGGAAAACACGTCCGTAACGACGCTTCTGCAGTTTGCATTCGCTTCTCTCCAGCAGCTCTTCGTCCACCGCGTTGAAGCTTTCAAACAACGTCATTTCATTCATTGAAATATCCCTCCTTGATCAGTGCCGCCCGGAGCTTTTTCCGGGTGCGGGCCAGGGTAACGGAGACGCGTGTCGGGGACCAGCCCAGGCGCTCGGCGATCGTCTTGACCGGTTCGGCGTAGAAATAGCGGCGCAGGAAGATACTGCGCTCCGTGTCCGGCAGTCCGCGGACGAAGCCGCGGATGAAGTCTGACAGATCCTTTGCGATCTGCTCGTCCTCGGGCGTCATGCGTTGACCGACACATTCGGCCAGCTCGTCCAGGACGGCTTCTACCTCGCCCCCGCCGCGCTTCTGCGTTCGTGCCGCGTGGTAGCGGTTGATCGCAAGGCGGCGGGTGATCTTCGCCAGGTAGATCCGAAGCACCGTCGGCTCCGCAGGCGGGATCGCGTTCCAGGCCTGGAGCAGGGTATCGTTCACACACTCCTCCGCGTCGCTGATGCTGCCCAGGATCCGATTTGCCACGCTCAGACAGTAATTGCCGTACTTGATCTCCGTCTGCGCGAGGGCTTCTTCCTTTCTTGCCCGGAACAGGTCTAAAATCTCAATGTCGTCCAATTCGTCACCTCATTTCTGTTTGAAAGGCCTTTCACCGATAAAGACAGGAAATCGCGGAAAACATAACAAAGAGGGAAGGATTTTTTTACAGCAAACCCCGCCTCTCTGCGCAATCAGCAGAAAGACGGGGTGCGAAAGCGGATCATTC
>CAMHMK010000093.1 GCA_946186225.1 uncultured Clostridia bacterium
GAAAGGGTGGTTGTGCCGAAGCATTCCTTAAAGCCGATATGCTCCGGATCTCTGGTTTTTCTCTGTTTTTTCATCGTATTCCCTCCGTGCCAGAATAGGGCTTCCCTGATTTCATCATAGAAAAACGGGCGGCCCTTTACAATGTCAAAAGGCCGCCCGTTTGGGCAAAACTGTATCAAAATTTATGCACACTGCTCTCGTACGAAAAGAGACGATAAACTGTTACAATCTGTCGCTGCGTTTTTCATGCAGCCCCCGTTCCACCTGGAGGCGGGGGCTGCACTTCGGATAAAGAGGAGGGAGAAGAAAAAGCTCTTTCAGTCGATGATCTCCATTTCAGTTTCGGCGGACAGGCTTCCATCCGAGGCGTGCAGTCTCAGTATACCGACCTCACCGGCCTCCACGATGGCCAACGCCTCACCGTAATAGGTGTCGCAGCTGCTGTTGAGATAGCTCCGCTCGTAATACGGACAGGCGGAGCCGAGAGCCCGCAGCTTGCCGCCCTCCACGGTCACGTCGATGATCCCGCGCTCCGTGGGCTTGGTCTCGCCGTTTTTGTCGGTGTATTTCAGGCGGACAAAGGCCAGATGCCCGGCCTTGACGGTAGCTGTCTCTGGAACCGCCTGCAGAAGGGTCTCCTCCCCGGCGGTCACGAGCCGGTCTCTGCCGATCTTTTTTCCGCTTGCATCGTAGCTGACCGCCTCGATCGTTCCGTTTTCATAGGGGACCTTGAAGGGGAACAGGCAATCGTTTTGGAAGGCTTTTTTGCCCTTACTCGCGCCGTTGACCAGCAGCTCCACGCCGGCTGCTCTGGCATAGACCTCCACATGGGCCGTTTTGCCCTCGCAGCCGCGCCAGCTCCAGCTGGGCATGGCGTTGGTCATCTTCCAGGCGCTGGGGCTGTGTTTGCCCTCGTGGCAGAGGGGACGCACCGCAATCAACGGGCCCTTTTCCAGCTCGAAGGCGACTCTGGTATAGAGCGCCTCGCCCAAGGGCTTGCCCGTCAGGTCGATGCGGCCGCTGCCTGCGCTGATCCAGCCGCAGCCGTTGTCAAAGCGCGGCGCGTAGTCGCTGTATTCCCAGGAGCCGATGCCGACCTCGCCCAGATAGTCGATGCCCGCCCAGACGAAGTCGCCGATCAGGCGCGGCTCGGTCTTCGCGAGCTCCCAGAATTGATAGGCGTCGAAGCAGAAGGTCTCCGAGCCGAGGATCAGGCGCTCGGGGTATTTTTTCAAGTCATGCCGATAGCGCTTCTCGCCGTAGTTATACCCGGCGACGTCCATGTTGGCAAAGGCCTCGCGGGTGGTCACGTCGCTTCCGTGGAGCGTGGCGCCGATCTTCATGAAGTCCGCGCCCATGATGCCGGCCAGATCGTTGAAGAATTTCGAGCCGGTAGAGCGCTCCCTGGCCTTCTTGCCCTCGGCCTTGGCCTTGGCGTTCCGCGCCGCCTCCTTGGCGGCCTTCTCGTCGGAATACTGCCCGAAGCCGATGTGGTTGAGGAAGTTAAAGAAGATGTTGATGCCGCAGGTGACAGGGCGGCTGTCGTCCAGCGCGTGCAGGAACTCAGTCATCTCCTTCACCAGCGCGATGCCCCTGGGCTGCGCCGTCTCCGCGACCTCGTTGCCAGTAGAGTAGAGCACCACGCAGGGGTGGTTGTAGTCCTTTTCCACCATGTCGGTCAGATCCTGCTTCCACCACGCGTCGAAGTATTCCACATAGTCATGCAGGGTCTTGTGGATGTACCAGTGGTCGATGTATTCGTCCATCACCAGCATGCCGAGGCGGTCGCAGATCTCCAGCGCGGTCTTGGAGCAGGGGTTGTGGGCCGAGCGCAGGGCGTTGTAGCCGTTTTCTTTCAGAATGCGGATCCGGCGCTCCAGCGCGTCCGGATCGCAGGCCGCGCCCAGCAGGCCGTTGTCATGGTGGACGCAGGCGCCGCGCAGAATGACGCGCTCGCCGTTGAGCTTCATTCCATCATTTCCCCAGGACAGCGTCCGCAGGCCGAAGCGCTCCGCGGCCTCGTCCTCCGCGTACTTCACGCGGCAGGTATAGAGCTGCGGGTGCTCCGGGCTCCACAGGGCGGCTACCGGGAGCCTTACGGTAAAGACGCGCGCTTCGCCGGAGACGGCGGCGAGTTTCTTCCCGCCGTCCAGGATCTCGATGCTCAGGGGGCCCTCGCCGCTGGTTTTCACCGAGATCTCCACCGTCGGAGGGTCGATGGACAGGGTGCGCAGCTTCACACCGTTGAGCTCGATGTGCTCTTTCCCAGAGCTCCACAGCTTCACAGGGCGGTAGATCCCCGCGCCCGAATACCAGCGGGAGTTGGGCTGATCGGCGTTGCGGGCAACGACCTCTACGGTGTTTTCGCCCTCATGGACAAGCCCATCGAGAGGGACGTAGAAGTTTGTGTAGCCGTAGGGCCGGAAGGCGGCCTTTTGGCCGTTGATACGCACTTCGGCCTTCCGGTAGACGCCCTCGAACTCCAGCACCAGATGCTGCACGGCCTCCTCCGGGCTAAGCGAAAAGCGCTTGGTGTAGAGATAATCCCGCCCCTCAAACCAGCTTACATTCAGGCCGCCCAGCGCCTGCGGCGTGCGCTCTTCCCGGAGCATCGCGTCGTCGGGCAGCGATACGGGGATTCCATTTCCCGTGTCATCCAAATGCTTGACAAACCAACCGTCGTTAAAGTGAACGGATTTCATTAGAGCGCTCCTTCCTGTTAATCCGGGATCTCAATAGCCTGGGAGGACGGCACGCCGCCGGTCTTTTCGGTTATGGTGAAATACTTCTCGTACACGCGGTCGAGAAAGCTCTGCTTCTCGTCCTTTTTGTCCACCTGCTGAACGAAGCGCTCCGGCACCTGGTCGATGGTCTGCCAGGTCTCCATGGCCTGTTCCATGCTCATGCCGCCCTGAACGGCCGCCTTGCGCACGGCGTTGACCGCCTGCACCTCGCGCATTTTCTCGCCGGAGAGGGAGTAGCGGGTCATGCAGAAGATGGTGACAAGCCAGGCCGCCATCGGCAGCAGGCAGAAGCAGATGACGGCGGAGAGCTTCATGCCCTCCATGTAGGGCGTGCCCTCGGCGGGCAGCGCGTTGAGGCCGGGCACGAGGAACACGATGAACAGCTGCAGCAGCAGGGTCTGCAGGCTGGAGATCAGCTTGTCCACCAGCGAAAACACGGTGCCCATGATGCCGGGCACATAGTTGCCGCTGCGGTAGGTCTCGTAGTCGGTGCAGTCCGCCACCATCGGGATCGTCAGGTTATCGCAGCAGTTGAAGGCGCCGTAGCCGCAGCCGTAGAGGACGATGAACAGCACCGTATAGAGATTGATGGTGATGTGGAAGCCGCCCTCCGTGGAGAAGAGGCTGAGCCAGGTGGCGGGGTTGTTGTGGTCATAGAGGCACAGCAGGATCAGCACGCCGATGTAAAACAGGAAGGCAAAGCAGGTGAATTGCGCCACGCCGCGCTTTTGCCCTTTGGCGCCCGCGGTTTTGCTGCCCCACAGGAAGAAGACGCCCATGAACACAAAGCAGAGAGCGTAGAAGGGAATGAACAGGCCGTTGTAGTCGCCCATCAGGCAGCCATAGACCAGAAAGGCCACAGTGCCGGAGGTGGCGACGGTGGAGGCGAGCTTGTTGAGCCCGGCGCTTGTCACCAGCCAGCGGATCTCCTTGTTGCCCTTCAGAATGCCGACATAGTCCTTGAAGGTGGCGGGCTTTTCGCTCACGCCCCAGAACTCCGGGCGATCCTTCTCGGCAATGGCGGCCACCGCCATCGCGGTGTAGATTGCGGACAGGATGATGACGAAGGGCACCATGATGTTGTAAAACTGGGGCCCATAGGCCGCGCCCCGGAGGGTCTGCAGCACGCCGTCCACCTCGTACCGGATGGTGCCCTTGGCGCAGATGGCCTCGTTGGTCAGCACGCCGCCGGCCATGACGTTGATGAGCACAATGGAGCCGATCATGCCGATCATGTTCCAGATCACGAACTGGCTGCGCTGCTTCGGGTCATTGGTCAGGCAGGTCTGCCCCGCCTTGGTGCAGGCGCACTGGGCGGTGTAGCCAATGACATAGACGATGTAGCTGACGATGTACACGACCCAGCGCAGCGTCCCCATGCTGTCCGGCAGGCCGCGGAAGAAGACCATCATCAGCAGCAGAGACAGGGCGAGCAGGCAGTTTCCGACGACCATGAAGGGGCGGAACTTCCCGAAGCGGGTCTGCGTTCGGTCCATCAGCGAGCCGCAGATCGGGTCGGTGATGCCGTCGAACACGCGCATCAGCGGCGCGAAGAGGCTGTTGAAGGTGCTGATCGCCAGAACGACGGCGGCGCTGGCTACCGTCCCGCCCAGTGCGGCGGCGGTGGAGCCGGACAGGTACATGATCGCGTAGTAGGTGAAATAGGTGTAAAAGGCGAAATAGACGTTGGTCGCGGCGTTATTGAAGGGAAACAGCGCGACCTGCCACTGTTTGGCGCGGTTGACGGCCTGTGTGCTTTCCATGCTTTTGTCCTCCTCTATCTGATCTCGAAGAAAAGAAAATCTGCCGGGCCTTCGCCCCGGTATTCAAAGAAGAGCGGATGAACGCCCTCGTCGATACGAAATGCTCCCTCGCCGTTTACAGGCACGTCGGCCACGGTTTTCCGTCCGTCCGAGACCAGGAAGCTGCCGCTGCCGCGCCCCTCGACGCGGATACGCGTTTCCGTCCCGTCAAACAGGAAGTATTTGAAGCCTGCCGTTGCGCCGTCGCGCATGTTGGCGATGTACTGGTCGCCGTGTTCCTCCCGGTCTCTGCCGGACTGGGTGAAATAGGGATGATCGCGGAGCCGCTTCTTTGGGTTCGCGCCGTCCACGCGGCCGGTGGCGTGGCCATTGGCCCAGAGGTTGCAGGCAATGCGGGCCTCATAGCGCCCTTTTCCCTTCAGCGGACCGCCGTTGAGGCCGCAGGAGCTCACTTCCGCCTGCTTGAAGCCGCCGTCCGTCGTTCGCTCCAGCTTCTCGGCGCAGGCCTGGCGGGCATAGGAGCTGCGGTTTGTCTGGCGATGGTAGAAGATATACCAGTCCTCTCCGATGTTCAGCAGCCCGCCGTGGGTGTTGCCGAGGTAGTTATTGGCGTGGCTCTCGTCTTCGTTGCCGTTTAAGTACAGATCGCCCAGATCCACCAGCACGCCGCCGTATTCAAAGCCGCCGTCGGGACGGTCCGACATGGCGTAGCAGAGGTCGTGGTTATACTGCGACGAATAGACAAAGCAGTATTTCCCGTCCACCTTTCGGATGGAGCTGGCCTCGAAAAAGGAGTGGGGGAAGGCGCCGGGTTTATCCCTGGTCGGGAAGAGCAGCTTCGGTTCGGTTTTGATCGTCACCATGTCCGGCTCCAGCTCCATCACCACGCCGCCGTCGTTGCGCAGATCGTGCCAGCGGGAGGCGACGAAGGGCACCTTGGTGGCAAAGCCGGAATAGAGCCACACGCGGCCGTCGTCGTCCGTCAACACGCCGGGGTCAAAGGGGAACTGCTCGCCCGACTGCTTGCCCCAGACCCTGCCGTTTTTGTGGCGGACCTTGCCGTAAAACTCATACTTCCCCGCCGGGGTATCGCAGACCGCGACGCCCATCTCGCCGAGGAAATCGAAGGCGTAGTAGAGATAATAGCGCCCGTCCGGCCCCCGGGTCACATCCGGCGCGTAGAGGCTGCGGATGCCGAGGGGATTGCCCGGGTCCTGGGTCTTTTTGTAGATCACGCCCTCACAGCGCCAGTCCGAGAGGTCGTCCACCGGGGCCGACCAGCAGACATAGTCGTTGACGCAAAAGATCGGCGCGCCGAAGGCGTCGTGACTGCCGTAGACATAGACCCGATCGCCGAAGACGTGCGGCTCGCCGTCCGGGACGTACTCCCAGCTGGGGAGATAGGGGTTGAAGACCTGCTGCTTCATCGGCTTACTCCTTGTTGGTCCAGTTGGCGCCCTTGTCGCCCGCGTCCTTGAGGACATAGGCGGGGTTGGGCTTCGAGACCCTGCGGAACACGGCCTCGTCGGCGCACTCGCCGCTGACGGCGCGGATCTTCGTTTCGCTGCTCATGGGCACCGTAAAGGTGAAGACGTGCTCACCATGCTTCGTCTCCAGCTTGTCGCCGTTTACAAACAGCGTCACCTCGTTGAGGTTGGAGTAGACCTTGACCTCGATCTTCTCCTCTGTCCGGTCCACAAAGCGCTTGGAGCAGATATGCACGAAGGGCTCGTTCGACCACCAGGCCTTGTAGAGATAAAAGCTGTCCTTGCGCGTTTTTCGGTCGAAGGTCACCAGGCCCTTGTGGTTCATGCCGGGCTCGCCGCCCTGGTCGCGGGCGTCGGCGGCAAAGTCGAACATGTTCCAGACGTGGGTGGCCCACAGCCAGGGGTGGCGCTGAAAGCACTCGAGCATATACTCGTGGTATTTGGCCTGGTATTCCTCGCTGTGGTCGCCCCGCTTCGGGTGGCTGGAATGCAGGTTCGGCATGCCCTCGCAGCCGTATTCGGAGTAGCCCAGGCAGCGGTCCGGGTAGACGGTGTGGAAAAAGTCCATCCACAGGTCGTTGAGAAACAGGCCCGGCACGTACCAGCCCAGATACAGGTTCCAGCTGACCACGTCGGTGATGTGCGCCACGGGGTTGAAGGGGCCGCACATCGCGTAGCAGGCCAGGGTCGTAAAGCGCGTCGGGTCCATCTTGTGGCAGAGGTCGTTGAGGACGCGGTGGTTATCCAGCATGTCCTTGTTGTTCTTCGTGGAGATCGTGATCTCGTTGCTGACGCCCCAGCAGACGATGGAGGGGTGGTTATAGCACTGGG
>CAMHMK010000094.1 GCA_946186225.1 uncultured Clostridia bacterium
AGGTGGTGCACACATGAAAAAGGTCGGTTCCGGCGTCCGGTCGTTCTTTTCCGGGGTCGGAGATTTTTTCCGCTGGTGGAATGAAAGCAAGATCATCACCTACTGCGCCGAGACCTCGTTTTTCCTGTTTACCGCTCTGATTCCGATGCTCATGCTGGCCTTTACGCTCTCCTCCATGACTCCGCTGAAGCCGCAGAATGTGGTGGACTTCATCCTGTCCGTCATTCCCGCCGCCGGGCGCAGCTTTATCGAGGAGATCGTCGAATCCGTCTTCGCCTCCTCCAGCTCCGGGACCCTGACCTTCTCCCTGGTCTTCGTCCTTTGGTCCGCCGCCACCGCCTTTATGGCGATCCGCAAGGCCCTGAACGTGATCTACAACCTGCAGGAAACCCGCGGCTATCTGTTTGTGCGCGGGATCTGCACGCTGTATACGATCATCTTTCTGCTGGGCCTGACCGGGATCCTGCTGATGTCCTTCTATTCGCACCAGATCCTGCAGGCGGCGAACCAGGTGTTTTTCGACGGCTCCGCTGCCGACTGGCTGGTCCGTGCTGTCAACTTCCTGATCTCCGAGGGAATCCTCCTGCTGGTGTTCCAGTTCCTCTATGCCTTCCTGCCGGCAAAGCCCCAGCGCTTCCGCAGACAGCTGCCCGGCGCGCTGTTTTCCTCCCTCACGATGAACCTGGTCATGACGATCTTCAGCTGGCTGACCGGTCAGGAGGGCGCCTATTCGTTCTACGGCAGCCTGCGCTCGGTCATCATTCTGGTGCTGAGCATCTATATCCTGGTCTTCATCGTCTTTCTCGGCGCCGGCATCAACTACCGTCGGGCGCAAAAGCACGCCCGCGCGTCGATACCGCCCCCGCCGCCCCAGCCCTACAAGCAGACCATGCGGCCCTTCGAGCCGTGAGATGACGCTGCAGTTTTTTGCGTCAGACAGATCTGAATGAAACTATGAAACTATGAAAAAATTTCGGTGTCCCTTCGGGACGATTTGAATTGATTTCCCAAATCGAAGATTTGGGAAATACCATCATAGTTTCATATTTTAATAATTTCATATTTTCATTCGATACGCCGGCGGCGCAGCATCTTAGTTGCGCCGCCGGCGTATGCTTGCGGCATCTTTGCTGCGCCGCCGGCGTATGCTTGCTGCGGGGGGATGGTATGCGGGCGGAATGGAAGCGACGGACGCTGATTCGGCAGACGGCGCTGCTGGCAGTCAGCGCCTTGACGCTGCGGGGCGTCGGAGTCCTGTTTCAGCGGGTGCTGGCGGGCCGGATCGGTGCCGAGGGCATGGGGATCTTGCAGCTGGTGCTGACCGTGGGCGGCTTTGCCGGGACCCTGGCCTCCTCGGGGGTGCGGGTGGCGGCTCTGCAGCTTGTCTCCGCGGCCTGGGGCAGGGGCGACCGGCCCGGGGTGTCTGCGGCGGTGGGCGGCTGCCTGCGCTATGGCTTCTGCGTCAGCGCGGCGGTGGGGTTCGGGCTGATCCTGTTGGCGGGGCCGCTGGCGGCAAGGCTCCTATTGGAGCCGCGGACCGTCCCGGCCCTGCGAATGATGGGCCTGCTCCTGCCGCTGTCCATGCTCTCGGCGGTTTTGCACAGCAGCTTCACGGCCTGCGGACGGGTGCGGGAGCTGGTGGGTGTGGAGCTGATCGAGCGGGCGGTCACGATCTGCGGGACCCTGTGCCTGCTCCGCCCGGTCCGGGACCTCTCTGCGGTCTGCGCCGTCGTGGTCTCGGGCAGCGGCCTCGGAGCGGGCGTTTCCTTCTGCCTGCTCTGGCGGCGCTTCCGGCGGACGGCGGTAAAGCCGGACCGCCTGCTGGGAGCAGAGGTGGTGCGGCTGTGCGTGCCCCTGGCCCTGAACGACGATCTCCGCGCCGGGCTCTCGGCGGTCGAGCAGTTTCTGATCCCCTGGGGTCTGGAGCGGCACGGCTCCCGGCATGCGGCGCTGGCGGCCTATGGGCGGATCTCCGGCATGGTCTTTCCGCTTCTCTGGTTCCCCGGGGAGCTGATCTTCTCCCTGTCGGAGGTCCTCGTCTCGGAGATGGCCCGTCTCCAGGCGCGGGGAGAGGCAGAACGCCTGCGTGCCCTGGTGAAAAAGAGCCTCCTGACGGTCAGCGGCTTTGCTCTGGGGGTCTTCACCCTGCTCTATACCCTCGGCGACGGCCTGGGGCGGGTCATCTTCGGCAGCGCCGCTGTTGGCCGCGAGCTTCGGCTGTTTGCCCCGCTGGTCCTGTTTTTGTATCTGGACGCCATTGTGGACGGCCTGCAAAAGGGTCTGGGCCAGCAGCTGTATCTGGTGCGATATAACAGCCTCACGAACGTGATCGACGTGGCGGGCCTCTGGTCCACGGTCCCCCGCTTCGGCCTCTGGGGCTATCTGGGGACCTACTGCGTCTCCCATCTGGTCAACCTGTTTCTGAGTCTGCGCAGGCTTCTGATCGTAACCGAGAAACCACACGGCAGACAAATTGACCGTTCAAGCCGGCCCCGGTGAAAAGCGCCGGGATCGGCCTGAACGGTTTCATTGCGTTTCAGGATCAAATCGCTGCCGAGAGCTGGGCTGCCACGTCCCGGACGGCGGCGGTGGCGTCGGTGAAGGCCTCCGACCGTACCCGGCGGAAGAGACCCACCACGCCCACGGCGAAGCGGGGGACCCCCGCCCGGTCATAGACCGGGGCGCAGACCGCGCGGAGCCCGATCTTGTATTCCCCGTCCTCGACGGCAAAGCCGTCGGCCCGGATGCGGGAAAGCTGCTCCAGCATGGCCTCGTGGGTGACCAGGGTGTGGGGGGTGAAGGCGGGCATCCCCTCGGTCCGGAGCAGGGCCATGGCGTCCGCGTCGGACTGCAGGGCAAGATACAGCTTGCCCTGGGCCGTGGCGTGAACCGGCAGGCGGACCCCCATCTCGGAGAGGACCTGGACGCCGGCCGGCGGCGCGACCTGCTCCAGGTTGATGATGTGGCCGCGCTCGAGCAGGGTCACGACGGCGGTCGCTCCGGTCAGCTCGGCCAGCCGCTCCAGATAAGGCCGCACCAGGGCGGTGACGTCCCATGCCCCGCTGACCGCCCGCCCGCACTCATAGAGGCGGATGCCCAGGAAGTAGCGGCCGTCGGGCTGCTGCTCCACGTAGGAATAGGCCCGCATGCTGGAAAGCAGGGCGTAGACCGTGCTCTTGGGATAGCCAGTGGCCTCTGCCAAGGCGGTCAGGGTCATGGGCTGCCGCCGCTCGGCCAGAAGGTCCAGCAGGCGCAGGGCCTTGCCCAGGGCCCGGATCGGGACCTCGCGCTCGGCGTCCATCAGTCGACGCCGGTGACGGTCACGCCGCCCAGACGGGTCAGGGCGGGGATGCGCCAGTTGTTGTACAGGACGGTCTCCTCGGAGGCATACAGGGCCTGTACAAAGTCGCGCATGGAGCCGGAGACCGAGCCGCCGGATACGACGGTGCAGTTCTCGCCGTCGTGCCAGTAGCCCAGACGGATCTCTCCGAAGATGTCGCCGGTCATGGGGTCCACCTGGAAGTCGGAGAACTCCACCGCCTCTAAGTAAGCCCCTTGCCGGAGCTCTGCTTCGGTGCGGGTGCCGCCGCTGACGGCCAGGTTGGAGGGAATGAAGCAGTCGTCGAGCCCCAGGTAGCTTGCGAACATCCGCCCGCCGATATAGTGCTCGGTTACGCCGTCCCGGAGCAGGACCAGGTCGCGGATCGGGGCGCCCTCGGCGTCATAGCGGCAGTTTTTGGAGGAGTTGGGCAGGCTGCGGAGGGCCGTGAGCGTCAGCCGGTCGCCGCGGAATTCCGGGGCAACGGGCTTGCCGGGCTCCCAGTCGCTCATGCGGCGGGCGACCATCCGGACGTCCAGCTTTGCCGCAAACCAGCGGTAGATCTCCACCGCTGCGGCGGAGGAGAACAGGACGTCGGCCTTGCCGAGGTTCGGGGTCGGGCTCGTGACAAGGCGATCTTTGCCGTACTGCATGGTCTTCGCCAGATCGCGGGCCAGGCCGGCGGCGTCGCAGGTGCCGCTGTCGTAGCTGCGGTAGAGCTCGATCTCATGGCCCTCGCGCCGGGCGTTGACCACCACCTCGATCATGCTCTCGGGGAAGGTCTCGGTCACGTCGATGCCGGTGGAGGTGATCAGGCGGCGGGTCTTGGCGCTGACGAAGATCTCATAGCTGTTGATATCCTCGGTGGCCGTCTCGGGCAAGGACTGCATGGCGGTGAGGAAGTCCTTCGCGATCGCGGCCACGTCTGGCGCGGCGGTCTCGCCGCCGCCCGAGGCGGGACGGGGCGGATTCAGCTCGTAGGGCTTGTTGTGGACCAAGGTGGCACGGTAGGCCAAACTCTCGATCAGGGCCTTGGCCTCGGCCTCGTTCGCTGTGGGGGCCAGCTCCGCGGAGGCGCTGCCCATGCCCTCGTCGTCCTTCTGGTAGACCTTGAGGGTGATGTGCTCCACGTCCTTCGCCCGGTTCTGGTCGAGGGCGTGGCGGATAAAGTAGAATTCCCAGCCGTGGGTCTTCACATCCGTGACCTCCCAGGCGTAGACGCCGGAGGCACGCAGCAGTTCAATGACCTTGTTCAGCATCAGCCCAACCTCGCTTTCGTTTTCAGATAGGGGCCGCCGTCCGAGACCTTGACCCATTCCTTATAGCCCTTGCCGCAGCCGCCGTTGCCGAAGACTTCCCGGTCGGAAGAGCGCATGCAGATCCCGCCCAGCAGGTCGGGCACATAGCCGGTCATGATGATCGGGGCCACGACCTTGCCGGTCAGCTTGCCGTCCACGATCTCGCGGCCCAGCTTGATGATGCACTGGATGCCCCAGTGCTTGGGGTCCTCCATGCCGCTCTCCATGCCCTCCAGCAGATAGCCGCGCTTGACGGAGGCGATCATATCCTCCAGCTTGTCCTCACCGGAGTCGAAGATCGTGTTGGTCATACGGGTGTAGACCTTGTGCTCGAAGTTCTGCCGCTTGCCGTTGCCGGTGGGGGCGATGCCCAGGCGCAGGGCGCTCAGCGCATCGCAGATGCCGGTCTTGAGGATGCCGCGGTCGATCTCGATCACGTCGCCCGCCGCCGTGCCCTCGTCGTCGAAGGCGAAGCTCGTCACGTTCTCGGCGCAGAGCGCACCCTCGTGCATCGTCACCAGGTCAGAACCGACGCGCTTGCCCACGTAATCCTTGCCCAGCGCACGGTTCTTGACGAACATATCCATTTCCACGCCGTGGCCGAAGGCCTCGTGGGCGATCAGGCCGGAGACCTCGGGGGAGGTGATGATCTCATATTCGCCCGGCTCGATGCGTCCGGCGCGC
Organism: uncultured Clostridia bacterium; assembly: GCA_946186225.1. Lineage (GTDB taxonomy): Bacteria > Bacillota > Clostridia > Oscillospirales > Oscillospiraceae > JAFRPC01. The sequence goes on from CAMHMK010000094.1 coordinate 5,302, forward strand.
AGAAGGTCGCGGACCATCGCCATGCTGGAATCCAGCTTGGCGTCCAGCTGCTCGAAGAGCTCCGGCCCGCACAGGCCGGATACGCCCTCGTAGCCGTTCTGGACAGAGCCGTCCTCGCCGCGCATGATCGGAATGACCACGCCCTCGGAGTAGACGTAGCTCTGGCTCAGGTCCCGGTGCTCGGTCAGGAAGAGCTTACAGACATGGGTGGACTGGGCGTTTGTCATGCAATCGATCATCCGCTCGTCCATCGCCATGCCGCGGTCGGAGAGTGCGGTCAGGCGGTCCACAAGAGCCTTGACGTCGGTGGTCTCGGGGAGCTGCTCGGTCTCGCGCTCCACGAAGAGGGTCAGGGGCTCGTCGGACAGGGCGTCGGTGGCATATACCTTCGTGTTGCAGCCGTCCAGAACGGCCTGCTGGGCGGCCAACTCCGCCTCGATGCGGGCAGCGGTCTCGGCGACCCGGTCCGGGTCAAATTCGTTGAGGGCATATTCGCGGTACTGCCCCGCCCGGTAGAGGCGGACCACCACGCCGCGCTCGGTGGTCATGGTCTCGGAGCCGACGGAGCGGGCCCGGCGGGAGATGGAGACCGTCAGACCGACGGAGTCGGTGGCCAGAACGCTCACGTAATCGTAGTCCCGCCGGAGCAGGGCGACGAGCTGCTGCAGGCTCGGCTTGATCCGCAGCAGGTAGGGGGAAAAGGGCGCTTTCATAAAAAACCTCCTTACTGTTCAAAGTAGCTTCATTATACGCCCGCGCGGAGCAGAATGCAAGCCTCTTTGCACCGGCAGGGCTGTTCCCTGAACGAGTCAATAACTGCAAGACAAGGGAAGAATATGAAACTATGAAAATATTAAAATATGGTGGTATTTCCCATATCTGCGATATGGGAAATCAATTTAAATCGTCCCGAAGGGACACCGAAATAGTTTCATAGTTTCACAGTTTCATAGTTTCATTCCCAGACGAAAAACCCGAGATCGAGTTCTTTGACAGTCTGAAACAGCCCCGGTTCCGCGTAGCGGAACCGGGGCTGAATCGGAAGGCTTACTCCTCCTTGGGGAGCTCCACGTCTGCGTAATCCTTGAATTCTTCGGCAATGGCCTCGGCCTTGTCCTCGACGGCTTCCTTGACGTCCTCGACGACTTCTTCCGCCTTCTCTTCAACGGCCTGGGCAGCGTCCTCAGCCTTCTCGGTGGCTTCCTCAACGAAATCCTCGACGGTATCGCCGCAGCACTCGCACTTCTTGCCCTTGCAGAGGAACTTCTTGACGACCAGAGCGATCGCGGCCAGAGCTGCAACTACGCCGATGATGGCGAACAGGGTTTTGTACATCTTATCCATTGTATCTTACCTCCATAGTTTGTTTTCTTGGGAATATGACTCTGGATTCAGTATAGCATAGTTTAACCCGGAGCGCAAGTAAATAAATCATGAATTTCCACAGATTGAAAAA
>CAMHMK010000095.1 GCA_946186225.1 uncultured Clostridia bacterium
GGATTCTTCTAAAAATTTTCGAATTTCTCCAAGGATTTCTCTTGTGAATCGGCAATGAATATGCTATAATCAAAATCAGGCAAGAATCGCACAAATGCATCTTCATGAAATGACCACATACGGAAGGAGCTAAAACCATGAACAATCTCAGAAAACTGACGGCTTGTCTGCTGGCAGTGCTGATGATGATCAGCCTGTTCCCCGTCAGCGTGTTTGCGCAGCCCCTTGCGCCGACGGACCGCCTCAACGGCGAGGCCTCCGGCGAGAATCTGCCGATCATCGTTACCTTCGACCCCAACGGCGGCGAATGCGAGGTCGAGACCGCCGAGGTCAACGAGGAAGGCAAGCTCGCCGAGCTGCCTGAGGCCGAATGGGAAGGTCATGCCTTCGCCGGCTGGTTCACCGAAGCCGAGGAGAGCGAGACCTGCGAGGAGGTCACCCTCGAGACCGTCTTTACCGAGGCTGCCACGGTCTATGCCCATTGGACCGTTGCCGCCGAAGACTCCGGCGAGAACCTGCCCATCCTTGTCACCTTCGACCCCAACGGCGGCGTCTGCGCCGTTGAGACCGCCGAGGTCAACGAGGAAGGCAAGCTGACCGAGCTGCCCGAGGCTGCCTGGGAAGGCTACAGCTTCCTCGGCTGGTTCACTGAGATCCAGGGCGGCGAAAAAGTCACCACCGAGACCGTCTTCACCGAGGCCGCCACGGTCTATGCCCACTGGATCGGCCAGGATGAGTCCGGCGAAAACCTGCCCATCCTCATCACCTTCGATCCCAACGGCGGCACCTGCGCCGTTGCCAGCGCCGAAACCGTGAACGGACGCCTGGAGACGCTGCCTGAGGCCTTCCGCGAGGGCTTCCACTTCTTCGGCTGGTTCACTGCTGCCGAGGGCGGCGAGGAGGTCACCACCGAGACCGTCTTCACCGAGGCTGCCACCGTCTACGCCCACTGGACCCCGGCGGAGGAGGACTCCGCGGAGGATCTGGCGAACGTCACCTGGAAGAACGAGGACGAGGTCCTCAAGACCGAGCAGGTCCGCAAGGGAACCGTTCCCGCCTATGACGGCCAGACCCCTGCCAAGGACTATGACGAGGAAGTCCACTACATCTTTGACGGCTGGACCGACGGCACCGACACCTACGGCCTGACCGACGAGCTCCCTGCCGTGGAAGATGACGTCACCTACACCGCCGTCTTCGCCGCCGAAGCCCACAGCATGACTGAGGAGGTCACCACCGCGGCCACCTGTACAGAGGAAGGCCTGCGCACCTTCACCTGCGAATGCGGCTACAGCTACACCGAGACCATCGAGGCCCTGGGCCACGCCTGGAGCGAACCGACCTTCACCTTCAGCGAGGATGGCAAGACCGCCACGGCCACCCGCGTCTGCGCCAGAGACCTCGCCCACACCGAGACCAAGGACTGCACCGTGACCTCCGAGGTCACCACCGAGCCCACCTGCACCGCGGCCGGCGTCACCACCTATACCGCCACCGTCGAGTTTGACGGCGAGACCTACACCGACGTGACCACCCGTGTGGATGTGGAAGCCCTGGGCCATGCCTGGAGCGACCCCTTCTTCACCTTCAGCGAAAACGGCAGGATCGCCATCGCCCTGCGCGTCTGCGCCAACGACCCGACCCACACCGAGACCAAGGTCTGCACCGTGACCTCCGAGGTCACCACCGAGCCCACCTGCACCGAGCCCGGCGTGACTGCCTACACGGCCACGGTCGTCTTTGACGGCGAGACCTACACCGAGACCGTCACCCGCTCCGACCTGCCCGCCACCGGCCACACCCCGGCTGAAGCGGTCAAGGAGAACGAGGTCGCCCCGACCTGCACCGCTCCCGGCGGCTATGACGCTGTCGTCTACTGCTCCGTCTGCGGCGCCGAGCTGAGCCGCGAGCATGTGGAATACACCGCCCTGGGCCACGACTGGGGCGAGCCGACCTTCACCTTCAGCGAGGATGGCAAGACCGCCACGGCCACCCGCGTGTGCGCCAATGACGAGACCCACACCGAGACCAAGAACTGCATTGTGACCGCTGAGGTCACCACCCCCGCCACCTGCACCGAGGTCGGTGTGACCACCTACACCGCGATCGTCACCTTTGACGACCAGCTCTACACCGAAACCACCACCCGCGACGACGTCCCCATGGCTGCCCACACGCCCGGCCCCATTGTCATCGAGAACGAAGTCGATCCCACCTGCACCGAGGGCGGCAGCTATGACGAGGTCATCTACTGCGACGTCTGCGGCGAGGAGCTGAGCCGCGAGACCTTCACGACCGAAGCGACGGGCCATGTCTACGGCTACTCCGTCATTGAGAACGAAGTCGAGCCCACCTGCACCGAGGACGGCAGCTATGACGAGGTCATCTACTGCGACGTCTGCGGCGAGGAGCTGAGCCGCGAGACCTTCACGACCGAAGCGACGGGCCATGTCTACGGCAACTACGTCATCGAGAACGAAGTCGATCCCACCTGCACCGAGGACGGCGGCTGGGACGAAGTCTGCTACTGCGACGTCTGCGGCGAGGAAATCTTCCGCGAGCACAACGTGATTTCCGCGTATGGCCATTCCTGGGATTACCCGCAGTTCACCTTCGTCGAGGATGAAGCGGGCAACGTGACCGCCACCGCGACCCGCGTGTGCATGAACGACGAGACCCACATCGAGACCAAGGACTGCACCGTGGAGATCGATAATTCCGGCGAGCCCACCTGCACCGAGTCCGGCTACATCGCCTACCTTGCCACCGCTGAATTTGACGAAGAGATTTATCAGGAGATTTACTACGTCGAAGGCGAACCCGCCCTGGGCCACGCCTGGAGCGCGCCCCTCATCAGCTTCAGCGAGGACGGCAAGACCGCCAACGCCAGCCGCGCCTGCGCCAACGACCCGACGCACACCGAGACCAAGGCCTGCACCGTGACCGCAAAGGTCACCAAGCCCGCCACCTGCACCGAGCTGGGCGAGACCACTTACACGGCCACCGTGGAATTCGACGGCGAGACCTACACCGACACCACCATCCGCAAGGACGTTCCGCTGGCAGGGCACGCCTGGAGCGAACCGACCTTCACCTTCAGCGAGGATGGCAAGACCGCCACGGCCACCCGCGTCTGCGCCAGAGACCTCACCCACACCGAGACCAAGGCCTGCACCGTGACCGCAAAGGTCACCAAGGCTGCCACCTGCACCAAGGCCGGCGTGACCACCTACACGGCCACCGTGGAATTCGACGGCGTGACCTACAAGTCCACCACCAAGCGCAGCGATGTGGCCAAGCTGGGCCATGACTGGGACGAAGGCGTTGTGACCAAGGAGCCCACCGAGCAGGAAGACGGCGTCAAGACCTACACCTGCCGCCGCTGCGGCAAGACCCGCACCGAGACCATCCCGACGGTCAAGTGCCCCTGCATCAAGTTCACCGACATGCCCGCATACGGCACCGATGAGCACACCGCCATCGACTGGGCCTACACCCACAACCCCCGCATCACCGAGGGCGTCTCCAAGACCAAGTTCGGCCCCACCCAGACCGTGACCCGTGCCCAGGCCATGACCTTCCTGTGGCGTGCCGCCGGCCAGCCGGAGCCCAGCTCCACCAAGAACCCCTTCACCGACGTCACCTCCGGCAAGTACTACTACAAGGCTGTCCTGTGGGCCATCGAAAAGGGCATCACGGTCGGCACCAGCGCCACCACCTTCAGCCCGAACGATACCTGCAACATCGAGCAGATCATCACCTTCCTCTACCGCTATGAGGGCAGCCCGAAGGTCGGCAACGTGGACAATCCGTTCACTGACGTGGTCAAGGGCAAGTACTACTACAAGGCCATCATGTGGGCCTACTCCAACGGCATCTACGCCGGCAAGTCCGCCACCGTCTTCGGCCGCACCGATCCCTGCCAGCGCGTCCAGATCGTCACCTTCCTGTGGCGGGATATGGGGAAGTAAGATCGCCGATCATTCGCAACATCCGCGGGAGCCAGGCGGCTCCCGCGGCGAAAGACAAGAGGACCCCGGCTCTGCGGAGCCGGGGTCCTCTGTGCGTGGGGTTTATTTGCCGAAGAGGGAGAAATGCTTCTTTTCGTAGGGCTCGCTGGTAATGCCCTTGAGCTCATAGCCGGTGACCGCGACGGTCTTCCGCAGGAGCTCCTCGTCCAGCGGGGCCTCGGAGACGATCTCGGTCTCATGCTTCGTGTGGGAGGAGGAGACCTTCTCCACCTGGAAGGCCTTGCGGATCGCGTCGTTCATATGGGCCTCGCACATGCCGCACATCATGCCGTCAATTTTCAGGATCGTTTTTACCATATTGTGTCACTCCTTTCTGATATACCATATTATACCACAGCTTCGCCGGTTTGAAAAGCCCCAATCGGCGTATTTGCTCCGCCTGCGGTGCTTCTGCACAGGAACCGTTCCGCCCGAAGTCCTTCCCCTTGCGGGGAAGGTGTCGCCGCAGGCGACGGAAGAGGTGTCCTGCCGAATCGCAGTCCGTTTCGACGGACGCAAAAACGGAACGAGTTCCACCCAGTCCTTCCCCTTGAGGGGAAGGTGTCGCCGCAGGCGACGGAAGAGGTGTCCTGCCGAATCGAAGTCCGTTCCGACGGACGCAAAAGGGGAACAAATGACACCTCTCCCGTCATCCGGCTTGCGTGAGACGCCGGATGCCACCCTCCCCTCAAGGGGAGGGATTTTCTCGCGCAGTCTGTTCCGATGAATGCAAAAGCGGAACAAATGACACCTCTCCCGTCATCCGGCTTGCGTGAGACGCCGGATGCCACCCTCCCCTCAAGGGGAGGGATTTTCGCGTGTCGCTTGTCCCTGCCGCCTGCGAAACGGTAGACTGCAGACCGCCGGGCTGTCTGACGCTCGGTGGGACGGCGGCCGGAGGTCTGGCCGCCCGACGCAGGAGGGAGGGCTGAACGGTACCTTTGCACAGACGGCTTTCAGCGAAATAATACAAATTTACACTTTACTTTTCCACTTTATCTGTATATAATAGTTGCGTCTGACGGGGTTTTGCCCCGAAAAGCCCTTACATATGAGGAGAATTTCAATGAGCAAAGAGTACAAGCTTCCTGTGAAGACGCCGAGCAGCCTGACCTATGTGACGCGGAACCTCCCCGAGGTCACGATGGAGCAGCGTGAGCGCGCCCTGAAGGCGACCCATTACAACGAATTTGCGTTCCCTGCCGGCCTTCTGACCGTTGATATGCTTTCCGACTCCGGCACCACCGCCATGACCGATCAGCAGTGGTCCGCCATGTTCCTGGGCGACGAGTCCTACGGCCGCAACAAGGGCTACTACGTCCTGCTCGACGCCTTCCGCGACGTCTTTGAGCGCGGCGGCGAGAAGAACTGGAAGAAGTCCATTGACCTGGTCCGCACCGACTGCAAGGACATCGAAAAGATGATGGACGAGCTCTATCTCTGCGAGTATGAGGGCGGCCTGTTCAACGGCGGCGCTGCCCAGATGGAACGCCCCAACACCTTCCTGATCCAGCAGGGCCGCGCGGCGGAATCCGTCCTCTTTGAGATGGTCAAGAAGATCATGTCCCAGCGCCATCCCGGCAAGGTCTTCACCATCCCCTCCAACGGCCACTTCGACACCACCGAGGGCAACATCAAGCAGATGGGCTCCATCCCCCGCAACCTCTACAACAAGGAGCTCCTGTACGAAATCCCCGAGGGCGGCGTCTATGAGAAGAACCCGTTCAAGGGCGACATGGACAACAAGAAGCTCGAGGAGCTGATCCAGCAGGTCGGTCCCGAAAACGTCCCCCTGATCTACACCACCATCACCAACAACACCGTCTGCGGTCAGGCCGTCTCCATGCACTCCATCCGCGAGACCGCGAAGATCGCCGCCAAGTACGACATCCCCTTCATGTTCGACGTCGCCCGCTGGGCCGAGGACTGCTACTTCATCAAGGTCAACGAGCCGGGCTATGAGAACAAGTCCATCGCGGAGATCGCCACCGAGATGTTCTCCTACTGCGACGGCTTCACCATGTCCGCCAAGAAGAACGGCCACGCCAACATGGGCGGCATGCTCGCCTTCCGTGACAAGGGCCGCTTCTGGAGAAAGTTCTCCGACTTCAACCCCGACGGCACCGTCAAGACCGACGTCGGCGTTCTGCTCAAGGTCAAGCAGATCTCCTGCTACGGCAACGACTCCTACGGCGGCATGTCCGGCCGCGACATCATGGCGCTGGCAGCCGGCCTCTATGAGGAGTGCAACTTCCGCTATCAGGAAGCCCGCGTCCAGCAGTGCGAATATCTGGCCCAGGGCTTCTACAAGGCCGGCGTCAAGGGCGTCATCCTGCCCGCCGGCGGCCACGGCGCCTACATCGACATGACCCAGTTCTTCGACGGCAAGCGCAGCCACGACAAGTTCGCCGGTCAGGCCTTCTCCCTGGAACTGATCCGCCGCTACGGCATCCGTGCCGCGGAGCTCGGCGACTTCTCCATGGAATACGACCTCAAGACCCCCGAGCAGCAGGACGAGATCTGCAACGTGGTCCGCTTCGCGGTCAACCGCAGCATGTACAGCCAGGAGCACATGGACTATGTGATCGCCGCGGTCAAGGCCCTCTATGAGGACCGTGAGTCCATCCCCAACATGCGGATCGTCTGGGGCCACAACCTGCCCATGCGTCACTTCCACGCCTTCCTCGAGCCCTACCCCAACGAGGACTGATCG
>CAMHMK010000096.1 GCA_946186225.1 uncultured Clostridia bacterium
GAGGAACAAGAAAATGAGCAAGAAACTGGAAGTCAGGGACCTTTCCTACAGCTATCCCGACGGCGAAGGCCGCCGCGTGATTTATGAGGACGCCAGCGTCAGCTTTGAAACCGGGAAGTTCTACGCCCTGACCGGCGACTCCGGCTCCGGCAAGACCACCTTTCTCTACGTGATCGCGGGGCTGGATACCAACTACGGCGGCTCGGTTCTGCTGGACGGCAGGAACATTCAGGAGATCGGCCTGTCGAGCTACCGGCGCAACTGCGTTTCCATGATCTATCAGAACTTCAATCTGATTCCCTATCTGAACGCGCGAGAGAATCTGGAAATCGCGCTGGACATTACCGACAACGAAACGGACCGCACCCGGGACGGCGTGACCCGCCAGCTCAAGGACGTGGGGATCACGGGCAAGAAGACGAAGCTGAAATCCTCCGTGCTCTCCAGCGGCGAGCAGCAGCGGGTGGCCATCGCCCGGGCCCTGGCGACGGGCAGCGATTTCATCATTGCCGACGAGCCGACCGGCAATCTGGACGCCCACGCCTCAGACCAGGTCATCGCGATCTTCAAGCGCCTGGCCCACGAGGACGGAAAGTGCGTCATCATGGTCACCCACAACGAGCGCCTGGCGGCGGAAACCGACGCGTGGTTCGAGATCGACCAGGAAAACCATAAAATCGTTCCGAAGCAGACGCCGGTCTGAGTCGGCTCTCCCAAAAAACCCAAAAAAATCGCCGGGAATTGTAAAAAAACAGTTCCCCCGGCGATCTTTTTGTGCTATAATATCGTTGTGTGGAACACACTTGGCGCAAACGCAGCACCCAATGGCGGGACGTGGCCCGTACGCGCTGCGTTGTTTCAAAATATTATTACAAAATCTGTCAACCTTTTCGCCGCCTCATGCATCTATCTATACAGAGCGACCACAGTCTGTATCACAGAAGGAGGCGGTTTAATGCTTCAGGATGTCTTTGCCGAGATGTATCGAAATATGATCGCCCACTATCGGCTTTCCGATGAACAGTCTGCAAGAATGCTCAAGATGATCTTGGCGAATCTCCCTCCTCCGCAAGCACCGCGCCTACGGCGGGAGCCTGCGGAAGAAGGCGAAACAAAGGGAGGCGTGCTCCATTGAAAAAGGACAACAGATTTCAGCTCAGTCCGGAGCTTCTGGAGCGGGCCCGCACCGGAGACCGGGAAGCCCTGACCGCGCTCTATGAGTGCTCCCATCAGGAGGTCTATCGGACCGTCCACGCCATGCTTCGGGACGAAAACCTGGTCCTGGACGTGCAGCAGGAGACCTATCTGCACGCCTTTTCCCATCTTGACCAGCTCCGGGATGCCGGGAGCTTCCTGCCCTGGCTGCGGCAGATTGCGGTCAACGAGGCGCGGACTCAGCTCCGCAAGCGGACGCCGATCCTCTTTTCGGAGCTGAGCGCCAACGATGCAGCGGCCGCGCCGGACGGCGCGCTGAACTCCAAGGACCCCTCCGGCGACCCTGTCCTGCATCTGGAGCAGAAGGAAAACGCCCGCCTGGTCCGCGAGATCCTCGACGAGCTCTCTGACGGTCAGCGTATGCTGGTCGCCATGTACTATTACGAAAACATCCCCATCCGGCAGATTGCGGAGAGCCTGCAGATCAGCCAAGGCACGGTCAAAACCCAGCTCCACCGCAGCCGAAAAAAAGTGGAGGATCGGGTCCGCGCACTGGAACAGGAAGGCGTCAAGCTCTTCGGCCTTGGCCCGATCCCCTTCCTGGTCGCCCTGCTGCGCAACGAGACTCCCGCCGTCGAGGCAGGCAAAAGCGTCCTCCCGGCAGTCGGTCTCCACATTGGCCGCACCTTTTTCGAAACCGCCCTGGGGCGCGTCGTCCTGGGCAGTCTTGTGGCGCTGACGATCGGCGGCGGGATCTACGGCTACTCGCGTTGGCAGGAAAGCCGCGACGAAGCCGCACCGGCGGTGCTCCAGGTGACAGAAGCCACAGGCCACGCCGAGCTGCTGTTCACGCCGCCCACCGGTCCGCCCACGCGGGACGAGGTCGTCGACCCGACTGGCCCCTCGCCGCCCGACAAGTCAGAGGAGGCGACGCACGAGGACCTGAACCCGGAGCCGACCGTGACGGAAGCCTCCGAACCGGAGCCGACCGTGCCGGAAGCCTCCGAACCGAGGCCGACCGAGACGGAAGCCTCCGAACCGGAGCCGACCGTGCCGGAAGCCTCCGAGCCGAGGCCGACCGAGACGGCTCCCACAGTGCCGGAACCGTCCGCAGCGCAGCCGCCGCCCGCGGAGCCGTCTGAGCCCGCGGCGAGCGAATCGGAGGAGACGGAGCCTGCGCCGGAGGCTTCTGCCGAAGAGGTCCCAGCCACAGCTGCGTCAGACGTCCTCCCAACCGCGCCGCCCTATCCGCCCAGCCCCGGAACCGTTACCCTCTCCCTGGGAGAAACCTGGACATACCAAGGCGTCGGAGCGGAGCCGCACCTGGAATTCTTCGCACAGCTTGCCTCCCTGCCCGTGGTGTACGACTCGAGCCTGCTCGTCGGCGAGCAAATCGACGGCGCTGCAAGCATCCGCTTCACACCCACAGAGCCCGGACGCTACACGATCTATTACGCAATCGATCATCACGCGCTTATCTCATGGGCAACCGTCGTTGTTCCAGAAGGATAACAAACTACATTAGGAGGATGATTCTATGAAAACCTGTTTGGCCCGCACTGCCGCGCTGCTGCTGACTCTCGTGCTTCTGATCAGCGCAATGCCCCTCGCCATGGCGGCAGGGCGGATGGATTTCCGCGTCATCGAGGAGGCCGGCGACACAGATCAAAACGCGATCTACGTTGTGACGAAGCCGCAGTTCTATACCGGAAGCGTGTCCCGGTTTGTGGGAGACTATGCTGTGTATCAGGACATCTACTCCGGCTGCCATGGGATCACGGACTACGGCGGAAGGATCGTCTGCAGCCCGGATCCGGAGGGCCCGGATCCCTATACCGTCGTGGGGAAAAACCTGTTTTTGACCAGCGTGGACGCATATCATAACGGATTTCTGTATGACTTCAACCGGACGAAGCTCTATGACGGGCTGCTGAATCCGGATCGCGTCAGCGCGCTGACCGACGCCGTATCCGGCGAAGCACTGGGCTTTCGGATCGGAGATCCCGCCAGATGGTGGGAGGACCAGAGCGCGACGCTCGGCGCTTGGGACGGGACCCTCTTCCCCAACGCCGTCGGCGCAGTGCAAAACGGCCTGGTCTGCCGCAAAATGAACAAGGGCTGGAGCCTTTGGGAGGCCTTCGGAGAAAGACGCCTGCCGGACGACTACGAGTATCTCTCGTTTACAGATACGGACGTTCTGCTTGCCAGACAGAACGGCGTCTATCGGCTGATCCGCACGGATGGAACCGCCCTGAACGATCATACCTATGACGAGGCTCAAAAAATCATCGGCGCCTTCCCGGCCCTGATCGTCTGCAAGGACAAGAAGTACGGGCTGCTCAAGGGCGACGGCTCTGAGCTCGCGCCGATGCGGTTTGATCAGCTCGAGCAGATCCCCATGGAGGAGGAAGATTCGGATTTCTTTGCCTTCCAGGCAACCGCTGACGGGGCTTCTGCGTACTACATTGCCACCGTCTCCGGCATTCAGACCCTCGAGGAATGGGCTCTGGCGCATCAGACCCTGCTGCGGAAGGACTGGCATCTGCTGCCCGATCCGTCGGGATATTCGAAGCTTGTGGACGATCAGAAGCAGCCGCTGATCCCAGATCCGATCTGGCTGATCCAGCAAGGCGGAAGCGGCCTGGCGATCTTCTTCCCGGAAGCATACGTCACCCGGTTCTATGACTGGGATCTGAAGCTGCTGGCCGAGATCGCAGGAAGGCCCAGCAGTCATACGCCGCAGGCCGTCGCCTTTTCCGAGACGGCGGAGGGCGGGACCACTAACACGGTCTTCTATGATCTGAGCGGGACGAAGCTCCGGACCGTTTCCGGCGCAAGCGTCGGTTTCACGGATGCAAACACCCTGGCGCTGCAGCGCGCGGACGGCATGTACGCCTTCGCCGACGGACGCGGGAACCTGTTGACCCGTTATGTTTATCCATACGTCATGCCGATCAGCAGCGGCTTTGATAGTCTTCGGTATCCCTACTACATCACGCAGAAGGAAGCCGGCAAGGCCTACGAGATCATCGACGGCCATACCGGCAGCAACGCCGTGTCCGCGAAATGCACGGTCAGTGAACACTCCGTCATCCTCCCGGAAGGCAGCTATTTCCCCATCTACCTGGACGGCAAAACAGGCTTCGCCCGACTGACAGCCCGCGATGAGAGCCCCTTCCGGGACGTCGGCCTGGAAAAATGGTACGGCCAGAGCGTGAAGTTCTGCTACAACGCCGGTCTGATGAACGGCGAAGGGAGCGGGCGCTTCGTCCCCAACGGAGATATGACCCGCGCCATGCTGGTTCAGGTGCTCTATAACATCTCCGGTGAGAAGACCTCCGCCCACGGTTTTGCCGACGTTCCCGACAAGGCCTGGTATGCCGACGCGGTCAACTGGGCCGCCGCAAACCACATTGTCGAGGGCGCTTCTAAGACCAGATTCGACCCCAACGCCCTGGTGACGCGGGAGCAGATGGTCGCGATCCTCTACCGCTATGCGAAGACCTTTGGCGTCTCCTTTGCCAAGAGCGCCGATCTGAGCCGCTATACCGACCGCAGCCGAATCTCTGGCTATGCAGTCGAGGCAATGGCCTGGGCCGTCGGTAACGGCGTCATCAAAGGCAGCACGTCCACGACGATTTCCCCGAAAGGAACTGCCACCCGCGCCGAAGTTGCCACAGTCCTGATGCGATTTGTCCGCCTGATGGCGGGTGAATAAAAGCACACGTCCATGTCTTTTCCGGAACCGCAGAACGATCGACAAGCGAAAGGAGTCTTTGCATCATGAAAACCCGCATATTATCCCTGTTCTTGATTGCGGCGCTGCTGGCCGGGATGCTGGCAATGCCCGCCTCCGCCGCCACAAAGGGTGAAGTCTACCAATGGCTCAAAAAAGAGGCTCTGGACAACTTCCACGATACCGAGAACGGCTATTACTACTCGGGTATCTATGTGGACAAGGAGAAATCCATCTACTTCGGCGACTTCTACTACCCCTCCGACGGTACGGTGGAGCTCGCCCTGGTGTCGGAGGACTTTGAGATCAATCTGGTTCTCTCCTCCTCCATGAAAACGCCCTATACGGCTACCCTTTATTACTACAACGTCGCCACGTGCAAGGCCAACGTGAATCCGTCCACCTACACCCCCACGACAAAGCTGAGCTTCTCCGAATACCACCCCATTGTTTCCAACGTCGACAAGGCTCAGCTTCAGGATCTGTTCAATCAGGCCCTTCCCCTGCTGATCGAGCTCTCGGCCTGGTTCATTTGGGCAAACGACTACCGTCTGGCTGATCTGGGCTTCACCAAGTACGAGGCCGCCGTGACCAATCATATGATCCACCTCTACGACGACGGAACCGTCACCAGCCAGCCCACCTGCGGCAAGCAGGGTACGATGCGCTATACCTGTGTGGTGTGCAACAACGTCTATGAGGATATCATCCCTGCCACCGGCGCGCATCGCTGGGATGCCGGAACGGTCACGCAGAAGCCAGGCTGCGTTGAGCCGGGCATGAAGACCTTTACCTGCACCGTTTGTGGCCAGCAGAGAATCGAGCCTGTGGCCGCCAAGGGGCACTACTGGGAGGTCACTGAGATTCTGACCCCCGCCGCCGACAACCATCACGGCACGGCAAAATACACCTGCAAGACCTGCGGGGAGACGAAAGAAACCGCGCTCTGCGCCGGTGAGATCTTTACAGACGTACCGGCAGAGAGGCACTGGGCCCACGCGCCGATCGACTGGGCCTTCTTCGGCGGCATCACCCAGGGTACGTCCAAGACGAAGTTCTCGCCCGACGATACCTGCACCCGCGCCCAGGTCGTGACCTTCCTCTGGCGTGCAAACGGCAGCCCGGCGCCCAAGAGCACAGAGAATCCCTTTATGGACGTCAAAGAGAAGGACTATTTCTACAAGGCCGTCCTCTGGGCCGTGGAGAACAACGTCACCCAAGGTACGTCCAGGACGATGTTCTCGCCCGGCGATCCCTGCACCCGTGCCCAGGTCGTGACCTTCCTCTGGCGTGCGAAGGGCAGCCAGAAGCCCGAGACCACGGAGAATCCCTTTAAGGACATCAGAACCGACCACTATTTCTTCAAGGCCGTCCTCTGGGCCGTGGAGAATGGCATCACGAAGGGTACGTCCAAGACGAAGTTCTCGCCTGCCGATATCTGCACCCGCGCAGAGATCGTATCCTTCCTCTACCGCACGGATCTGCTCCAGGAGCCGGAGCCTGATCCTGAACCGACCCCGGACCCCGCGCCTGATCCGGAACCCCAACCCGATCCGGATCCGGTGCCGGACCCCGAACCGGATCCGGTGCCGGACCCCGAACCGGATCCGGAACCCGCGCCGGAATCGGAGC
>CAMHMK010000097.1 GCA_946186225.1 uncultured Clostridia bacterium
CTGTTTTTCGGTGCTTGCGTAAGCTGTTTTAGCGGGCAGCTGATTACTCTTTACTTTTTTCCACGGCTTTGCTATAATGCAAAATGGATGATTTCGTGTAGATGATTCTGAATAACTGTATTTAGGAGGCAACTGGACCATGATCAATTGGAAGAACCTGGATACTCTGAACGCTTTCGGAAAGCTGAAAGGGCTGAATAAGCGCGTATGCCTGCCGGAAGTCATGGCAGGGGCGGAGGGCGCAGCACGGGTCGCAAAGTACAGCGTGCCCATGGCCGGCGGCCTGTGCTACAATTTTGCGGCCAAGGCTGTGGACGACGAGATCCTCGACCTTTTGGCCGAGCTGGCGGAGGAAGCCCAGCTGACCCGGAAGTATGCCGCCCTTTACAGCGGTGAGATGATCAATACCGGTGAAAAGCGTCTGGTGCTGCATCATCTGACCCGGGGCCAGCTGGGCGAGCCCGTCATCGCCGACGGGGTGGACAAGCGGGAGTTCTATGTCTCCGAGCAGAAGAAGGCCGCGGCCTTTGCCCGGAAGGTCCACGCGGGTGAGATCACCAACGCTGCCGGAGAGAAATTCACGACCGTGGTGCAGATCGGCATCGGCGGCAGCGATCTGGGGCCCCGCGCCATGTATCTGGCCCTGGAAAAATGGGCCCGGCAGAATGGGACGCTCAAGCTGGAGGCTCGGTTCATCAGCAACGTAGATCCCGACGATGCGGCCAACGTGCTGAAGACCATCGACGTGCCCCACACCCTCTTCGTGCTGGTATCCAAGTCCGGCACCACCCTGGAGACCCTGACCAACGAGACCTTCGTGAAGGAATCCCTGCGGAGCATGGGCCTGGACCCAGCCAAGCACATGGTAGCCGTTACCAGCGAGACCTCTCCGCTGGCAAAATCCAGTGACTATCTGGCGGCCTTCTTCATGGACGACTACATCGGCGGCCGTTACTCCTCCACCTCCTGCGTCGGCGGCGTGGTGCTGTCCCTGGCCTTCGGGCCCGAGGTATTTGCCCGCTTCCTGGAAGGCGCCCATGCAGCGGATCTGACCGCCAAGGAGACCGAGCTGCGCAAGAACCCCGCCATGCTGGACGCCCTGATCGGCCTGTATGAACGCAATGTGCTGGGCTATCCCGTAACCGCGGTGCTGCCTTATTCCCAGGCGCTCAGCCGTTTCCCCGCCCATCTGCAGCAGCTGGACATGGAGTCCAACGGCAAGCACGTGAACCGCTTCGGCGAAAGCATCAATTACGCCACCGGCCCTGTCATCTTCGGCGAGCCCGGCACCAACGGCCAGCACTCCTTCTATCAGCTCCTGCACCAGGGCACGGACATTATCCCCCTGCAGTTTGTGGGCTTCCGTCAGAACCAGGCCGGCATGGATATGGACATCCAGGGCAGCAGCAGCCAGCAGAAGCTCTGCGCCAACGTGGCGGCCCAGATCATGGCCTTTGCCTGCGGAAAGCAGGATGCGGACCCCAACAAGAGCTTCGAGGGCGGCCGTCCCTCCAGCATCATCATCGGTGAGCAGCTGACCCCGGAGGCCCTTGGCGCACTGCTGGCCCACTTCGAAAACAAGGTCATGTTCCAGGGCTTCTGCTGGAACCTGAACAGCTTCGACCAGGAAGGCGTGCAGCTGGGCAAGGTGCTGGCCAAGCGGGTCCTGGCGCACAACACCGACGGCGCCCTGAAGGCCTACAGCGATCTGCTGGCCATCTGAGATTTTTCTGCTATCTTTTTTCATAACGAAAACGAGAAGCCGTTTCCGGCTTCTCGTTTTCGTTATGGGACTTTTTTCAGATTTTACGCGAGAGCGGCGGTGATGATGGCCATCTTGTAGACCTCGTCGGCGTTGCAGCCGCGGGAGAGGTCGTTGATGGGGGCGTTCAGACCCTGCAGGATGGGGCCGTAGGCCGCGAAGCCGCCCAGACGCTGGGCGATCTTATAGCCGATGTTGCCGGCCTCGATGTTCGGGAAGATGAAGGTGTTGGCATAGCCGGCGACCTTGCTGCCCGGGAACTTGAGCTGGCCGACGGTGGGGGAGACGGCAGCGTCAAACTGCATCTCGCCGTCGATGGCGAGCTCGGGGGCCAGCTCCTTGGCCTTGGCGGTGGCAGCCTGGCTCAGCGCAACGGTGCCGCCCTTGCCGGAGCCCTTGGTGGAGAAGCTCAGCATGGCGACCTTCGGGTCGATGCCGAAGACCTTGGCGGTCTTGGCGGTCTCAATGGCGACCTCGGCCAGCTTTTCAGCGGCGGTGAAGGTCACGTTGCCTTCCTTGTCCACGGTGTCCTGGTAGTCGATGTTGATGGCGCAGTCGCCCATGGCGAGCAGCTCCTGGCCGTCCTGGCCCTCGCGGGCCATAATGAAGCAAGAGGAGACCAGATGGGCGCCCTTGCGGGTCTTGACCAGCTGGAGCGCGGGGCGAACGGTGTCGGCGGTGGAGTAGGTGGCGCCGCCGAGCAGAGAATCGGCATATCCCATCTTGACCAGCATGGTGCCGAAGTAGTTGCCCTTCTGGAGGTTGGCGCGGCAGTCCTCGGGGCTCATCTTGCCCTTGCGGAGCTCGACCATCTTCTCGACCATGGCTTCCATTTCGGGATAGGTGGCGGGATCGATGATCTCCAGGCCCTCGATGTCAAACCCGCACTCGGCGGCCTTGGCCTTGACGACGTCGACCTGGCCGATCAGGATCGGGGTCAGGAATCCGCCCTGCTTCAGCTTTGCGGCGGCTTCCAGGATACGGGCGTCGTGGCCCTCGGTGAAGACGATCTTCCGGGGATTGGCGCGGAGCTTGGCTTCCAGAATATCGAACATAACAGTTTTCCTCCAAGAGTTGTATTTTGCCGACCGCCCATGCGGCCGATTTTGCCTCATTATTATATACGTTTCCGCGAAAGATGTCAATGAATTCCTGAAAAGAGTTTTGCAGATTTGGCTGCCGGAACTTATGCAGAGCAGTGCGCCGCTGAAATCGGAAGCTGACGAAAGCCGGTAAGCAGAAAACAGTATTTTTATGCAAGAAAGGATTGATTATTTATCGATCCTGTGCTATGCTTGACACAGGCGGTGCTGTCCGCCGTTTCAATCGGAAAAACCGGCCGCGGAGGAGGATTTGGTCTGCGCCAGGTCCTCCCTTCGGGGCAACCATGAAGGAGGAATATTTATGAACAGAAACCATCGCTGGATCTGTTTTCTGCTGGCGGCGCTGTTGGTGCTGTGCCTTGCCGCCTGCGGAAAGGGAACCAACACACCCAAGCCCTCCGGCGCCGGGCAGTCTACAAAGCCTCCGGCCTCTGAGGCCCAGGGCGGCAGTCATTCCGGCAGCGAGCCTTCCGGCAGCCAGCCCGCGGAGCCGGCGAAGCTCACCGGCAAACTCAGTATCATCAACCTTGACGACAGAGACCCGTCCGTCCTGCGCGGCGTGCGCATCAACGGTCTGAGCGTCGGCACCTCCGACGGCTTCAACGGCAGAGCGTCTTCTCTGACCGACGTACGCTGCATTTTTGAACTGAACGAGTGGATCGAATTCTACCCGGATACCGATGCGACGTACGGTCTGCGCGTATGGATCCTGAAGCACCGCGACGATCAGGAGTATTACAACACAGCCAAGTTCTCCGACCTCGATCCGAACTTTGTGAACTACTGCGATCTGCATTATCCTGAGGATGCGGAGAATCCCGACGAGTGGTACTGGGGCAGCTTCTATCTGAATCCGGAAGAATGCAAGCCCGGCTACTACGATTTCGTCTTTACCTACGAAGGAAAAGCCATTGCCACTTTGCTGACCCGCTTCTATGCCGAAAATGAGCTCTCCGCCAAATCCGATGCCGAGCTGGAAACGCTGATGCACGAATAAGCGCTTCGGCCCTCTTGCCGCCCGCATCAAGCAAGGCCTGTTGCAAAACGCGCTGTCATTTCGAGCGAAGCGAGAAATCCGTTCCGTTTTCCTGCATTTTGCAGAGAGAATACGGATTTCTCCTACGCAAGCTCCCTCGAAATGACGTGTGCCTTCATTTTGCAACAGGCCGATTTGTTTTGGCTTTTTTCCAGACAAAAGAATCCGGCCGGCACCCTCAAATTCAGGCGGTCCCTGAAAAGCGTTTTCCATGACGATGCGCCGGTCGGCAGAAACCCGAAAAGCGGCGAAGTCCGCCTTGAAGCCGAAGCTTACGCATGTAATATTCTTCTTGACATTCTCTGTACATGCATATTATAATAGAACAAAAAAAGAGGGCGGCCGGCCTGCCCGCACGAAAGAAGGATCTCGTACATGCGCCAATTCATCCTTTCCACGGATTCCACTGCGGATCTGACGATGGACTATTTCCGCCGCCGCTCCGTCGACGTACAGTTCTTCCACTTCACCCTCGGCGCGAACGAATACCAGGACGACTGCGGCCAGAGCGTACCGCCCAAGGAGCTCTTCCGCCGGATGGTGGCGGGCGAGGAGACCAAGACCAGCCAGGTCAGCATGGCGGAATATCTGGCCTATTTCCGGCAGATGCTGGAGCAGGGGAACGACGTTCTCCACCTCGGCTTTTCCAGCGGCCTGTCCGGCTCCTATAACGCGGCCCGCCTGGCCGCCGAGGAGCTGCGCGGCCAGTTCCCGGATCGGAAGCTCTACGTGGTCGATACCCTCGCCGCCTCCAGCGGCCAGGGCCTGTTTGTGGATACCGTAGCCGATATGCGCGACGCCGGCATGGACATCGATGCGATCTATGCCTGGGCCAACGAGAACCGCAACAAGCTCCACCACTGGTTCTTCTCCACCGATCTGACCTTCTACATCCGCGGCGGCCGCGTGAGCAAGACCGCCGGCTTCTTCGGCGGCCTGCTGGGTATCTGCCCGCTGCTCAACGTGAATAACGAGGGCAAGCTGATCCCGCGGGAGAAGGTCCGCGGCAAGAAGAAGGTGACCAAGCGCATCGTGGAGATGATGCGCGAGCACGCCCAGAACGGCGCGGACTACAGCGGCCGATGCTTCATCAGCAACTCCGACTGCATCGAGGACGCCCGGGCCGTCGCTGCCCTGGTGGAGGAGGCCTTCCCGAAGCTGAACGGCAAGGTGCAGATCTACTCCATCGGCGCCACCATCGGCAGCCACACCGGCCCCGGCACGGTCGCCCTGTTCTTCTGGGGCGACGAGCGCCCGGCCTGAGCCAAAAAATCAGGAGCACTGCGATTTGCAGTGCTCCTGATTTTTTATACGTGCGTCCGGTGAGCCTACGTTCTGTCGGGTGAAAGTCCCGAGCCCGGCAGCGGGAAGCGTTAGCCAAAGGCAAGGGAGCGGACGGTGCAGACCTGCTTGAACGGATCTTGCGCAGAGAGGATCATGAAGGCTATTGCATTTTTGACCGTTTCTTGTATAATTAATATGAAAAAAGTCATCGATTCCGTTCCGTGTCCATTCATCACAAGAAAGGTGGCAGCTGCGTGCTGCGCTTCGTCCGGAAGTACAAAGCCGACCGGATCACCCACGGCGCGGAAGCCGATTCAATCAGGGGATTCAATCAGGGGATTCAATCAGGGGATTCAATCAGGGGACGTGTCAATCAGGGGACGGTTCTCTGATTGACAAAGATGGTTCCACATGGTATACTGCTCGTGAGGTGATGACAAATGCCGAGGAAAGCACGGACACGTGCGGAGAGTGGAATCTATCACGTCATGCTCCGGGGAATCAACTGTCAGCAAATCTTTGAGGACGAGGAAGACAACGAGGTGTTTCTTAAAATCCTGCGGGATTATAAACCGGTTTGCGGCTATCAGCTGTTTGCCTACTGCTTGATGGGAAATCACGTGCATCTGTTGATCAAAGAAGGGACGGAAAGCCTGGAGCAGACGTTTAAGCGAATCGGTGCGCGTTTCGTTTATTGGTACAACACGAAATATCAGCGTGTCGGTCATTTGTTCCAGGACCGTTTTAAGAGCGAGGTCGTGGAAACCACTCGGTATTTGTACACGGTAATCCGATACGTTCATCAAAATCCGATCAAGGCCGGGCTCTGTAAGCGATTGGAGGATTATCCGTACAGCAGCTTTGCGGAGTATACCGGGCAGCCAGACCTTGTTGATTTTGACTGTGTGGAGCAATATGTTTCTGTGCAATCCGTCGTTGAGTCAAGCCTGGAGCAAATGACAGAGGAATGCTTGGAAATGCGAGACACCCCACCGAAGCGTGTAACCGACCAGCAGGCGAAACAAATACTGCAGAAATATACCGGAAGTGATTCGGCTTCCGCATTTCAAGCCCTTTCGACCGCGGAACGCGACAAATACATCCACAAACTAAAAAAGGCCGGCTTGTCGGTAAGGCAGATCAGTCGTCTAACAGGAATGACGTATTATGTTATACAGAAAGCCAAATAGCTGAGAACAATCAGTCAATCAGAGAACCGTCCCAATGTCATTAAGCCAGCCGGCGA
>CAMHMK010000098.1 GCA_946186225.1 uncultured Clostridia bacterium
CCTGCCGCGTCGGAGTCCGACAGCCACGCAGAGGCGGCGGAGCCGATGCTCCCGCGCAGAGGAGCAGGCAGCGGGTCGGCCGGCGCCGGGAAAGCGCCTGAAAACGAGCTGCGCCTTGCGCTCGACACCATGCTGGGCGATACCCTGATCACCACCGGCGCCGCTCCGATGGCACGGCGGGAGACGGCAGCGCCCTTGGAGGCTCCCGACGGGGAGGTCAGCGGCCGCTCCATCGAGAAGGAAACGCCGCAGCGTCCGGCCGCATCCGTGCCGGAACAGGCGGAGCCCTCCGCCCCGCCGAAACAAGCGGCAGAGCCTGCCGCGCCGGAAAAGACCGCGTCCGAACCGGAGCCGGTCCATGAGCTTCGGTCCGGTCCGGAGGAACGAACGCTGTCCCGCCGCGAGCAGCGCGAGCGCAAAAGGGCAGCGAAGCGTGCCGCGAAAAAGGAGCGGCAGAAGCCGGAGCCGCATGTGGAACCGGAGATTGCCGACCAGCCGGAGCCGGCCCCTGCGCTGACGCTCCGCGTTGAAGGGGAAGCCCTTCCCCCAAAGGAGGCTCTCGCCGAAGCAGCGCCGTCGGATTCCGCCCTCTGGTCGGACGCTGAGCTCTTTGCCGCCATTGACGACCTGCTGGCCCACGACGCCTTTGCTCCGCGGGAGCCGGCCAAAAAGCCGCAGCCGCTGGAGGCCAGATTCATCCCCTACGAGCCGGAGCCCGAAGCGGAGGAGGATATTGCGATCTTTGACGAGCCTGCCCCGTCGAAGCAACGCATCCCCGAGCCGGAGCCGGAACCGGAACCCGAGGTCCGGGAGCCGACCATCCGCATGAATCTCTCCACCGAGACCCCTGTCATCACCCGGCCCCTTCCCTCCTTGGAGGAGCTTTTCGGCCCGAAGGACGAGTCTGAGCCGGTCGAACCGGAGCCGCCGGCGGTCTCCGAGATGACCTGGGATGCCCTTCCCTCTCTGGAAGAGCTCTTCGGAAAAGCTGACCCTGAGCCGGTCTACGCCCTGCCGCCGGAACCACCGTCGCCGGAGCCGGAGGAGCCCCACGAGACAGCCGAGGCTGAGCAGACCCGCCTTCCTTTGGAGTCGGAGCGCAGCAGGCGGCGGGAAGCCCGCAGGAAAAAGCGCGGGTGGCTCTCAGAGCTGCTCCATCCCCATCCGGAGCCCGAATTCTACTTTGAATCCGAGACCGAGCAGGAACCCGAGCCGGTTGAGCCGGAGGAGGGTCCGTTGCCCGATCAGATCCCGCTTGAGGGCTTCGCCTCCGAAACCCTTCCGCCCCGCGAATGGGGCCTGCCCAACCAGCTTCCCCTGGACGACGGCTTCTCTGCTGCTCTGCCCCAGCGGGAACGCAGCGCCGATCAGATCCCCGACTGGCTGCGGCATCGCCGTGATTCCGGCGAGACCGCACCGGACGCTGAAATCCCCGAATGGCTCAAGTCCCTGTCCGCCTCTGACGAGGTCATCCTCCCGGCAAAGCCGCGACAGGAATCTGCGCCGGCCCCTGCCGCGCAGACGGCTGCCGCTTCGGCGGACCAGCCCGCTGCCAAGCCGAAGCAGGCCGCCCCGACGGTGCAGGCCGCCCCGGTCTCCCGGGACGACGAAGACGAGGACGGCTTCGACCTGATCCCGCAGGTCCGGATGCAGAACGACCCCACCGCACCGCGCACCGGTGTCTTCCATCTGGAGGATCTGCTGGCAGCCGCCGTCCCGATGGAGGAGACCGCCCGGCCCTCCAAGCCGGAGACCGCTGCACCGGTTCAGCGAAAGCATAAAAATCGTACTCGCTCGACAGAACCGCACCGGCCGAGGCCGGAACCTTCCGCTCCGACAAAGCAAGCGGCCCCAGCGGCTGTCGTCCCCGAGGTCTCCGTCGAGGCGAAAAAGCCCGAAGCGCCGAAGCAGACTGCCGTACCGAAGGCCCCCGAAGCTGACCAGCCCTCCGCCCCGAAGGTCCCCGCTGCGGCGGAGAAGCCCGAAGCGCCGAAGCAGACTGCCGTACCGAAGGCCCCCGATGCTGACCAGCCTTCCGCCCCGAAGGTCCCCGCCGCGGCGGAGAAGCCCGCTGCAAAACCGCCCGCTGCCACGGAGAAGCCCGTCCGGAATCGTCCGGAGCGGCCCGCCGGCCCGGACCCGAACAGCGTATTCGATCCGCTGCAGCCGCCCCGCAGGCCTGCGAACGAGCCGGTCGTCTCCGCCTCGGTGCGCTCCCGCAGAGCCGCGCAGACGGAGGAGCCCCGTCCCGAGCCCTCCCGCCCGGCCCGCCGGGATGCGGCAGCACGCCCCAAGCCCGAGCCGCGACGGCCGGATGCCGATCCCGACCGCCCCATCCTCCACCCCGAGGAGGCTTACCGCAAATACTCCCGCAATCTCTCCTCTGTCGGCTCCTGCCTGGTGCTGACCGGACTGTTCTCTTTGCTCAGTCTGTTTTTGACCCTCTACCTGCTGCTGGGCTGGAAATTCCTGCCTGATATCTTCTCCGGCGGCACCTCCGTCTACGTTCTGCTGCTTCTGCTGGCTGCCATGGTGCTGACCAATCTCAGGCTCTACGCAGACGCTGTGCGCAGCCTGTTCCGCAAACTGCACAGCCCAGACCTGCTTCTGGTCGTCGCCACGATCTTCACCGCCTTGGATACCCTGCAGGCTGCGCAGACCGTCCGGCCATCCTTTGTTATTGTGATCGGACTGCTTCTTCTGCTCTCGCTCTGGGGCAAATATGACCACAACATGGCCCTGCTTGCCACGGTTCGTCTGCTCCGCGAAAAGGACGGCACCGTGGGCGTGGCAGAGGTGCAGGACATCGCCGGCGGCGGACGCGGCCTGACGCGGACCTCGCCGGATATCCCCCAGTTTATGCAGAAGCTGGAATCCCCCGATCGCTGTTCCCGGGCGGTCAGCATCTACGTCCCGGTGGCCCTGCTGGCCGGCTTCGTCGTCACGCTGCTGGTCTGCTTCGGCATGAAGGGGAATCTGTTCTGGACCGGTTCTCTGCTCTTCATCGGTGCCTGTCCGGTCGCTTCCCTGCTGGCCTTCCCCCGGCTGTTCCGTCTGCTGGCTTTCCGTCTGTCTGAGAACGGCGCCGCCCTCTGCGGCTGGCACGGGGCCGAGGTCTTCGGCGGAGATCACGCGATCCTGATCGGGGATGAGGACATCTTCCCCCAGGGAGCGCTCTCGCTCAACGGCTTCAAGGTTTACAACGGAAATCCCGACCGCATCATCGCCTATGCCGCTGCCGCCTCCCGCCGCTCCGGCAGCGCCCTGGCCCCGCTCTTCGAGGACCTGCTGCGGATCCACGTCTGCCGCCGCTATACGGTGGACAGCTTCCGCTTCTATGACTCCGGCGGCATCGGCGCAACGATCATCGGCGACGTGGTGCTGATGGGTTCCCTGGAGTTCATGCGACACATGGGCGTCCACATGGATAAGGGCGCGAAGGTGCGCCAGGCCGTATACCTCTCCATCAACGGAGAACTGGCCGCCGTCTTTGCGGTCAAGTATGCTCCCCCCGAGAATCTGCGCCTGGGTCTGGCCGCGATCGCCGGAAACCGCCGCTTCCGCGGCATTCTGGCGACCCGGACCTTCCTGGGGACTCCGGCCTTCCTCAAGGCAAAATTCGGGATCCCGACCGGTTCCTTCGCCTATCCGCCCATCCGCGACCGCCTGCGTCTGTCTGAGACCGAGATGAAGGCCGGCAGCGACCAGGGCGCGGTCCTGACCTCGAGCAGCTTCTCATCCTTTGCCCAGGCCGCAGCCGGCGGACGAATGCTCCGTTCGGCTACCACCCTGTCCACAGTCCTGTCGATTGCAGGGGGTGTGGTCGGTCTGCTGCTGATGACGGTTCTGGCCATCCTGCCCGCCTATGAGGCGGCCACGGCGCTGAACATTTTGATCTATACCGCTGCCTGGCTGGTCCCGACCATCCTGCTCACCGCCTGGGCAAAGCATTTCTGACGCGCCTCCTCCGCGAGGCCGCCAGCCGCCCTCTGCGGAGCGAAAAAACCGCGTGTTCCGGGAAAAAACCGACGAATTCCCAATTGACAAGCGCATAAACATTGTATATAATAGGAACAATTGTGGCGTAAACGGCGTTTGTGCCGCACGAAAGGAGAAATACGATCTATGTACACTGCGAAGGATATCCGCAACATTGCATTGCTCGGCCACGGCGGCGACGGCAAGTCCGCCCTCTGCGAGAGCATGCTGTTCAACACCAAGGCGATCACCCGTCTTGGCAAGCGCGCCGACGGCACCACCGTCTCCGACTTTGACGACGAGGAGAAGAAGCGCCAGTATTCCATCAAGACCTCTGTGATCCCTGTGGAATACAACAAGACCAAGCTCAACATTCTGGACAACCCCGGCTACTTTGACTTTGCCGCTGAGGTCGTGCAGTCTCTGCGTGTGGCTGACTCCGGCATCATCGTTCTGACCGCCAAGTCCGGCATCGCCGTCGGCACCGAGAAGGGCTGGAAGGCCCTCGAAGACCGCGACCTGCCTGTGATGTTCTACGTCTCCAAGCTCGATGAGGAGCACGCCAACTACTTCGGCACCCTTGAGAGCCTGCGCGAGACCTTCGGCGCCAGCGTCATCCCCTTCACCTTCCCCATCCTCAAGGGCGAGGAAGCTGTGGGCGTGGTGGATCTGGTCGAGAAGAAGGCCTACGACGTGAGCGGCAAGGAGATCCCCCTGCCCGCCGACGCCGAGGAAAAGATCGAGGAATACATGGCCGAGCTCAACGAGCAGATCGCTGAGACCGACGAGGCTCTGATGGAGAAGTTCTTCATGGAAGAGCCCTTCACCGCCGAAGAGATGGCCAAGGGCATCAAGGACGGCATCGCGACCCGTACCATCGCCCCCGTGTTCTGCGGCTGCTCCATGACCGGTCTGGGCGTCAACCCCCTGATGGCCAACCTGGTCAAGTACGCTCCCTCTCCCCTGGAGGGCAAGCCGATAACCACCGTGGACGAGGAAGGCAACGAGGGCGAGTTCAAGCTGGATCCCGCCGGCAGCCCGATGGCCTTCGTGTTCAACACCATGGCTGACCAGTACGGCAAGAACTCCTACTTCAAGGTCATCTCCGGTGACATTGAGGACACCATGACCGTCGTCAACGTCCGCACCGGCGACAACGAGAAGCTGGGCAACACCTTCTTCCCGCGCGGCAAGGACAACACCAAGACCGGCAAGGTCTGCTGCGGCGACATCGGCGTGTTCACCAAGCTCGCCTCCGTCCGCACCGGCGACACCCTGGGCATGGCCGGCAAGACCGTCCGTCTGGCGCCGATGCAGTACGACGTCCCCAACTACCGCATGGCCATCTACGCCAAGACCAAGGGTCAGGAAGACAAGGTCGCGGCCGGTCTGGTCAAGCTGAACGAGGAAGACGCCTCCTTCACCTACGGCAACGATCCCGAGACCAAGGAACTGATCATCGCGGGCGTTTGCGACATCCACCTGAACGTCATCATCTCCAAGCTGGCCTCCAAGTACAAGGTCGAAGCCGAGCTCCGTCCGGCGAAGATCGCCTACCGCGAGACCATCAAGAAGAAGGTCGAGCAGCACGGCCGCCACAAGAAGCAGTCCGGCGGTCACGGCCAGTTCGGCGACGTCTATATCCGCTTCGAGCCGCAGCATGAGCAGGAAGATATGATCTTCGTGGATGAGACCGTCGGCGGCTGCGTGCCGAAGAACTTCATTCCCTCCGTTGAAAAGGGCCTGCGCAACTGCGTCAGCAAGGGCGTTCTGGCCGGCTACCCCGTGGTCTTCCTGAAGGCCACCCTGTACTTTGGCTCCTCCCACCCGGTCGACTCCTCCGATATGGCGTTCCAGACCGCTGCCGGCATCGCCTACAAGGAAGGCCTGCCCCAGGCCGGTCCCACCATCCTGGAGCCCATCGCCGAGCTGAAGGTCGTTGTGCCCGACGCCAACATGGGCGACGTCATCGGCGACCTGAACTCCAAGCGCCGCGGCAGAGTCATGGGCATGAACCCCTGCGGCAAGGGCCTGCAGGAGATCGAGGCTGAGGTCCCGATGGGCGAAATGGTCTCCTATGCGATCGACCTGCGCTCCATGACCCAGGGCCGTGGCTCCTACTCCATGAACTTCGTCCGCTACGAGGAAGTTCCGCAGATGAATCAGCAGAAGATCATCGACGACGCCAAGGAAGCGGAAGAATAATCCAAA
>CAMHMK010000099.1 GCA_946186225.1 uncultured Clostridia bacterium
GTTCACCCGGATCAGCCGGACGCCGAAGCGGTTTTGGAAGGTCTGTTCCACAAAATCGGCCTCCCCCTTCCGCAGCAGGCCGTGATCCACGAAGACGCAGACCAGGTTCCGCCCGATGGCCTTGTGCAGCAGCAGGGCTGCCACCGAGGAGTCCACACCGCCCGACAGGGCCAGCAGAACCCGCTTCCCCGAGAGCCTTTCGCGGTAGTCGGCAATGATCCGATCTGCGTAATCCAGCGCGCTCCAATCACCCTTGCAGCCGCAGACGGAAAAGAGAAAATTCCGAAGAATCTGTCTGCCATATTCGGTGTGGGTCACCTCCGGATGAAACTGCACGCCATAGAGCTTCTTCGCGTCGCAGCCCAGGGCGGCGCAGGGGCATTTTTCTGTGTCCGCAAGGGCCTGCCAGCCCTCCGGCAGGGTGCTGATGTAGTCCGTATGGCTCATCCAGCAGACGCTTGACGATGGGACGTCCTGAAACAGCAGATGCGGCCTTGACCGCAGCGTTGTCTTTCCGTACTCGCTGCCGGCTTCGGCCTTTGACACAGCTCCGCCCTCCAGAAAAGCCAGCAGCTGTGCGCCGTAGCAAATTCCCAGAATGGGGATGCCCAGCTTGAGGACTTCCGCGTCGCAGCGTGGCGCGGTTGGGTCGTACACGCTGTTGGGGCCGCCGGTAAAGATGACGCCCCGATACCCGGCGCTTTGGATCTCGCCGGGAGAAACGCGGTCATAGGCTGCGATCTCGGCATAAACCCCCAGCTCCCGCACTCTGCGGGCGATGAGCTGGTTATACTGGCCGCCGAAATCCAAAACAAGGATCTTTTCCATCTGCATCCTCCATCACAGTTCAATGGCTGCAGGCTGTTCTGCAGCTTCGGAAAGCTGCGGCTCAACCTTCTGTAAAAACCGCTCTACCTGCTCCGGACAGCGGCCGATATACAGACGCGGGTCCAGAAGCTCATTCAGTTCCCTTTCGGTCAATCCGAAGGCCGGCTCCCGGGAAAGCCGCTGCATCAAATCGCAGGGCTCGCCGTTTTTCATGTTTGCTGTGGCCTCCATGGAGCAGCGACGGATGATCTCATGCAGCTGCTGCCGGTCTCCGCCTCGCTTGACCGCCTCCATCAAAAGATTCTCTGTGGCAAGGAATGGAAGATATTCCCGGACCGCCGCTTCCACCATACGTTCGTTGACCCGCAGACCGTCCGTCACGTTCTGCGCCAGGCGAAGGATGGCGTCCGCCGCCAGAAAGCCCTCCGGCATGGAGATGCGGCGGTTGGCGGAGTCGTCCAACGTCCGTTCCAGCCACTGGGTCGAGGCGGTCATGGCAGCGTTCATTGCGTCTGCCATCAAAAAGCGCGCCAGGGAGCAGATGCGCTCACAGCGCATGGGATTGCGCTTGTAGGCCATGGCGGAGGAGCCGATCTGTTCCTCCTCAAAGGGCTCCTCCAGCTGCCGGTCATGCTGCAAAAGGCGAACGTCGTTTGCCATCCGGTATGCGCTCTGGGCGATGGAGGACAGGACGTTCAGAATGCGGCTGTCCAGCTTGCGGGGGTAGGTTTGCCCGCAGACCGGGTAGCATTCCGAAAAGCCGAACGCTTCTGCCAGGGCGCGGTTCATCTCGTCGATCTTTTTCGCGTCGCCGCCGAAGAGCTCCAGGAAGCTTGCCTCGGTCCCCGTGGTCCCCCGGCAGCCGAGGAATTTGATCTGGCTGAGAACGAAATCCAGCTCCTCCAGATCAGAGAGAAAATCCTGCATCCACAATGTTGCGCGTTTGCCCACCGTGACCGGCTGGGCCGGCTGGTAGTGGGTATAGCCCAAAGTTGGCGTGTCCTTCCAGCGCTCGGCAAACCGGGCCAGATTTGCCAACACGGCTTGCAGCTCCTTGCGCAGATGCAGCAGAGCGTCCCGGTAGAGGATCAGATCGGCGTTGTCGGTCACGAAGCAGCTCGTGGCGCCGAGATGGATGATGCCCGCGGCGGAGGGCGCGGCCTTGCCGTAGGCGTAGATGTGGGCCATCACGTCGTGACGGACCTCTTTTTCCCGGACGCTCGCCAGGTCAAAATCAATAAAGGAAATGTTCTCTTTCAGTTCTGCAACCTGCTCTGCTGTTATGGGAAGGCCCAATTCATGCTCTGCGCGGGCAAGCTCCGTCCAAAGCCGCCGCCAGGTCTCGATGCGCGTCCGCTGGGAGAACAGCCGAAGCATCTCGTCGGACGCATAGCGCGAAGATAAGGGGGATTCATATTTGTCGTACATCGTATTCTCTCCTGTCTATTGTTCGTGGATGCGCCGCTCAAAGCGGGATTTGCTGCCGGGCGCCGGGATCTCCGTGGGATAATCTCCGCTGAAACAGGCCATGCAGAAGCCGCTGTCCTCCCCGGTCAGCAATCCGGCGTGTTCGAGGCTGAGATAGCCCAGGGAGTCCGCTCCGATCAGCTTTGCGATCTCCGGCACCGTGTGGTGATTCGCGATCAGTCCGTCTGCGCTGTCGATGTCAGTGCCGTAGAAGCAGGGGGCGATAAAGGGCGGGGCGCTGATCCGCATGTGGACCTCCTTTGCACCGGCCCGGCGCAGCAGCTCCACCGTGCGGCGGCAGGTCGTACCGCGGACGATCGAATCGTCAATGAGGACCACGCGCTTGCCTTCGATCACGCTGCGGATCGGGTTGAGCTTGAGGTTGACGCCCGTCTCCCGCTCGCTCTGCGTCGGCGCGATAAAGGTACGCCCGACGTATTTGTTTTTGGTCAGACCGATGGCATACGGGATCCCGGAGGCCCGGGCATAGCCGATGGCGGCGTCCAGGCCGGAATCCGGCACGCCTACCACCACGTCGGCCTCGACCGGGTGCTCCTGCGCAAGAAACTCGCCTGCCCGCTGTCTGGCAAGGCAAACGCTTTTCCCGTCCAGCACCGAATCCGGCCGGGCAAAATAGATGTATTCAAAGACGCACAGGCTGCGTCTGGACCTGCCGCAGTGGCTTCGGTCCGAATGCAGGCCGTTCTCGTCCACCATAACCACCTCTCCGGGCTCCACGTCCCGCAGGAAGGCCGCGCCGACCGCGTCCAGCGCGCAGCTTTCCGACGCCGCCACGACAGAACCGTCCGCCCGCCTGCCGAGACAGAGCGGCCGGAAGCCGTGGGGGTCCCGGGCGGCGATCAGCTTGGTCGGGGAAGAGACCACAAGGGAATATGCTCCGTGGATCACGTCCATGGCGGCGCAGACAGCGGATTCGATGCTGCCGCAGCAAAGCCGCTGCCCCACGATCACGTAGGCGATGACCTCAGAATCCGTCGTGGTGTGAAAGATGGAGCCGCGCTGCTCCAACGCGGTGCGAAGTTCAAAGGCGTTGGTCAGATTCCCGTTGTGGGCCAGAGCCATGCTGCCCTTGTGGTGGTTGATGATCAAGGGCTGGACGTTGCGAAGATTGTCCGCGCCGGTCGTAGCGTAGCGCACGTGGGCGACGGCGATATTGCCCTGCCCCAGCGCCTCCAGCTTTTCGCTGCTGAGCACCTCGTTCACCAGGCCCACGCCCCGGCAGGCGCGAAATACGCCGTCGTCGTTCAGCGCGATCCCCGCGCTTTCCTGCCCCCGGTGCTGCAGCGCATAGAGACCGAAACGGGCAAGCGGAGCAAGGTCCGCGGGAACGGGGGAATAGATCCCGAATACGCCGCATTCCTCGTGAATGCCGCGGTCCATACCTTGCTTATTCATCATGCTCACACAGACGGCGCATGACCTCCGCGTAGGCGTCCTCCACGCCGCCGAGGTCGCGGCGGAAGCGATCCTTGTCCAGCTTTTTCCCGGTCGCGCTGTCCCAAAGACGGCAGGTATCGGGACTGATCTCGTCGGCCAGAACGATCGTTCCGTCGGCCAGCCTGCCAAATTCCAGCTTAAAGTCCACCAGCGTGATGCCGCGGGAAGCCCAGAGCGCGGAAAGGACCTCGTTGACGCGGAAGGCATAGCGTCGGATGAGCTCCAGCTCCTCCGGGGCAGCCAGACCCAGCGCGATCACATGAGAGGAATTGATCAGCGGATCGCCAAGCGCGTCGTTTTTGTAGGAGAACTCAATCGTCGGCGCGTCGAAAACGCGTCCCTCTTCCACGCCGTACCGCTTGGAGAAGGAGCCTGCCGAACGATTGCGTACGATGACCTCCAGCGGAACGATCTCCACCCGCCTGACCAGCGTTTCCCGCTCGGAGAGCTCCTCCACGAAATGGGTCGGGACGCCCGCCTGTTCCAGTCGGCGCATCAGACGGTTGCTCATTTGGTTGTTGATGACGCCCTTTCCGACGATGGTCCCTCTCTTTTCCCCGTTGAAGGCCGTGGCGTCGTCCTTGTAGTCCACGATCAAAAGCTTCGGGTCTTCGGTGGCGTAGACCCGCTTGGCCTTGCCCTCGTAGATCATTTCCAGTTTTTGCATGTTGTTCCCTCCCTTTATCGTTCAATGAAGGCGTTTCGCTCCGCACCCACGGATACGTATCGGATGTGACAGCCCACGGCGTTCTCGATGCGCTCGACGTAGGCTCTCGCTGCGGCGGGAAGCGCTTCCCAGGTACGGGTCTCCGAAATATCACAGTGCCAGCCGTCCATGTATTCGATGACCGGCTTCGCCTCACGCAGGGCCGTGGGGAACGGAAAGTCGTCTGTCCGAGCACCGTCCAGCTCATACTGTACGCACAGGGGAATTCTGTCCAGATAGCTCAGCACGTCCAGCTTCGTCAGAGCAAGCGCGGTTGCGCCCTGCATCCGCACGCCATAGCGTGTGGCAACCAGATCGATGGGCCCGACACGGCGCGGACGGCCGGTCTTGGCGCCGTATTCCGCGCCGGCCTCACGCAGAGCATCCGCCTCCGGTCCAAACATCTCACAGGGAAATGGGCCTTCTCCGACGCAGGTGGAGTACGCCTTCGCAATGCCAAGCACCTTGTCCACCTTCAGCCAGGGAGCGCCGGAGCCCACCGGCGCGTAAGCCGCCAGCGTGTGAGAGGAGGTCGTGTACGGGTAAATGCCGCAGTCAAGGTCTCGCAGCGCGCCAAGCTGGGCCTCGAAGAGGATGCGCTTGCCCGCGGCCTGCGCGCCGTACAGTTCAACGGCAGCGTCGCAGAGGAAGGGCTTGAGCTTCTCCCCATATTCGTTGAGCCAGTCCAGCAGCGCTTCCCGCGTGAACGGCTCCGCCCCATATACGCCGGTGAGAATCAGGTTTTTCCATTCCAGCAGCTCGAGCGCATGCTCGCGCAGCTGCGCGGGATACAGCAGCTCCCCCGCGAGCAGCGTTTTCTTCTGGGCCTTGTCCGAGTAAAAGGGTGCGATTCCCTGCTTGGTTGAGCCATATTTTTTATCCTTGAGCCGTGCTTCCTCCAGCGCGTCCAGCTCCCGATGCCACGGCAGAAGGATTGACGCCCGGGAGCTGATCTTCAGGTTCTTCGGCGTGATGCGCACACCCGCCGCGCGAAGTGTTTCGATTTCTGCCCAAAGATTTTCAAGATCCAGCGCCACGTCGTTTCCGAGGATATTGACGACGCCCTCCCGAAATACGCCGGAAGGGAGCAGATGCAGGGCAAATTTGCCCCGGTCATTGACAACCGTATGACCGGCATTGCCGCCCCCTTGATAGCGGACGACATAGTCATACTGCTCTGTCAGCAGATCGACCATGCGTCCTTTCCCTTCGTCGCCCCAGTTGACGCCGACAATGACACAATTTCCCATACTTAACCCCCCTGTTTTCAGACGGAGAACAGCAGCTCGGCATAGCTGGGGAAGGGCCATGCCCGGGCGTCCGTTTTGGTCTCGGCCTCGTCGCAGGCGATTCGCAGGCTCTGCATCCGGGGCAGCAGCGCATCCCGGATGCCTGCAGCGTCCTCCGCCCCGGTTCCGGCGCTGCCGCTGTGCAGCAAAGCGTCCTCCAGCTCCGCCGCCTTCCGGTGGATCTCGTCAATCAGCGAAGAAAGCTCCGCCGCAAGGCTGCTTTCATAGACGCAGCCCGCCTCCGGGAGCAAGGCCTTTCGTTTCACGGCACGCTCTGACAGCTCGGCGGCAAAGCCGGAAATGGCGGGAAGAATTTGACGCCTTGTCATCCAAAGCATGGTTTTGGCTTCAATCCGCACCGTCTTGCAGTAGTTGTCAAGCAGGGTTTCGCAGCGGGCCCGCAGCTCTGTTTC
>CAMHMK010000100.1 GCA_946186225.1 uncultured Clostridia bacterium
GGCACCGGCGTCTACCGTCTGGAGCACATCGAGTACGGCAGCGTCTGCCTCGTTCGGGAGACGAAGGCTCCGGAGGGCTTCCTGCTCCTGGACAAGACCTTTACCGTCACCATTGAAGAAGAAAACACCTACAACATCAGCGATCCCGGATTTGATTGTCTCACCAACCGGGAGAAATCCGGCATCATCCAGGTCAAGAAGGTCGACACACAGGGCAGAGCCATGTCCGGTGTGTCTTTTTTGTTGGAGTTCAGTCTGGACGGACGCTCCTGGGCGCCTGTGAGCTACCGGGAAACTGACTCCGCCGTCACGGCCGGCGGCTGCACGAACGAGCAGCTCTCCAACGGCATTCTGGTTACCGATCGGAACGGCGTCGCGGTCTATCCCGGTCTGGCGCTCACCCTGGGAGACCGGGTTCTGCACTACCGTCTGACTGAGATCAGCACGCAGGACGGCAAGCAGCTGCTGTCGGAGCCGGCCTTCGAGGGTACGCTTCCCTACGACGGGGCGGAGGAGATCACCATCACCGCAGTCAACTCCGACGGCTTCACGATCCCCGAGACAGGCGGCCACGGCTTCACCGGGATGAGTCTCGGCTTTGCGATCGCAGGCGGAGCGGCACTGCTCCTGCTGGTGATGCTCAGAAAGCGCAGAGGGTACTGCGTATGAGGAAAAAGCTGCTGCGGTATTGGAGCCGGGACCGACCCCGGATGCGAGACAACAAACAGCGAAGACCCGAGAAGCCAGACCCAACCAACAAATCAAAATTCAAAATTATGGAGGTTACTATCATGAAACATCTCAAGCGAATCTTTGCTCTGTGCCTTGTGCTGGCCCTGAGCCTTATGGTCATGCCCGCCGCCTTTGCGGCCACTGTTCCCGAAGCAACTATCGACCCCGATCACCCCGGCAGCCTGTCCGTTTACAAGTACGACATCACCAAGGCCGAGGCCGACGGCGTCTGGGACAGCTCCTATGTCTCCACCGGTGTCTATGACGAAACCGGCGTCAACGCCATCCTGGGCAATCCTGCCAAGGAGAACACCCTGGGCAACGGCGACGTCTCCTACGGCTACGCTGTGAAGGGCGTGGAATTCACCTATCTTCGCATCGCGGACATTTCCACCTTCTCCGAAACCATCCAGCAGAACGGTGAGACCGTCAACAAGGTCAGCCTGCTCTACGGCTTCCCCGTGAACAACACCAGCAACGCCTTCTTCAATGCCATCGGCCTGAGCATTCACCAGAGAGTGGAAGCTGCGGACAAGACCGTGGACGGTGTGCAGTACTACTACTTCACCTCCAACACCCTGATCGCCGCTCTGGAGTATGCCATGGAGTACAACGCCACCGAGGCCCGTACCGCTCTGGAATACTTCGTCCTGAACAACGGTGGCACCACCATGCCCGAGACCGACAGCTTCGGTCACACCTCCGCGAGCAACCTCGAGCTCGGCCTCTATCTGGTGGTCGAGACCCGCGTCCCCGAGATGATCACCTGCACCACCACGCCCTTCCTGGCGAGCCTGCCCATGACCACCGTGAACGGCGGCAATGCGGACAACGGCGGCGAGGAGTGGAACTATGACATCACGATCTACCCGAAGAACACCTCTGGCAACCCCGATCTGGAAAAGACCGTCCGGGAGTCCAAGCCCGACACCGGCCACAACAACGGTAGCACCGATGACAT
The DNA here is from genome assembly GCA_946186225.1 of uncultured Clostridia bacterium. Taxonomy (GTDB): domain Bacteria; phylum Bacillota; class Clostridia; order Oscillospirales; family Oscillospiraceae; genus JAFRPC01. The sequence goes on from CAMHMK010000100.1 coordinate 1,694, forward strand.
CAACGACGGCTTCGAGCACACCGCGACCGGTTCCGCCGGCGATGTGATGGACTACCAGATCCTTTCCACCCTCCCGACCATCACCAGCAAGGCCACCTACCTCAGCACCTATACCTTCGTCGACACCCTGTCCAAGGGCATCACCTACAATAAGAACGATGTTGTCCTCGAGTTCTTCCGGGATGCCGCCTGCACCGACAAGGTGACCACCTGGCGTCAGACCGATTCCGTTGAGAAGTTCCGTGTTTCCTATGCCGACGGTGCGGACAGCTCCGAGGTCATGACCATTGCCATGACCGAGGCCGGTCTCAACGAGATCAACACCTCTATGTTGGTCTATCCCGCCGACACCATGATCAACTCCGGCTTCAGCGGCTGCACCCTGCGGATCACTTACTCCGCTACGGTCAACTCCGACGCCGATCTGGTTCTGGGCGACGAGGGCAACCCCAACGAGGTCACCCTCACCTGGAAGCGCAGCAACAGCTCCTACTACGATACCCTCCGCGACGACTGCCATGTCTACAGCTACGGCATCGATCTGCTCAAGCAGTTCTCCGACGGCGCCGGCAAGCTGGAGAACGTGGAATTCATCTTCAAGAATTCCTCCGACAACTACTTCGTCCAGGCCCAGTATGACGCAGACGCCAAGGTCTACTATGTCACCGGCCACGCCGAGGCAGAGGCCGACGCCACCCACTTCATTCCCAGTGCCGACGGTCACATCTTCGTCCGCGGGCTGGAGGACGACACCTACATCCTCACTGAGGTGAAGACCGACAACGGTTACAGCCTCCTGAAGAACGACATCGAGATCGTGATCTCCACCGAAGACGGCGAGCTCTGCGAGATCTGCGGAGAGGCTCTGAAGGTCGCCTCTGCGACTGTCAACGGCAAGCCCGTCACCATGAACCCCGACGGCGACTCCATCCATGCGGTGGTTCCCCTGAGCGTCACCAACATGAAGGGCTTCGATCTTCCCAAGACCGGTGATCGCGGCACCTGGATGTACGGTGTCCTGGGCGCGACTCTGATGGCCGCCTCCGGCATGGCCCTGTATCTCGCCCTGCGCAAGCGCAAGACCACGAACGAGCAGTAATCCCCGGGAAACCCATTTGATTTCAGCAAGCGAGGCCGCCTCAGTCTGGCTGGGGCGGCCTCATGCATATGGAGGTCGTATGAAACGAAAGATCCTGGCGTGGAGCCTGTTCGGACTCCTGATCCTGATCGCAGTCGGCGTGATGCTCTATCCGCTGATCAGTACATACGTCAACGAGAAGAACCAGGCGATCATCCGCAGCGAGTATCTGGGTGATGTGGCCACCGCCGACAGCACTGAATTGCAAGAAACATGGAATGCAGCCGCCGAATACAACGCCCTGCACAAGCCCATCCGCTACTCCAACGCTGCCGTTTCCGAGGCAAGCTCCGATTATGAGGACCTGCTGAACTTCAAGGGCAACGGCGTGATGGGCTATGTGGAGGTCCCCAAGATCAATGTCTATCTGCCGATCTATCATGGGACGGACGGAGCCACACTGGAGCGCGGCGTCGGGCATCTGCTGGGATCGTCCCTCCCGGTGGGCGGTGAGAGCACCCACTGCGTCCTCACCGGTCATACCGGGATGAGCAATCAGCGACTGTTCACCGATCTGGAGCAGTTGACCGAAGGAGACGTGTTCTATCTGCACATTCTGGATCAGGTGCTCGCCTATCAGGTGGACGCCATCCACACCGTCGAGCCCTATGACACCGCTTTGCTCTGCGGGGTAGAGGGTCGGGATCTCTGCACGCTGATCACCTGCACGCCCTACGGCGTCAACTCCCATCGACTGCTGGTCCGGGGAACGAAAATTCCCTACGAGGCCGCCGAGGAGATCGAAGCGCAGGAGGAACCCGTTGCGGAAACCGAATCGGTCTGGATGCAACAGTATCTGAAGGGCCTGATCCTGGGACTGGGAGGGTTGCTCCTCTTTGCTGCTGTCATACTGACTTTCATTCTCATCCGGAAACGGAGGCGGCGCCATGGTTCGTAAGCTTTTGCTGCTGGTCGGTGTGCTGCTTCTGATCGCCGGCCTGCTGATCGCATTCTATCCCAAGCTCCACCAGCTCCAGACTGACCGGGAAATCGCAGCCGAGGTGCAGAGCTTTTACGATATCGCCGAAGAGCGGCCGATATCATCTGCAGATACGCCGCATCCGTCTCAGTCTGGTACAGAACCCGGGGCGGAGTCCGACCCTTACCTAGGAACAGAACCGATTCTTATCGACATGCCGTTCCAGGAACTCCGCATGGCCATGGAAGCCCACAACCGATTTCTGTTCGAATCCGGACAGGCCAGTCTTTCTGACCCCTGGTCCTACCAACAGCAGGTCTTCGATCTGTCCCAGTATGGGTTGGAGGGAGAGGCGGCTGCCGTACTCCGGATCGACCGGCTCGAGCTGGAGCTTCCGGTCTTCCTGGGTGCCACCATGGACCACATGGGCCGGGGTGCTGCCCAGCTCAGCCAGACCAGTATGCCGATCGGCGGCGTCAACACCAACTGTGTCATTGCCGGGCACTGCGGCTGGACCGGTGCGGCCTTCTTCCGCTACCTGTCCACCCTGCGGGTCGGTGACGAGATCGTGCTGACCAACCTCTGGGAGGAGCTGCACTACACCGTCGCAGACATCAAGATCATCAACCCCACAGACGTGGATAAGATTCTGATCCAGGAGGGCCGCGATCTGCTGACGCTCCTGACCTGCCACCCTTACGGTACCGGCGGCCGCTACCGGCTGGTCGTGTACTGTGAGCGAACCAATAACTGAAAAGGAGATCGCTATGAAGAAAACAATTGCTATGATTTTAATGGTCGTCGCACTGCTTTCGCTGTTTGTCATCCCCGTTGCGGCCAAGGAGGGCACAGAGGGAGATGAATTGCAGGTGCTGCAGCCGGAGCAGCTGGAGATCCAGCTCGGTGCAGAGCTGGCCGGCACACAGTTCTCTCTGAAGACCGACGCCGGTATGTATCCCGGCACCGTCGTTGCCGATGAACACGGCGTCCTGCGCATGGAGATCGGCGGCAGCAAGGCCTATGTGCTGACCAGACTGACTTCCGCCCAGCCCGCCACGCTTCCCGAAGAAGCAGAGACTGCGCCCCACACGGAACCCGCCGCAGGCGGTGAAACAGAAGCACCGAGCGAAAGCGAGACCGGAAACCTTGTTCCCGCGGAAGGAGCAGAAAAGCCCGAGCAGAAGGACAACGCCATCCCCACCACCCACATCATTCTCTTTGCCGGCGGCGCAGTTCTCTGCATCGTCTTCCTGGTCATATCCTTCGTTCTCAAGCGCAGACGTGAGAGATTTGATGAGGAGGATGATGACGAAGCATAACTGCTTTTTTGCAAATCACTTCAAGAAAGACTTGCAATAGTAGAATTATTCTGCTATTATTCTTATAGAATAATTCTATAGGAGGTGCCGATATGGTCATAAAACCTTCCACTGCGATCCGAAACGATTACGCCGGAATCTCTGCCCTTGTGCATGCCGAGGATACTCCCGTGGTGCTGACCAAAAACGGAGAAAGTGACCTGGTCGTAATGAGCTACGAAGCTTTTGAGCGCAGAGAGGAATTGCTTCGACTGAAAGCAAAACTGGAGGCTGCCGAGCAGGCTCGGCTGAGCGGACAGACCGGCTTTAGCCTGGAAGCATCCAAAGCACGCTTGGAGGAGATCTATGGCTGAGTCGCAAAAGAAGTATGCGCTTCAGATCCTCCCACCGGCACAGTATGAATTGGAAGAGATTGCACTTCTCCACAAGACGCTGTCCGGTGCAGTATCGGCGAGAAGAATCACGGATGATTTGTATGCCGCCATGGAGCGCCTGACCTTATTCCCGCTTTCTGCGCCTACTGTTCGGGATGCAGAGCTGAGACGAATGGGTTATCGTTATGTCATCGTAAAAAACTATCTGCTGTTCTACCGCCTGATCGGTGATACAGTCTATGTTTACCACATCGTCCACGGAAAGACGGATTATCCCACGCTGCTGCGCACCAAGTATCTGTAAAAAGCTCACCGGAGCAACGAATCGCAACGTTGCTCCGGTGTTCATTTCTCCAGACTGACTTCGATTTCTCAAAATATTTCTATTGGCTATACTTTACAATTTATTTACAAATAAATATTCCTTTAGGGCTTGACATATAGGGAGCTATCTGCTATATTATAGCCAAGAAGAGGGAACGCACCCAGGCTTTCGATCCTTCGGAAGAGCTCCCGGAGGCCGACGCATCCAGAGAGGCTGCGGAATCGTTACGGATCTTGCGCAATGAGCGGGTCCCCAATGGTGCTCCTCTTCCATCCCGGCCGGATGACAACAAAACCGATATCCTG
>CAMHMK010000101.1 GCA_946186225.1 uncultured Clostridia bacterium
GGAGGGGCAGATGGCCTATGAATCCCTGGCGGCCGCCTATGACCGTCTGACAAACGACATTCCCTATGAGGATATCCTGTGCTTTTACGACCTGATTCTGGCCCGTTACGATGCACACCCGAAGACAGCTCTGGACCTCGCCTGCGGGACAGGCTCTATGGCCGTTCTCTTGGCTGAACGCGGGCTTTCCGTCCTCGGCGTGGATCAGAGCGAGGAAATGCTGACAGAAGCCTATGCAAAGGCGTCTGCGCTTGAGAACCCGCCCTATTTCATCCACCAGAAGATGGAGCGGCTGCGCCTGCCCGCCCCGGTGGACCTGGTGGTCTGCTGTCTGGACGGTCTGAACTACGTCACAGACCCCGAGAAGGTCCGCGATACCTTCCGCTGCGTCCATCAGGCGTTGACGTCCGGCGGCGTTTTCATCTTTGACGTCAACACCCCGGAAAAGCTCCGCGCCCTGGACGGCCAGATCTTTCTGGATGAGGACGACGACGTTTTCTGTCTATGGCGTGCCTCCTTCGACGAGCCAACCCTGACGATCACCTACGGGATGGACGTCTTCCAGCGCGAACAGAAGACCAAGGCAGGGGAGACCAACCGCTGGACACGCGCCTGCGAGGAGCACATAGAACGCGCCTACCCTGCAACTGACCTCTGCCAATGGCTGGCAGAAGCAGGCTTCACCGGGATCGAGGTCTATGCAGACCGCAGACTGACCGCGCCGGAGGCGAACGAACAGCGCATCTTCATCTCGGCGCAGCGACCGTCCATCCCGCATTGATCGACCACAGCTTTTCGATTCTTACCTGCAAAGGAGTTTACCAATGTCAGATCACATTCTTCGCGCCATGACCACCGACGGATGGGTCAAGGCTGTTGCCATTTCCTCCCGGGATCTCGTCGAGCGCGCCCGGCAGATCCACAACACTACGCCCACCGCCACTGCGGCCCTCGGACGCACCCTGTCCGCCTGCTCCATGCTGGGCAATATGCAAAAGATCGATAACGGCTCTGTCACCCTGCAGATTAAAGGCGGCGGCCCGCTCGGCACGATCCTTGCCGTCTCGGACGCCGTGGGCAACGTCCGCGGCTATGTGCAAAACCCGCATATTACCCTGCTTGAAAAGTACTCCGGCAAGCTGGACGTCGGCGCGGCAGTCGGCACAGACGGCATGCTCACCGTCATTCGCGATCTGCAGATGAAGGAGCCTTATGTCGGCTCTGTGGAGCTGGTCTCCGGCGAGATCGGCGACGACGTGACCGCGTACCTGGTCCAGTCCGAGCAGTGCCCCTCCGCCTGCGGTCTTGGCGTCCTGGTGGACAAGGATCACTCCGTCCGCGTGGCGGGCGGCTTCATCCTCCAGCTTCTGCCTGGTGCGCCGGAGGAGATCATTACCAAGCTGGAGGCTGGGATCGCGAGTGCCGGGAGCGTGACCGGAATGCTGGATTCCGGCATGACCCTGGAAGAACTGCTCAAAAAAGTCACAGGCGGGATGGACCTGGAATTCTTTGAACCCACGCCCGTTGCGTACAAATGCTACTGTACCCGCGACCGCGTGGAATCCACGCTGATCAGCCTCGGAAAGCAGGAATTGGCAGAGATCGCCGACGAGGGCAAGCCCATCCAGATCGAATGCCAGTTCTGTGACACTGAGTATAAATTCTCGCCGGAAGAGATCCGCTCCATCCTCGCGAAGCTCTAACGCGCAAACCGGAAATTCGGGCTTGTATTTCCTGAAAAGTATGGTATAATAAACCAAACCAAATTAAAGGAGTGTTGTACTATGCCTCTGGTAACCACCACCGAAATGTTCAAGAAGGCCTATGACGGCGGCTACGCCATCGGTGCTTTCAATGTCAACAACATGGAAATCGTGCAGGGCATCACCGAAGCCTGCGCCGAGGAGCACGCCCCCGTCATCCTCCAGGTTTCCAAGGGTGCCCGCGCCTATGCCAACCATACCTACCTGGTCAAGCTGGTTGAGGCCGCTGTGATCGAGTGCCCCGACATTCCCATCGCGCTTCACCTGGACCATGGCCCCGACTTCGAGACCTGCAAGTCCTGCATCGACGGCGGCTTCACCTCCGTCATGATCGACGCCTCCTCCAAGCCCTTCGCGGAGAACATCGAGATCACCCGCAAAGTCGTCGAGTATGCCCACGATCACGGTGTGGTCGTCGAAGCTGAGCTCGGCACCCTGGCCGGCATCGAGGATGACGTCAAGGTCGCGTCCCATGCTGCCTCCTACACCCGTCCCGAGGAAGTCGAGGAGTTCGTTGCCAAGACCGGCTGTGACTCCCTGGCCATTGCCATCGGTACCTCCCACGGCGCCTACAAGTTCACGGCTGCCCAGTGCACCCGCAACGAGAAGGGCATCCTGGTTCCGCCTCCCCTGCGCTTCGACGTTCTGGAAGAGATCACCAAGCGTCTGCCTGGCTTCCCCATCGTTCTGCACGGCTCTTCTTCTGTCCCCCAGAACTACGTTGCAATGATCAACGCCAACGGCGGCAAGATGCCCGACGCTGTCGGCATCCCCGAGGAACAGCTGCGTCAGGCCGCCCGTTCCGCTGTTTGCAAGATCAACATTGACTCCGATCTGCGTCTTGCCATGACCGGCACGATCCGTGCTTACTTCAACGAGCATCCGGATCACTTCGATCCCAGACAGTATCTTAAGCCCGCCCGCGCCAACATCAAGGAGCTCGTCCGTCACAAGCTGATCGACGTCCTCGGCTGCGCCGGCAAGGCCTGATTCATTCATTGCAAACGCCCCGCTGCGACCTGCAGCGGGGCGTCGTCTCTATCTTGCGCCGGAAAGAAGTTATTGTTCATCTGCCTGCTTGATGGACAGGCCGATGCGCTTTTTCTTTTCGTCTACGGTCAGAACCTTTACCTTCACCACGTCGCCGACGCTCAAAACCTCGGAGGGATGTTTGACAAAGCGGTTCGTGATCTCGGAGATGTGGACCAGGCCGTCCTGATGGACGCCAATGTCTACGAAGGCGCCGAAGTCGATTACGTTGCGCACGGTTCCGGTCAGAGTCATGCCGGGCTTAAGGTCCTTCAGCTCCAGCACATCAGTCCGCAGGATCGGTTGGGGGAGGGAATCGCGGAGGTCGCGTCCCGGTTTTTGCAGCTCCGAGACCACGTCGCGCAGGGTTGGCAGACCAACGCCGAGGGCTTCGGCGGCCTTTGCCTCGCCGTAGGCCTTCACTTCGTCGGCCAGCTTGCCGAGCTTTCCCTGGGCCGCGTCCTTCAGCTCGTGGCCGGTCAGGGCAAGAAGTTTCTTCGCCGCGTCATAGGACTCCGGATGGACGGCAGTGTTGTCCAAAACGTTTTTGCTCTCCGGCACGCGCAGGAAGCCCGCGCACTGCTGGTAGGCCTTGGGGCCGAGCTTCGGTACCTTGAGCAGCTGCGCTCGACCGGTGAAGACGCCGTTTTCCTCGCGGTAGGCCACCACGTTCTTCGCCGTGGTGGCGGTCAGGCCGGAGACACGCTGCAGGAGGGAGGGGGAGGCAGTGTTCAGATCCACTCCAACGGCGTTCACGCAGTCCTCCACCACACCGTCCAGGGTGGCTTCGAGCTGCTTCTGCGGCATATCGTGTTGGTACTGACCCACGCCGATGGCCTTCGGTTCGATCTTCACAAGCTCCGCCAGCGGGTCCTGGAGCCGTCTTGCGATGGAGACTGCCGAGCGCAGATTCACATCAAACTGCGGAAACTCCTCTGCGGCCAGCTTGCTGGCGGAATAGACAGAAGCGCCTGCCTCGGAGACGATCATGTAGCTGAGCTTTCGGCCTGCCTCGGCTTCCTTGCGGATCAGCTCCACAGCCATCTGCTCGGTCTCACGGCTGGCCGTGCCGTTGCCAATGGCGATATGCTCCACCCCGTCCTTGCGCACGAGACGGGAGAGGGCAGTGATCGCCTCCTGCTTCTGACGCTCGCCATAGGTGGGGTAGACCACGGTGGTGTCCAGCACCTTGCCCGTTGCGTCCACAACGGCCACCTTGCATCCCATTCGGTAGCCGGGGTCGAGGCCCATCGTGACCTTGCCCTTGACCGGCGGCTGCATCAGCAGGGGTCGGAGATTCAGGGCAAACTGCCCGATCGCGCCCTCGCAGGCCTCGTCGGTCAGGGCGGCTCGCTGTTCACGTTCCAGGGAGGGGAAAATCAGCCGGTCGTAGGCGTCCTGGGCCGCCGCTTGGACAAAGTTCGTCGCCGGAGAGCCGAAACGGACCGACGCCCGGCGGACAGTCTGCATGGCCAGCATCTCGTTCAGAGACAGGCTGACCTTGAGAAGCTTCTCCTTCTCGCCGCGGTTGATCGCCAGAATCTGATAGCCTTGGAGCTTGTAGATCGCCTGCGTGAAGTCGTAGTAGAGGGCGTAGACCGAATCCTCCTCGGTTGCTGCCTCGGAGTGAAGACTTCCGTTGTCGTGCAGGATTCGGCGAAGCGCCTTGCGCAGCTCGGCGTTGTCGCTGATCTCCTCGGCGATAATGTCTGAGGCGCCAGCCAGTGCGTCTTCAATAGTATCAACGCCTTTATCCGGGTTAACATAATCAACTGCTGCGTCTTCCGGCCTTGGGCAGTCCTTTGCCTGAGCGAATAGAAGCTGGGCCAGAGGCTCCAGCCCCTTTTCCTTGGCGATTGAGGCCCGCGTCTTGCGCTTGGGCTTGTAGGGGCGGTAGAGGTCCTCGAGTTCTGCCAGGGTCAGGGCGTTTTCAATTGCCTGCTTCAATTCCTCAGTCAGCTTGCCTTGGGCCTCTATGGCCTTCTCAATGGTCTTGCGACGCTCGTCGAGCCCGCGCAGGTATTCCAGCCGCATTTCCAGCTCGCGCAGGGTGGTGTCGTCCATCGAGCCGTGCAGCTCCTTGCGGTAACGGGCGATAAAGGGAATCGTGTTTCCCTCGTCCAGGAGGTTCACAACGTTCTCTACGTAGGTCTGTTTCTGATGCAGCTCCGCTGCCAATTGTGCGATGATATCCATTGGGGTTCTCCATTTCCGAATGTTTGCGCTATCATAACACATATCCAGGAAAAAAACAAGCTTGCAGCCGATATTTGCAATTATGAACAGCGCTGCTGCTTGCATTGCGCATTTGATTGTGCTAAAATGATACCAGAAAACTGCGAAGGAGGAGAAGGTGTGATTCTGGTCAGCGCCTGTCTGGCTGGGGAGACCTGCCGCTATGACGGAAGGTCTAATCTTGTCCCCGCGATTCGCGCCATGGTCGAGGCAGGAAAAGCCGTTACGGTCTGCCCGGAGGTGGACGGTGGACTCTCGATCCCCCGCGCCCCGAGCGAGATCCAGCCGGACGGACGCGTGGTGAACAATCAGGGGCAGGACGTCACCGCCGAATACGAACGTGGTGCGTCGATTGCTCTGGCCGCCTGTCGTGCAAATAATTGTTCCTGCGCGATCCTGAAAGCCCGCAGCCCTTCCTGCGGGAAGGGAACGGTCTACGACGGCACCTTTTCCCACGTCTGCGTTCCCGGCAACGGGATCACGGCTGAACTGCTCCTCGCAAACGGAATCGCGGTCTATACAGAAGAAGAATTGGGAAAAGCCATGGAAACAGAAAGGATGGAAGACCATGCATGAAATGATCACCAAGCGTAACGCCCTGCTGGCCCAGAAGGTCATCAAGGGTCTGGAATCCCGCAACATGTCCGGCTACTACGCCGAAACGAAGGAAGAAGCACTTCGCATCGCTCTGTCTCTGATCCCCGAGGGTGCCAGCGTTACGATGGGCGGCGCAGCTTCCGCCGGAGAGATCGGCTTGGTCGAGGCGGTGAAAAACGGCAACTATCGCTTCATTGACCGCAACGGCGCGCCGGATCCCCGTGCCGTCATGCTGGCCGGCTACGACGCAGACGTCTTCCTCTCCGGCACGAACGCCATCTCAGAGGACGGCGTCCTGGTCAACATCGACGGCAATGCCAACCGCGTCTCAATGATCGCCCAGGG
>CAMHMK010000102.1 GCA_946186225.1 uncultured Clostridia bacterium
AGCTTGAAGGGAAGCAGCCTGGAGCTGCTCTCCAGATTGCCGTATTGCGGCGAGAAGCTCACCTTGACGCCGGTGCGTTCGCCGGACACAAGCCCAAGGGTATCCTCCAGCAGGCTGTAGGACACGTTGACGGTCAGCAGGGTCGCCGTGTCCTCCATGAACGGAAGCTCCAGCTCCGTTCGCTGCGCCGGGATCGTTTTTCCGCCGGTGGAGGTAAAGACCACCTCATGATTGCCGGAGCTGTCGCCTCTGTCGCCCCACCACAGGACGGTGGTGGACAGCGCCACATCCGAATAGAGAAAGCTGGGACCGATATTGCCTCTGTAATCCAGCAGATCAAGCGTTATCTTCTCTCCGGAGTCGTTCTCCGTTACCGTCACGGACTGCTCCAGGATCAGCGGATGCTTGCCGCTGCCCACGTCCAGGCGGCGCATGTTGACGATCTTTTCGCCGAACATCACCTTGTCCGTTTCGCTGAGGCTTGCATCCGTTTCCAGCAGCAGCGGTTCGTAGCTGAAGGTGTCCAACGTGCCGTCGCCCTCCTCCAGCTCAAAGAGAATCTTGATCTCGTCGCCTGCCTTCATGCCGCCGACGGCTTCTGACGGGAGGATCAGCTGCGCGGTGTTGATGAACAGCGACAGCTTGCCGCTGCTGTCCGTAACGGCTCCGAAGCCGTCCTTGCCGGAATAGGGGGCGTCTGTTCCGTCCATGCTCACCCGGAAGCGGGCATTTTCCAGATAGACGCCGTTTTTGTACACGCCCGCGTGAATCCAGAGCGGCTTGTCGGCATAGGCCGCGCCGTTCTCATCCTTGATGTAGAAATCGGCCTGGGAGATCTTGTTGAGCGTGAGGGTGTTGAGCGGGTACAGCTCCTGCTTGGTCCAGTCGCCCTCGCCGCTGAGCAGGGTCAGGGCGGAGAAGGTTCCGGCATAGATCTCGCCGTCCTCCGTTGTCATGACGCAACAGATATCCGAGGCAATTCCGCTTTCCTCATAGATTGCTGCAAAGCCGGATAGGTCGGAACGGACCGTTTTCTGCGCACCGTCGCCGTTGATGTAGGTCAGCTCTACCTCGCGCTTGTTTGTCACACCGGCGTAGCACTGAAGCAGGAAGAGCTTCCCGGTCAGCTTCGTGACGTTGAGCTCCAGCTCGTCCTGGAGCTGGGACAGTGTGTAGTGCCTTGCCGTCACGGTTGTGCTGCCTTCGGCCTGGCCGGAGACGGCAAGCGCCACGTCCGGGCCATAGCTTTCGGCGGGATAGTTGCGGAAATTGACCCACGCGGTACCCTGCCGAATGCTGAGCTTGGCCACATCGTCCCCGGAAACGGTGCTCTGGGTGCCGTCCTCATCCGTCTGCGTGCGGACGTTGTCCCAGACGACCCGGTCGGTGACGCTGCCCCAGTTCACGTTCGGGTTCATCCCGATCTGGGCGTCAAGGAAAATATCGCGGCGCTTCGTGGCCTCCAGCAGCTCCTCCGGGCTCATGCCGGCGTAGAGACCCGAATTGTCCAGGGTCCAGGCGTCAGCGGCTTCCCCGTTGACGTAGATTTCAAAGGCGCTTTCGCTGTACCAGAGGAAGACGACGGAGTCATAGCTCCAGGTGCTGTCCCCGGCATTTCTGGCGGACAGCTCCACGCTGACGTTTTCCTTGAGGGCGCCGTCGGTAACCCAGTCCATGGGCCGCAGCGTATAGCTGCCGGTGTAGACGTCGGGGGCGGTGTTCTCAAAGGTGTAATCCGCCGGATCGACGGTCTGTCCGGCGACCTTCAAAATGAATTCGCAGCCGTCAGAGCCGTCGTAGTTGTCCACGGCCCAGCGCATCGTGAAGGCCGCATCGCCGACGCAGACAGGCCGCATGGGAAGGTTGTGGATGGTAACAACGGCAGGCCGCTCCTTGACCGACACAAAGGCCCATGCAGTTCTGGAGGCCGTCTCGCCATCCGAGTTCCGGAAGGTGCCGGTCAGGGAAATGGCGTAGGAGTATTTGCCGATGGTGGAAGCCTGAATAAAGCGGGAGCCGGGAATCGTGCAGGCAGACAGAGGGGCTTCGCTGCTTGCCGTGCGCGTGATCTCATTCCCCACCTGCTCCCATTCGGTCAGATCGCCCGGCGCGGCATAGTAGCCGTCGAGCAGCAGCGGCGTGTAGTCGTTGTCCTGCTTGTGGTAGACCCGGATGGTATATACGACCCCGTCAGACCCCAGCTCGTGGGCGTAGTCGGTCAGGTTCGAGCTCCAGTTCAGCACCACGCTGTCGCCCTTTTGGATGGTCTTGCACTGCAAGGACTTCGCGATGCGGAGGATCGGAGCGGAGGAGCCGGAAATCGAAACAGAGGAGCTGTATTTTACAACGGCCTGTCCCTCCACGCCGCCGTTGCGGGCGGTGAGCCGGACGCGGAAGGTGCCGTTGCCGGAGGGATACACCTCGCAGGAGGCGTTATTGTCCCGCACCCGGATCGTTGCCACACGCCCCCGCGTGTCCTTTGCCCAGGTCCCGTCCCCGGTTTGATATTCTACAGCCCAGATAAAGTTATCCCGGTCGGACAGATCGCCCCAGGTGTAGCTGTCTGTGCCGGTGATGCGGGCGCTGACAACCATCTGCTCGGCGTAGTCCAGGGAAATCGGCTGCTCCGTGGCCGCGGGGAAGCCGGATTCCTCCAGCTCCAGCGCGCTCTCGGGCAGACAGACTGCCCCGCCCTGCATAAACAGGCCGATAAAGCCGTAGACCAGCTGTGCGGTATCCGGACTCTTTCCGTAATAGAACTCCACGGTGCCGGAGAAGTCCTCCTCCGTCAGATTGGGGGAGACGGACAGCGTTCCGGTCAGAATGCTGCTGCCCTCGGCAAGGACGAAGCGCCCGGAGAAGGTCTGGCCGCCGTCGATGGAAGCATAGAGGTGGCGCTCGGTATCGCCGGAAGCGGTTTCGCAGGCGATCACATGGGCAAGATAGGCGCTCTGTAGCGACACCTCGATTTGAATCTCCGTCTCATCCGGTGCCATGGGAAGGATCGGCGCCTCCGGAGAGGTGCTCTGGCCGGCCTCGCCGATCAGACGGATGCCCTCCAGGAAGACCTGATCGTCAAGGGCAGTCAGGTCGATGAAGATGCCGGAATTGCTCACCGCGGAAGCAATCACGGTCGCCGCGTCGTCGGTCGCCGGATCGAAGTCCGAATCCAGATACACACCGAAGGTGTTGGTCAGACCGCTGAGGGTGGACGCGGACGGATCCAGGGTGAGACCGCCTGCGGCATCCTCCGCCGTTGCGGTGTAGGCAACGGTGAAGTCCGACTGGCTGGCGTGCAATACCGCGGATTCATCCTCCGCGGTGCAGGCGGAGAAGTCCAGCACCGGGCAGTCCTGCCCGTTGATGCGCAGGCAGAAGCCCCGCGGAAGCTGCACCGGCTCGGAGAAGTGCAGGGCCATGGGAATCACCTCGCCCGGGGCAAAGCTCGCCCCGTCGGGCACCCGGACGGTCAGCGTCGGCGCGCTTTCGGTCTCATCCAGGATCTGTGTGTCCACCGCGAAGCGGACAGCTTCGGGATCAATCAATTCATGGTATATGAGATACTGGTCGATCCAGTAACTGTATTCGCCGTGGACACGGAACGAGGAACTGCACGAGTCGCTTTGCGGATGAAGCATCAAACCCGCGAGAAAGCTTTTCAGGTCGTCGATGTACTGATCAAAGAAGTTGTCTGTATCGTACATAGGCTCGCCATTAACCTCGCCCAGTGCCTCGGTTCTCCATTCTACCGTATTTGTAAGCGCTTCATCTCCTGTGCCGTCATTCCAGTTCACGGAAAAATCCATGCTCAGATCTGTCATTTTATAACCGACTTGACCCCCAATGAAGTATTCGGTGGTATCCGCTACCGTCCAGGTTCGGTCGGTTTCCTCCATCATGGTTCCGGTGGCAAACAGCCTGCTCATATTTCCAAAATTGGCGAGGACCGCCTCGTCTTCGGCGTCTACAGGAAATGTATGATCCCATACGGCTTCATATCGATAGGCTGTAATGTCATAAAAATATTTACAAAGACCGAGACTTTCGAAGCTTGTGCAGCCGTCCTTTGCAGGGGTATAGATGGTAAACCGCTCGTCCCGGCACAGCACCTGGCTGCCGACGCAGTCGGCGTCGGTCAGGGCAACGGCCACGCCGGCGGCCGTCTTGCCCGTCGCGGTGGCCTCGTCCCAGAACAATGCGTTTTTCAGCGCGTGGAAATTGAGAACGAAGGCCATTTCGCCGGTGTTGTATTTGCCGCCGGAGAGGCAGGCGTCCGTATAGCCGTTCGTCGAGACGGTCACCGTCTTTTCGGTCTCGCCGGGGGCGAAGGTCACCGTGCCGGAGGCGGGAGCCGCCACCTGGGCGGTGCCGCTGACCGCCTGGTAGGCCACCGTGACGGTCTGGTTCTCCGAGGCCGTGCCGTCCAGCGTCAGCTTGACAGAGATCTTCGCGCCGACGCCTTCGGTATCGGTCACGGTAGGCTCCCCGATCAGAACCCGCACCGCGTGGTTGATCCCGGAGGCACCGGTGGTCAGCGCCGAACTGTCAAAGCGCACGTTTCCGGCCTCCAGCGCCTGCATGAAATCCTCAAGGGAGGTCTTCTGCTCCGAAGACAGACTGTCATAGTTCTCCAGGGTTTGCCGGAGCTGCGCGTCGACTTCGATCATCTTCCGCAGATCGCCGACGGTGATTACGGAGCGGTCAATGGTGACCGGCTCGTCGTCGGCAAAGCTATCCAGAACCGCCTTTGCCTCTTCCAGGGTATAGTCCTTCCCTGCAATGGTCAGCTTGGAGGCTCCGGGCTCCAGATCTCCGTTCAGGAGTCCGAGCGCGTCCATACGCGCGTAGAACAGCTCCGCCTCCTCCCGGCTGCCGGTCATCTCCGTCAGCCAGTCCAGGGCGAGTTCCTTCTCGGCGTCGCTTTGCTGCGGTTTTTCCGCTGCAAACACGGATGCGCCGGAAAAATCCAGGCACAGGATCAGCACCAGCAGCATCGCGACAATCCGCATTGGGAAACAGTAACGGTGTGTTTTCATTTCAGGGCTCCTTTCTTTGCTTCGGCTGCGCGATTCACGACGATCCCATTCAGACTGTCTTCACCGTGCTTACAGACAGCCTTTTCTCGTACATTATTATATCTGCTCCTGTATAAAAAATCAATCTTATATTTCAAGTCCGTACAACTTTTCCCAGGCGCTCGGGAGGCCGGAATTGTTCCCGGCGGCATTCGGGAACAATTCTGTGTCCGCGGAAGAAAACAGGAGGCCGAACCGCAGATGATAAAACGGTTTTTGACCGTTGAGAGGGGGTTGCAAAAAAGCCCCGTAACGAAAACGAGGCGTCGGAAACGGCTTCTCGTTTTCGTTATGGGGCATCAAACGCAGGAAAGAAATACGATGTAAATTCTAAATACATATACGGAATAAAAATTCTTCAACTTGCTTCTTGCGCCTCTGGCGGTGAATTGCCATCCACACCGTTCTGAGCCGCGTTTCTTGCAATCGTTTCGATCCAGAAGCCCGAAAAGTCCCAAAAACAAACAAAATCACCACAAAAACCGAAGTTTCTGTGGTGAAAATGCTGGAGCTGTTACCCGGATTTGAACCGGGGACCTCATCCTTACCAATTATTTTTTACCGTTTTATAGCTTGCCATAATTTGCGATAACTTGAAGCCGGAAAGCCTTGATATTACTAGCTTTTTCGGACTTTGCCTGTCATAGCTTGCTATAGCTTGTTTTGCCTTGACCTCAAACCTTTTTGCTTGTGGCTCAAACCTTTTCTCAATCCTTTTCTAAAGGGTTGAGGGAAAGAGAAGCGGCGCGGGGAATGACCCTGAACCGCTCCCCGTCAAGAGGACAGTGAAATAATTAACGAAAAGTTCACAGCG
>CAMHMK010000103.1 GCA_946186225.1 uncultured Clostridia bacterium
CCGTGATCTTTATCGGGATCCTGGCAGGCTTCGTCTGCCGTAAGGGAAAAGTCCTCAGCGAAGAGGGCACCGCCACGGTGTCGAACATCGTGGTCAAAATCATTTTACCATTCTATTTATTTAGTGCAATCCTAAATTCCGGCTCCGCGGTAGACCCCAAAGGCGTTCTGCTGACCCTCGGCCTGTCCTTTGGCATGTTCCTGCTCAGCGGGCTTGTGGCGCTCGTCATCGTTCCGCTACTCCGGCCGCCGGCAGGAGACAGAGGCGTCTATCTGTTTGAAACCATGTGCGGCAACGTGACCTATATCGGCATCCCGGTCTGCGCCGCGGTGCTGGGCGGAAACGCCGCGTTCTACGGCTCGCTCCTGAACATCCCCTATAATCTCCTGTGCTTCTCGCTGGGGATCTGGCTGCTGGCGGGAAAGCTGCCGCTGAAAAAGATCCTGAACCCGGCCTTCCTCTCAGGCGTCGCGGCGGCGATCCTCTATCTGCTGCGTGTGCCGGTGCCATCGGTGCTCCTGGACGGCTGCGCCTTCATCGGTCAGGCCACCTCGCCCTGCGCCATGCTAGTCATCGGCTCGGTGCTGGGCAGCGTCCCCTTCAAAGAAATCTTCACCGAGTGGCGGGCCATCCCCTATGTGCTGATCCGGCTTGTGGGGCTTGGCGCGCTGATGGCGCTGCTGCTGTCTTTTATAGATGTTGACCCGGTTCTGAAAGGCGTGGTGATCCTGATGGCCTCCATGCCCGCCGCCACCAATTCCACCATGCTCTGCACGATCTACGGCGGCAACCGTGCGCTGTCGGCCAAGCTAATCTTTCTCTCCACCGCCTTATCCATTGTGACGATCCCGCTCTGGGCGGCGGTTTACTTTGGATAGAACAACAATCAAAAAATGCGCTGACCTCAACGGTCAGCGCATTTCTTTTATCATTTCTTGAGCCGCGGCGATCCGATGCGCAATCACACGCCGGACAAGCGGCGAGGAAAGATCACTGTCAAAGCCGTGGTAGGAGCCGACAATTTCGTTAAGCTCCACTGAAACTCCGCCCTTTTGCAAGGCACTCGCAAAGGCCACAGCCTCGTCGTGCAGCACGTCGATCTCCTGCGGCTCGATGTAAGCAGGCGGCAGGCCGCTCAAGTCCTCACACCGGGCAGGAACCAGGCAGGGCAGCAGACTCTCGTCCGCGCCCTTCAAATACGCATCCCACATGGCCTTTGTCGCCTTGGGCGACCAGCAGGCGTCGGCGTACTTCTCATAGGAAGCATAAAGCTCCACCCGATCGTCCAGCACCGGATAGATCAGCATCTGGCCTTTGGGCTGAGGGCAGGCACGGCCGCGAAGACCGATGCACAGCCCTGCTGTCAGAGCCGCTCCGGCGCTGTCACCGATCACCAGAAGCCGGGAGGGATCCACCGCATGCCGCTGCAGTTCCAGCCACACGGCCATGCAGTCATTCAGCTGTGTCGGCGCGGTGAACTGCGGCACCAGGCGATATTCCGGCAGAAAGACGCGGGCGTTCAAGCCCCTCGCATACTCGCAGCCCAGCGCCAGCGCGGAGGTCTGCACCGGCAGATAGAAGCCGCCGCCGTGGATCATCAGCACGCCGGGCAGCGGATCGTCGCTGCTCTCGGGTTCCACAACGAAGCATGGGATCTGCGCGCCGTCGGCTGCTTGGACAGAGATTTTCCGGCAGGCAAGTCCCTCCGGCGGCCGAAAGGCCGCCGTCTGCTTCTGGTGGGTCAGGCACAGGATCTTCAGCATCCCCGCCATGGCGGCTTTGCCAGGGTCAATGTCCGGCATTTTCTGCGGGGCTTTCAGTTCGGGAGAATAGGAATAGCTCATTGGTACTCGTAGGTCCGGCGGGCGATGCCCAACTCCTCGTTGGTGGGGATCACCAGCACACGGACGGCGGAATCGGCGGCAGATATGACTTTCTCGTTTTGCGCGTTCTTCTCCTCGTCCAGCTTCACGCCGAGCAGCCCCAGCTTTTCGCAGACACGCTCGCGGAGGAGCGCGGAATGCTCACCGATCCCGGCGGTGAATACCAAATAGTCGAGCCGCCCCAGATCCATGGCGAAGGCGCCGATGTAGTGGACGATGCCGGTGACGAACACATCAAGGGCGAGCTTTGCCCGCTCATTGCCGTTTTGCGCGGCCTCGATCACATAGCGCAGGTCGTTCGACACACCGGAGATGCCCAGCAGACCGCCCTTTTTCTGCAGCCCCTGCAAAATCTCCTCGTCGCTCATGCCCTCGCTGCGGAGAAAGTAAGACATGCTGGTATCCATGTCGCCCACGCGGTTTGCGTGGATGAGGCCGGATTCCAGGCTCATGCCGAAGCTGGTGTCAACGCTCCTGCCGTTTTCAATGGCGCAGACCGAGCAGCTCCCGCCCAGATGGCAGGAGATGGCCTTGTAGTCTCTCCCTTGCTCGTTCAGCACGTCGGCAATATAGCCGTGGGAAGCGCCGTGGTAACCCAGGCGCTGTACGCCGTAGCGCTCGTACCACTCGTACGGAACACCGTAAATCTTCCGCTCCAGCGGGATATCCCGGTGGAAGGCTGTCTCAAAGCAGCCGATGAAGCGGGCCTCGGGCAGGAAGCCGCGCATGACGGCGATGGCGTCCAGATAGGCCCGATTGTGCAGCGGGGCCAGGCTAAGCCAGTCCTCCATGCCCTGCAGAACCTCTTCGTCCAGCTCGTGGATGCCGAAGTGGCCCTTGGAAAGCGTGGCCTTGTAGCCCACGCGCTCAATCTCGGTGACGGCGGAAATAACGCCCATGTCCGCCCCGGTCAGATAGTCGAGGAAGAGGCGGATGCCGCTTTCGTAGTTGGGGATGTCCGCCTTGTCGAAGGCGGTCTTCTGCCCGGTGAGGCAGTTTTCATAGCGAAAGATCGCGTCATGATCCGAACCCACGCGCTCCACGCCGCACTGGGCGAGGACGCGGGCGTCGGGCATATCGTAGAGCTTGAATTTCAGGGAAGTGCTCCCCACGTTGCAGACAAGGATCTTCATCAGTAGCCTCCCAGATACTGGAGCATCTCCTGCATCTGCTTATCCCCGCCGGCCGCCGGCTTCCAATCCACCTGCAGCGCCGTGTAGCCCTGCTTTTCCAGCACGTCCGCAAAGGACTTGGGACCCACGTTGACCACCACCAGCTCCGAACGGAACAGGCTCAGCATCTTACTTGTATCAGCCATTACGCATCCCTCCTGAGTTTGATGATCTCAGACGCCAGCAGCGCGGCGCGGTAATTGGTGCGGCAGACCAGCACGCCCGCGTCCCGGAGTTCTTGCTCCTGTTTGCGGATGTCCTGCCAGTCTGCGGTGGTGCCAAGCACGGAGGCGATGAACACCAGCTTGCCGCCCCGGCTCTTTGCCAGCTCCTGCGCCTTGAGGATATCCGGCACCACATAGCCGCAGGGATCCATATGTCCCGGCGGGGTGAGGATGAAGTCCAGCACGATCACGGCCACGCTCGGGTCAGCCGCTTCTTTCAGGATCGCCGGGCGGCGGATGGATGCGTCGATGGCCGGGTGCGGACGGCCCAGAGTGTATTCCTCCTCGCCGTAGTCAATGGCGGTGTGTTCCCGGCTGGCCGCTCCTTCCGGCAGCTTCCATTCCGGGCTCATGGGGGCGTTGGACCAGAGGCCGCCGGTGGCCTCCCACATGGCGCGCATGCCCTCGTCCAGATAGGTGCCGCCGGTGTAAGCCCCGCGCACGTATTTCTGCTCGGGCGCCATGCCCTTCACGGCCTCTCCGGCGATCTCTTTCAGCTCGCTGAGGCTCCCGAGGGAGTAATCGTTATGGATCAGTTCCAAGGCCCGCAGGGCGCAGTCGTCCAGATTCCCCGCCCAGACGGAACCGGTCTCCTCAATGGTCTCTCTGTCACAGCCCATGAAGAACACCACCCGAGGCTTGCGCATCTGGCGGATGCGGGAGAGGAGCTTGTTCAGAACGCTGTCCGCAGGCTTGCGGGAAATGAGGATGATATACTTGGTCTCGGGGTCGGCCTCCAGGGCATCGATGCCCATGAGCATGGTGATGCCGCCCACCGGCTCCTTCAGGTCGTTGCCGCCCGTGCCGATGGTCTGGCTGACGCCGCTGCCAGCCTCGTGGAGGATGGCCGCCACGTGCTGGATGCCGGTGCCGGAAGCGCCCACGATGCCGAAGGGGCCGCGGTTGTTGATGCTGGAGAGCACCAGGGCTGCGCCGTTGATGTTGGCCACGCCGCAGTCCGGGCCCATGCAGAGAAGTCCCTTCTCCCGGGCCAGCTCCTTCATCTCCCGCTCCTGCTCCAGCGGCACGTTGTTGGAGAACACACAGCAGTGCATCCCGGCGTTGAGCGCCTTTTTGACCTCTTCCAGGGCATATTCGCCGGGGACGGAGATCTGGCAGAGATTGGCTCTCGGTTCGGCCTCCTTGGCGGCAGCGGAGCTCAAATAACTCTCCGGCTTTTCCGCGTCGTCCGTGGGCGCGCTCTCGGCCCACACGGTCTCTACGGCCTTTTCAAACGCCTCTTCGCTCTCGGCGGAGGCTACCAGCACGTAATCCGCCTCGGTGCAGGCGGCGATCTCCGGGGTACTTAGGCCGATCTCCTCGATGACCTCCTTGAACACCTGGGTGGCCATGCCCACATAGCCGGTCTCGATGCCGGGCTGCTCGTTTAAGATCGCGGTCTCGGACAGAGTCTCCAGAGAGTCGATGTACCGATCCCGCTCGATTTTCGTAAAGATCATTCCGCTTCGCCCTCCCGTCTTTTCACGTCCTCGACCATGCCGACGACGGCTTTTTTAAATACCTCCACCGGCAGCTCTGCCGCGCCCGCGCCGGCCTGACCGCCGGTTTTCAGGGCGCTGCCGCCGTGGCTGATGGGCAGGATGTTGAGCCCGACCACCTTGCGGATATCCACGCCCACGGGGAAGCCGCGGTAATCGTCCCAGGGGATGGGGGCGAAGCTATGCTCGCCCAGAGACACCTGGCGGGCCTTTTCCGTGCGCTCCTTGGCGTCCTTGAAGGTGCCGCCGGTCATACGCAGATAGGCGGGGCCCGCGATGGCGCTCATGCCGCCGAGGCCCCAGACCTCGGTGACGCAGCTGTCGCCCAGATAGCCCAGGAGATCCGCCTCGGTGGTGGTGGGCTTGAGGAAGATACCCGAAATGAGCGGCGCCTTGGTGGTGTACCAACGGTTGCCGGTCCCGGCCACCTGAATGCCGAATTCGATGCCGTTGCCGCCCATGCCCACCATGACGGTGGAATAGGGCACCTGCTTGGCGGAGGCCATGATCGCCTCCACACCCGCCATCATCACATGCAGGAAGAAGCGGTCGTTGGCCGCGATCTCCTTGATGACCCTGTCCCGGGCCGGATGATCCACATCCAGCAGCCAGGGCACCAGCTCCAGAGCCAGCGCCATGGAGGCCGCGGGCTGCCGGTTGTGGTTTTCGTCGCCCATGCCCGCCGTTTTGGACAGCACGCGGATCAGATCGATGCCGCCGGAGTTCCTGACGGCCTCCCCCAGCACCGCCGCGTAGTCGCCGCGGATGAAGCGCAGGTTTTCCTCCACGTCCTCGCCGTAGATGCCCCAGCGGAGCACGCGGGGATTGGAGCCGGGATGAGGCACGCAGAAGCCCTTGCCGCCGTTGGTCTTATCTTCAACCACAAACACCGGCATGCTGGCGGACATGACGCTGGAGGCCGCGTTGCCGCAGTTGTAGTCCTGGGAAGGGGCGATCCTGATCTCCCCGCGCAGCACCATCTCCCAGGCCTCGTCCACATTCTTGGCCAGGCCGTCGTGGCAGGCCGCGCCGCAGACCGCGGTTTTCAGCGGGATGGGCA
>CAMHMK010000104.1 GCA_946186225.1 uncultured Clostridia bacterium
CGATTTCAGGACTTTTTATGGTCCGAGTGACTGGATTCGAACCAGCGGCCTCTTGAACCCCATTCAAGCGCGATACCAAACTTCGCCACACCCGGATCTCTTGCGGGCATTATAATAGCACACTTCCTTGGAAAATGCAAGCACTATTTTTCAAAAAGGAAAAATTTTTTGAAAATCCCGTATATGGCCGGCCGGCACGTCCGGCGGGGGCGCTTTGGGCCGGCATGGCTGCGGTGGTCTCCCCCGCTCTTGAAGCGGATCAGCCGGACGGTTGGTTTAACCGCCCGGCTGTGCTTCGATTGGGATGTCTCTCAGGCTTGTCCCGGCATAGGGGAAGCCTCCCCTGCCGAGTCCTCCGCACTCTTGGTGGAGCTCAGGCCGGACAGGAGGGAGAAATAGCGCTCGTGCACGCGGTCGCAGGCCGCGTCGAATTCCTTGTCTCCGCCGGCATGGAGGCGGTCGTAGTAGAGATGCTCGTGGTCGCCCAGCTCGGGGTAGACGCGGACCATCGTGGCGATGCCCACGTTGGAGCAGACGCTGCCGATGCGCTGGAATTCGATCATCAGATCGGTATAGGCGGCGTTGGCGACGACGTTGCACTCGCCGGTGCTCATGCGCTTGAGGTGGTTGCGCTTGAGGACGGAGATCAGGTCCGCGATCACCTGCACCAGGGGCTCGATCCGCTGGGCGGCGTCTACGTCGCGCTTGCGGAAGGTCTGATCCGTTTCGTCCAGAATGTTGAGGATCGCGCTTTCCAGCACGGCCAGCTCGCCGAGGGCCGCATTGGAGAGAACGGTGTGGTTCCGCTGCAGATTCGCCGCGTACTCCGCGATATTGACCGCGTGGTCGCCCAGACGCTCAAACTCGGAGGTGACCTTGTAATACTGGTCCATGATGGCAACGTGGTCCTGGTTTTGCAGATGGGGCAGGAACTGGACCAGATAGACGCTGACGCGGTCGGTCATGCGGTCGATCTCGTTCTCATCGTCGGTCAGCTCGGCATGCAGGCGGGCGTCATAATGCTTGAGCAGCTGGAAGGAGCGCTCGATGTTGGTCCGGGCGGTCTCCAGGACCGCAAGCAGGATGTGGTAGCAGCTCTGGAAGGCAAGGGCCGGGGTATGGAAGAAAACCGGGTTCAACTCGTCGGTGATGGCCTTGTATTTGCTCGCCTTGACCGGCTTGTCCTTGATCAGGCGCAGGCTGAGCTTCTCATAGACCGTAAGCAGGGGGAGGAGCAGCAGGGCGCAGGAAAGGTTGAAGATCGTGTTGGTATTGGCGATGATGCCGGAATTGACCGTCTGGTTCCAGAGCCCGTCCAGCAGACCGATCCGGTGGATCACAGTCACGGCGACCAGGATCAGGACCGTCTTGCTCAGGTTGAAGAGGATGTTGATCAGGCCGACCCGCTTCGCGTCCGGCTTCGCGCCAATGGAGCAGACGATGGCGGTGGTCACGCAGTCGCCGAGATAGATGCCAACGATGACCGCGTAGATGGCATTGAACTGCAAAAGGCCCGTGGCCGAGAAGGCCTGCAAAATGCCGACGGTCGCAGAGGAGCTTTGCAGCACGAAGGCGACGCCCGCGCCGGTGAGGTAGCCAAGGACCGGGCTGACGCCGAGGCGGGAAAAGAGGCCCTCGATGACACCGGATTCCTGGAGGCTGTTGACCGCACCGGTCATATTCAGCAGGCCGGAAAAGAGAATGCCGAAGCCGATGGCGATGTTGCCGATGGACTTGGAATTCTTGAAGAAGTTGCCCATGATCAGCAGGATGCCGATGATCAGCGCGATCGGGGCCAGGGTGGAGGGCTGGAGGAAGCGGAGGAAGGAGGTGCCGGAGGCGTCGATATCCAGCAGGCGGATGATCTGGCCTGTGACCGTGGTGCCGACGTTTGCGCCGATGATGATGCCCAGAGACTGGTGGAGCGTCAGGATGCCGGCGCTGACCAGGCCAGCGGTGATGACGATGGTGGCCGTGGAGGACTGGATCAGCGCGGTGACCAGGACGCCCAGGATGAAGGCCTTGACGGGGTTGTCCGTCACCTTGCCCATGACGCGCTTGAGGGTGCCGGAGGAATTCTCCTTCAGAGAATCTCCCATCAGGCGCATGCCGTACAGGAACATGGCCAGGCCGCCCAAGAGGGAGATCACACCAAAAATATCCATAAACAAAATCCTTCCGATTGTAGAACAGCGGCAAAAGCCCTTGCCCATAATTGTACGATATCATTGTTGCCATATATTTTAGCACAGAGCGTCGAAAAAATCAACTGACCGATTTCTGAAAATACGTTCCAATCTTCCCTGGGTTTTTGTTGCTTTTTGTCGAAGCACCTCCGCAGATCGGAGGCCCGGCATAGAAACACCCTCTGCGCAGCGAAATCCGCTGCGCAGAGGGTGGGTTCATCCGGAGTGCGCTCAGCTGTATGCCCGGTAAAGGAAGGTCACGATCTGGCCTCTCGTGCAGGTGTCGGCTGGGCTGAACTTCGTTTTGCTGGAGCCGGCGGTGATGCCCTTTTCAACCGCCCAGAGGACGGCCTGGTAGAAATAATCCTTCTTTCCGACGTCCTTGAAGGGATTCTTAGAGGTTTTCGGAGCCGGGCTGCCCTTTGCACGCCAGAGGAAGGTCACCACCTGGCCGCGGGTGCAGGGTTCGCCGACGCCGAATTTCGTCTTGCTGGTGCCCTGCGTGACGCCCTTCTCAACCGCCCAAAGGACGGCCTTTTCGTAATATGCGCCTTTTTTGACGTCCTTGAACGGGCAGGTTTTGGTCTTGGGCTTCGGGCAGCCTGCTGCGCGCCAGAGGAAGGTCACCACCTGCTCTCGGGTGCAGGTATCGTTGGGCGAGAAATGGGTTTTGTTTGTGCCGGCCGTGACCTGGGGCTCATGATAGAACGCCCACAGCACGGGCTCATAGAAGTAGTCGCTCTTTTTGACGTCCACAAAGGGATTCTCGACGTTTGTTTTGATTGAGAAGCTGATCGCGGCGGTCACGGTCGCACCGGGCCGGTTTTCGGAAAAACGCCGGTTTCTTGCGGTAATGGTCACATGGTATTTGCCGATCGACCAGTTGCCCTTCAGGGACCGCTTGGTCGTATTATAGTCCTCAATCACCTTGCCGTCCTTCTCCACGGTCACATGGTAATTGCGGAGATCCCAGGCCTTGTCCGTCAGCGAGACCTTGTTCCAGCTGATCTCGACGCGCGGCCCGTAGATCTTCGACTGGATGGTGAGGGGCTTCATCTTCTTAAGTCCGGAATAGCCCTGAGCATAGGCGAGGATGAGCTGCTGGCTGTTGTCGCTGTCGTTTTCATCGTCGACCTGGAAATAGCTTCCGTCTGAGAGACTGGTGCCGCAGAGGTCCAGGACGCGGCCGGCCTCCACATTCATCAGGACGACGCCTCCGTCAACGCTTCCGCTGTTTTGGGCAAAATACCAAACCTGGGAACGGTCGCGGTCGCCGCGGTCGGTGGACAGATAGACCGCATTGAGCCCTTCGGTCGTCGCCTCGGTCATCGAGGCGGTCAGGAGCTTGCCGTCATATTCGCTGACGATGTGGTAGAGGCCTTCGCCGAGCGGGACCAGGTGCCAGACGTCGCTGGCGTTGGTTCCGCTTGTCATGCTGGTCAGCTGGAGCGCCTGGCCA
This sequence comes from uncultured Clostridia bacterium, assembly GCA_946186225.1. GTDB lineage: Bacteria > Bacillota > Clostridia > Oscillospirales > Oscillospiraceae > JAFRPC01. Next base: position 3,646 of record CAMHMK010000104.1, read on the forward strand.
AAGGAAGCGGTGGTCACGTTTGCGAGCCGCTTATTGGAAGCGCTGTGCCAGAAATTGACGTAAATGTCACCGAAATCGAGCTTCTGCCGACGGACGCTGATGGGCACGGAAACTTCCTCGACCACGGAATCGTTGGACTTGTTGATCAGTTGGATTCTCAGGATCGCGTTGCCCTCGGAAGCGCCGTAGATTTGCAGGGGCATCGTCATACCGTTCCAGCTCTGCCAAGAGGCCCCCACAACGTTGTTCCAGATGTCGTCCGAGATGACGTATCTCAGCCCCCAGGAAGCCGGGAGCGAGCCGCCAACCGTGATGTTGATCGTTCCGGTCCCGTGGTAGGGGATGCTCATCTCCGTCCGGGACAGGGTCAGGCAGCGAGAAGAATTGACCGTGGAGAATTGCAGGCTGAGGCCGACTCCGCTCGTGCCGAGCGTTCCGCTCAGCGCACTGCCGGAGAAGCCGTTGTAGGCATGTCCGGAGGTCGGTCGGATGTCTCTGATCTGATAACTGCTGCCCGTGGGCCACTGGTCGCAATAGTATGTGACGTCGTTGGCAACGATTTTGCCGTTGATATAGACGTCATAGGTTCCGTATTCGCTGATGTCAGCGGCAGTCCGCCCGTCCAGGATGCCGCCGATCTTGATCTGGCTCATCGAAGCGGCTTTGGTGAGGGTCCAGGAGGAATGTGCGGTCAGAACGCGATCGACGTTGCCGTGCCCGGGATAGGCGTCCTCCGAGGAGACGACCACGGGGAAGGCGAGCCGATTCTCTCTGGCCGCCTCCTCAGTTAGCGAGTATTCACTGTAAGCCGCATCCCACTGGCAGCCGAGGTCCTTTTGCGCCTGCTCGATGGCATAGCCGGCGGTCTTGCCCTTGATGAGATAGCCTGCAACGGACTGGAGACTCAGCAGATCGCCTCGGAAAGTGACGGTCTGAGAGTAGCCGTAAACGACCTCGACGCCGCGGGCGCGCAGGCCGGTGAACATTTTGTCCGTCGCCATGCCGAGGCATATGCCCATATAGAGCATCGAGTGCGGTGCGTTGCGGTCCATGTGGGCTGCAATACAGTCGCCGTTGACATAGGCGTATTTGCTGCCCTTCAGGGCATTGTAGTAGGTTTCGTAGGGCCCAGCATGGGGGACGGTGTCCTCTGCCGTGATCCCGCGGGCCGTGGTCAGGCAAAGGTAGGAGGTGTTCGCCCTGGACGTCATGTCCTCGCCGGATTTGTAGTCTGTGTTGCCGTGGGAGTCGATGATGACCAGGTTGCACCGCTCGATCGTGTCGGCAATGTTGTCCACAGTCGCATCGTACATGGAATAACGGACGCCTGTGCCGCCGGTTGCGGTGCACAGATTCTGCCAGGTCGCCTTGTAGGCCGGAGAGTATTCCAGGAAATCATCATCATCGTACTTCTTCTCAGATTCCCAGAAGGGCTGGATCAGGCCGATCATGGTTCCACCTTCGCCGGTTCCGCGGTCGGCTTCTTCGGCCAGGAAAACCTCCGCTGGATCCGTCTGGGTGGGCGCGGTTTGCGCGGCAGCGGGCAGGGCGGGACCCGGCGCAGTCTCATTGAGATTCAGCTCATACTCCATGCGGGGATCATAGCAGCAGGGGATGCCGACCGTGGTCTGCCAAACCAGAAAGCTGCCGTTCTGCTGCAGCGTTCCGGGCATGTAGGTCTCGGAGCGCTCGACGGCCTGGATGACCTCCGGGATCAGGTTGACATAGTCCTCCTCCGTCAGGCTGCCGGAACCGCCCATCGGGCGGGGCACGGAGGCCTCGATCTGGCTGATGCTGGCAAAGACGTCGTTTTCCAGCGTCTGGTGCTCTTCGTCGCTGAAGACATAGGGATCCTGCGGCTCTGCGTCCCCGGTCGGGACGTCGCTGGCCGCCGCAAGGGTCGGAAACAGACCCAGCATCAGAACTGCAGCCAGCAGGAAGGCGAGCAGTCTCTTGAATTGATTCATATGGTATCCTCCATTCCAGCAGCCGGCAAGGGGGATCGCACTTCACTCCCCTGACGATCATGCTACATATGTATATATTATAACGCAAAAGGCTTCTCCCGTCAACTGTCTCTCAGACAGTTTCGGTCCAGAACAGGAACCGATCAGACGGTTTTTTTTCTGCAGAGCTATGGAAAACCGGAGAAACATCTGGTATAATCAGCTGAGCGCTTCGCCCATGCG
>CAMHMK010000105.1 GCA_946186225.1 uncultured Clostridia bacterium
TGGTTCGTGGGCTGGTCCAGCAGAATGCAGTTCGCCCCGGAAAGCATCATGCGCGAGAGCATCATGCGGACCTTTTCGCCGCCGGAGAGGACGCTGACAGGCTTAAAGACCTCGTCACCGGAGAAGAGCATCCGGCCGAGAAAGCCGCGAAGATACACGTCGTCCTTCTTCTCTGACCAGGGGCGCATCCAGTCCACCAGGGACTCCGTGTGGCCCTCAAAGAAGGCGGTATTGTCCTTGGGGAAATAGCTCTGTGAGGTGGAGACGCCCCACTTGATCGTACCCTCATCCGGTTCCATCTCGCCCATCAACAGCTTGAACATGACGGTCTGGGCCAGCTCGTTCTCGCCGACGAAGGCGATCTTCTGGTTACGCCCGGCGATGAAGCTGACCTTGTCCAGCAGCTTGACCCCGTCCACGGTCTTGCTGACGTCGGTGACGAAGAGGACGTCCTTTCCGACCTCCCGCTCGCGGGAGAAGCCGACGAAGGGATAGCGTCTGGTGGAGGCGGGGATCTCCTCGAGGCTGATCTTGTCGAGGAGCTTACGGCGGGCCGTGGCCTGCTTACTCTTGGATTTATTGGCGGAGAAACGGGAGATGAAGGCCTGCAGCTCGGCGATCTTTTCCTCGTTGCGCTTATTCTTGTTGCGCATCAGGGCCTGGACAAGCTGGGAGGATTCGTACCAGAAGTCGTAGTTGCCCACGTACATCTTGATCTTGCCGTAGTCGATATCGACGATGTTGGTGCAAACCGTGTTCAGGAAGTGTCGGTCATGGCTGACCACGATGACCGTACCCTCGTAGTCGAGGAGGAAGTCCTCCAGCCAGTTGATGGACTCGATGTCCAGGTTGTTGGTGGGTTCGTCGAGCATGACAATGTCCGGATTGCCGAACAGAGCCTGCGCCAGCAGGACCTTGACCTTGTCGCGGGGATCGGTGTCGGCCATCTGATCGTAGTGCTTGCTCACGTCGATGCCGAGGCCCTGGAGGATGCGGCTGGCGTCGGATTCCGCCTCCCAGCCGTTCATCTCGGCAAATTCAGCCTCCAGCTCAGAGGCCAGAATGCCGTCCTCGTCGGTGAAGTCCTCCTTTTCATAGATGGCATCCTTCTGCTTCATGACGTCATAAAGATGCTGATTGCCCATGATGACGGTGTCCATGACCGTATAGGCGTCGTACTGGAACTGATCCTGCTTGAGGACGGACATACGGACGCCGGGCTTGACCGCCACATAACCCCGGGTCGGCTCGAGCTCGCCTGAGAGAATGCGGAGGAAGGTGGACTTACCCGCGCCGTTGGCGCCGATAACGCCGTAGCAGTTGCCCGCCGTGAATTGCAGATCGGCGTGCTGGAAGAGAACAGAGCCGGCAAATTGCATACCGAGGTCGGATACTGTGATCATTTGTTTTCTCCTTTATGAAATGGTTCCCGGTGTTTCGATGTCCGCGGTCAGTCTGAGAATTTGACCACGATGACGCCCTTGTATTCGGCGATGGAGCCGCTGCTCGGGTAGCAGGGCATATTTTTGAAAAACTTGCTCCGGCGAATCTTCTCGATCTGTTCTTCGTACGCATATCTATATTTGACGCCGAGGAAATGCTCGAAGAAGTCGTTTCGCGTGTACATATTGATGATGCCGTCGCTGGTCAGGATGCCCATCATGCCAAAGGGAGGCGGAACGCTGTGTGGGAACTTCGCGGTTCCGATGATTGCAACTGGGGTCTCCGGGGTAAAATCTGGCTGCAGTTCAATCTTGGCACACAGGCGTGTGGCATAGGAGTAGGCGTTTTTGTAGGACATATCCATCGTGAAGTACGCGCGATTCGTCAGCTCAAAGAACTCCCAGCCGAAGGCCGTCTGGACCAGGAGGAGAACAAGCACCAGCGCCGTGGCCAGGCCGCGGCGAAGCTGGTTTCCATCGGGCATCGGAATCCGATCCACGAGAATCACGGGGAGGAGCAGGGGCATGAGCATTGCGTAGCGCATGACCATGTGGACAGTCTCGCCCGACATCACATAGACCAGATTGCTTGCCAGCGGAAGGACTGCAAGCAGGACGACCAGAAAGGCGATGGGCCAGCCTCTGCGCCAGGCACGGCTGTGGACCATCAAAACAGCAAGTCCGATCAGGCTTGCAAGGAGGCCGGCTCCGGAGATCCAGGCAAAGACCGGGTGGAAGATCCAGCTTCCGTAGAAGGGGAAGAACTCCCGGTAGCTTAGAAGGATGCGATGGATGAGCTCTCCGAGCGAGATCTGACCCATCGTAGAGATTCCTTTATAGTCTGTGAGCACGGTTCCGGTGATCTTCAGAAGTACACGAAGAATCACCATGTAGAGCACCATGCCGAGGCCGAGGCTAACGACATGGCGCAGGGCTTTCCAAATGAATCGCAACGGCTTTTCAGAATCACAGCCCACAGCGGTCTCGACCATCAGGACGGTGACCAGGAGCGCGGCGGCAAAGCAAAAATACGCCTGGTAGGCGCCCATGGAAACGGCTAGCATAGCGATCCCGATCAGGATGGACCACCAGCGGTCCCGGTGGATGAACAGTGCCGCAGCGGCCGACAGCGCCAAGGCCGCCACATACTGCACCGCGCAGTACATATAGGAATTGTTACAGGCAAGCACCGGGAAGGCCGTCATCGAGAGGGAGAGCAGAAGGATCGGGATCGACCGCCGGATACGGAAGAGGCGTACCACGGAAGCAACCGCGACGCCCATCAAGACTGCCATTGCGACGCCGCCAATCCATGCGCTGCTGAAGCTGCCGACCACCATCTTGATCGGATGGAGCATCCACCTGCCGGAGGAAAGTCCTGCTTCGCAGTCACTGTAAAGCCCTCCGACGTCGTCGTAGTTCACGAACTTGTTCGTGAACATATACAGATGTACGAGCAGCGTGAAACCAAATCCGGAAAGGAAGGCCAGCAGATCCTGCTTTTGGAAGCGCCGTCTGAGTTGAGACGTCAGTTCCTCCAACATACCGGTTTCATGCATTTGATTCGTCATTGCTGATGGTCTCCTTTTCCGTTTTGGAGCCCGCCTCCCCTGCCAGCATGTCGCGGACCGCGGGCAGCGCGGCCTTTGCGGCTCTGCGGCCGAAGGTGTAGGTCTCATGGATCTTCTCCGGATCGTGGGTCACACGATCAATGGGAAGCGGTCGCTCCGGGCAGATGACCACAGTCATACCTGCCGCCTCCCGCGCAAAGACCAGGGATCTGCTCCGCGCATAGGCGATGTGACGCTGCTCCATCACGGCCCGCAGGCGGGGATGGCTCCGCATGAGCGGGCTCAAGGAAAGCGGCATTCGGGATGCCTCTTTGATATAATCGCGCGGGCGGGTCAGGACGGCGACGTTGTGCAAATACCCGAGATCCAGCAAAAACCGGATTGGGATGGCATCGGCAATCCCGCCGTCGAGGTAGGATCTGCCTTCGATCTCCACCGGTCTTGCAACGAAGGGCATGGAGGCTGAGGCCCGGATCCAGTCATAGGTATGGTCCGCGATCCGGTCGCAGCGGTGGTAGACCGGTTCGCCGGTCTCCACATCGGTGCAGACCACGTAGAAGGCCATGGGATCGCGGTCGAAGGCCGCCTCGTCAAAGGGGTCCAGCTCCTTCGGGATGGTGTGATAGCAGAGCTCCGCGCCGAAGAGGTCGCCCGTGCGGATCAGAGAGCGGACGGAACAGTAGTCGGGGTTCTTGCACTGGGCCAGGTTATATCGGAGGACGCGGCCCGGCTGGTGGGATTTGATGTTGCAGCCGAAGCAGGCGCCAGCGGAGACGCCTACCGCAGCAGGAAAGGTGATTCCCTGCTCGAGGAAAACGTCGATGACGCCGGCCGTAAACAGGCCGCGCAGCGCGCCGCCCTCCATGAGAAGGCCGACGGGATTGTTGGATTCATGCATAACGTTTACTTCCTTCTTTGTACTGCTGCCGGCGGGATCTGGACGCGCACGACGGTTTCAGTCCCGCATAAAGATCTGAACGCGCAGGAAAAGCCAGTGGCCGTTCCAGGTTTTTTCGGTCAGACGGGCAAAGAGCTCTTTTCCTGCGTCCATCAGGCGGGCCAGAATCAGATTGTCCTTCTGGGGAACGTAACCCAGCTTGAAGCCGTCTGCATTGAAGATCTTGATGGCCCAGGGGTCGCTGGGGTTGTCCGGGACTCGCTTCAGGGTCAGAGTCTCGCCCTCCGTCAGGAAGGGCACAACCTCTTCGATGCCAAGAACGTGGGATGTACCAGCAACCTTGACCTCAATCAGCAGGATTTCCCGGCTGTATGGGTCCGAAATATCCGGCAGGACGGTATCCTGCCGCAGCAGACTGAGAAGGCCGGCCTGCCCGGCCTTGGTCAGATCGTTCATAGTTCCTCCTCCGACGGATGCAGAAGGGCTTCAATCTTCTGCTCGAAGGCAACGCGACGCTCGCGCAGATCTCGGAGCTTCTGCATGAGCTCCGCCTCCAGGGCAGCGGCCTGGTCTGCATCCTCGAGATAGACGCGCAGGCTGAGGGGCTTCGTGCGCTTCATCTGCTCGAGCTCGGCATTGAAGGACCGGACCCTGCGGCGCAGTTCCTTGACTTCCGCCTGCAAGGCCTCCAAGGTCGGTTCTTCCTCACCCCGTTCCCCGGGAACTGCCTCGCAGACGGCGCGCAGGCCGGCCAGGTCCCGAAACTGATAGGCTCGCATGGCGCGCTGCAGCAGGGACTCGCGTTCCTCGCTCTCGCCGGGGTGAAGGTCCGGGTGCAGGGCCTTGACCGCGGTGCGGTAGAGGGTCTTAAGCTCTCGCTTTCCCGCCTCGGTCAGATGGTTTTTGGATTCTGCCGGGGTCAGAGCCTGGTTCATCTCATCCAGCTTTTCGCTCATCTGCTCGCGGTAGCTTGCAAACTCGCCGTCCAGCTCGGCCTCGATCTCAGAGCAGTCTATTTCCTCGCGGCGGTTGCGTTTGGCGCGCAGGAGGCTGGTCTTGCGCTTGAGCCGGAGGCATTCGCAGTAGTCCTCATAGACCTTGAGCTCCAAGGCACCAAAACGGCGCAGATAGGCAGCTTCGATCCGCCGGCCCTGAACCAGACGCAGATCGTCCCTTTGAAGCAGGAGAGCAGCCAGCTCCGCACGGAGTCGGTCCGCCTCTTTTTTCAATGCCTCATAGTCGGGATGGTTGATCGGAAGCTGACCGGACTCGTCGAGCGGAGTGGACATGAAACCGCCTCCCAGGGTAATTTGTTTCTGCTTGTATCATATCATATGGGTCCGGAAAAATCCACTCTTTTTCCGGGTTTCCGAAAACAAATCCGGTTTTTGCAGGCTTTGCCGCCGCATTCGGAACAAAAAAAAGAGAAGCGGCATCCTCTTCAGATGCCGCTAAGCTGAAATTCAGCCGTTGTTCTCTCTCATCTTTGCAAAGCACTCGCTGCAGTAGACCGGACGGTCGGTCTTGGGCTCAAACGGGACGCGAGCTTCACGGCCGCAGTTGGCGCAGACAGCAGTGAAGTATTCACGGGGGCCACGGGCGGCGTTCTTGCGAGCGTCACGGCAGGCCTTGCAGCGCTGGGGCTC
>CAMHMK010000106.1 GCA_946186225.1 uncultured Clostridia bacterium
AAAAGCGCTGAAAATATGATACTCTATCATCAGAGCAATCTCCCACATCCGGTCGGTGTTTACCATGGACAGACGAATAGAAGGAGAATCCCATGAAATCCCGAAAATTCATCAGCTTTGCGCTGGCGCTGGTCCTGCTGGCGTTCAGCATCATCCCCGTGCAAATTGCTTCCGCCGCAACGAGGCTGCCGTTTACGGACGTTTCCCGGAAGTCCTGGTATTATCATGCCGTTTCGGTGTGCTGGACCGAGAAGATCCTGATCGGCGTATCAGACACGAAATTTGAGCCGGCGTCCTATGTGACGCGGGAGATGGCGGCGCAGATCATCTACCGCATCGCAGGCGGCGAACCCGTGGACTACGAACCGATCTATGACGACGTTCCGGAGAACAAATGGTATACGGACGCGATCCTCTGGGATACGCGGGAGGGGCTGGCCCGGGGCGTTCGCGGCGCAACTGCGACCTCCGGTCCCAGATTCGGCGTCGGAGAGCTTACAACCCGCGAGCAGATCATGACCTTCCTCTACCGGCTTGAAGGCAGGCCGGCCACCACCGGGGATGCAAGCGTCTACGCAGATGCAAATCAGATCAGCCTCTATGCCATGGACGCAATGATCTGGGCAGCGGAGGAACATATTCTGGTGGGCGATTTGTCGCACTGGAAGCTCTATCTGCGCCCGCGCGACAACTGCACCCGCGCCGAGCTTGCCCAGATCCTGCTCCGCTACCTGCATCCGGAGGAGCGCATCGAATATACCCCGCCTGAGCCGCCGGAAACGACCCCGGAACCGCCTCCGGATACCGTTCCGATCTATTCCCAAACGCCGCTTCCGCTGACCGGAAAGGCAACCATCAACGGCGTTCGAGTCCCGCAGCTCTACGGCAGCACGGCCAACGTTCCCGTGACAGCGGCCTTGCTCCAGGCCGGAGATCTGGTGCGTTTCTGGTCCGACGCCGCTGTTTCCACGACGGATTCCGACGGGACATACTCCTGTACGGTCCGGCTCGGGGGCAAGAGCTTCCAATACACCGACGGCGTCGGCGGGGCGGTCTATGACGGAACGGACTGGTATCTTCCCTGTCGGGACTTCCCGAAGGCCTTTGGATATTCCGAATACCTCGACAGCAAGGAAAACCACGTTTTTTACACGCCGCTGCCGAATGTCAACGCGATCCCATCCGGTCGCAGCGTCCCGGTCCTCATGTATCACGCGGTGGGCGAGCCCTTCTCCGGCGGCATCCCGGAGCTCTTCGTGACGAAGGCAAGTCTGGAAGCCCAGCTCAACTATATCAAGCAAAACGGTTTCTCCGCCATCGGCTTTGAGGACCTGCCGAGGCTCTCGTCCTATCGAAAGCCCGTGATTCTGACCTTTGACGACGGCTATCTGGACAACTACACCATCCTCTTCCCCCTGCTCAAGAAGTACAACCTCAAGGCGACGATCTTCATCTTCCCGAATAATATCGGGAAAAACCGGAACTTCCTCACCTGGGACATGGTTCGCGAGATGTCAGACTCCGGCCTGGTCTCCTTTCAGAGCCACACCATGTCGCATTCCAATCTGGACAGCCTCTCGGCGGCGCAGCAGCAGACGGAATTGGCGGAATCCAAGCGAATCATCACGGAGAAAACCGGAAAGGAGTGCTTCGTGCTCTGCTTCCCGTCCGGCAAATATAACAACACGACGCTCCAGCTTGCACGGCAGTACTACCGGTTTGCTCTGAAAATGAACGGAAATCTCTATGTGACCGTCGGAGATCCCTACCGGATCCCCCGCTACTATGTTTCCCGTTATACCAGCCTGACCTCGTTTATCGGGATGATTACGCATTAAACAAAAATAGGACCGGAAGCAGTGCAGAGCTTGCACCGCTTTCGGTCCTTCTCAATTTTACGATTACCCGCCGGTCTGGTTCACGGGCTCCAGATCGTAGGTGCTCTGTTTGACGACCAGATCATAAACGTAGGTTGTGCCGTCCGGGGCCGTCAGCGTCAGCTGCGTCGTTCCGGACTTCCGGAAGATCGCGTGCAGACAGTAGTCCTCCAGGTTCTCGTCATAGATGATCTCTACGGTCCCCATGCTCGCGTCGGTCAGGGCGGCCGAGTAGGTGTCGTCGAAGCGGACGCCGTCCTCATCCTCGCTGCTGACCAGAAGGATTGTGTTGTAGAACTCGCGTTTTTGCGTGAGAGTGATCACCGTCATCACCGCCAAAATCAAGGCGGCCAGGATCAGGCCCAAGCGGCGAACCTTGGGATCCTCGAAGATCGCCGCCGGATAAACGAGAATCGTCACCATGCAGAAGATCGCGGAGAGAAGATGATGCGGGAAGTCCATGATCACGCTGGACAGGAAGCCCATGTAGTGGATGCCGACGAAAGCCAGCATCGGCGCCAGGATCAGCAGACCCCACCACTTTCCCTTTTTCATGTACCAGCCCACGAAGCCCATCGGGAAGGTCAGGACTGTCCAGAGGACCCAGTTTCTGTAGTAGGTGAAAAACAGCCGGCTGTGGTGGATCACATCCTGGAGCAGGTAGACCAGCGGCTGGCTGATCAGGAAAAAGACGAAGCATTTCAGGGCGGAGTCCAGCGGGGACTTGCTGTTCATGATAATCAGGATTCCGAACAGGACCCAGACCTCAAAGGAGATCGAGATATCGGCAAAGGAGGTTTCCTTTGCGATTTCGAGCATGGCCATCAGACCGGTGTAGAGGCCGGCAATCACCGCAAAGATGATGAGGCGCGGCCAGGTCAGGTTCAGACCGCCGAAGAGCTTTTGGAGTTTATGAACCATAGTTTGATTCCTCACTTCGTTTGAGAATGCCTTCCCCGTTAAATTCGGGAACATATTCCAGGCTTGCCGCCTCCGGGCCCTGTAAAAACCCATTTTCCAGGCCAAACAGGTACATCCAGGAGAGAACCGTATCGTATTCCTCCCGCGTGATCCGCCGGTCGAAGGGCGGGACCTTCGCCGCCGGACCCATCGGCACGTACTGGCTCATCAGAGAGACCAGAACGGCGTCCTTCGGAAAGGTCTTCGCGATCCATTCCAGCACGCCGATCGAGTTGTCCACCTGGCCGGGCAGGATCAGGTGACGGATCAGCACGCCGCGCTTGAGCAGACCACCCTCGACCACACATGGCCCGGTCTGGCGGTACATTTCCAGAATCGCCGCCTTCGCGACCTCCACGTAGTCCGGTGCCGCCGACAGGGCCCGCGCAAGACCGGAGTCGCTGTACTTCATGTCCGGCAGCCAGACGTCCACGCGGCCCTCCAGCGCACGCAGGGTCTCCACGCGCTCATAGCCGCCGCAGTTGTAGACGACGGGCACGGAAAGCTTCGGCTCCAGAGCCGGGAGAACGTCGGGCAGAAAGTGGGTCGGCGTCACCAAATTGATGTTATGATGGCCCTGCGCGATCAATTCCTCAAAGATCTCCCGCAGCCGCGCAGCGTTGAACGAAAAGCCGTGCTTTTGCGTGGAGATCTCATAGTTCTGGCAGAATTTACAGCGCAGGGTGCAGCCGGAGAAAAAGACCGCGCCGGAGCCGTATTCGCCGGAGATCACCGGCTCCTCCCAATAGTGCCCCGCAGCCCGCGCCGCGACCGGAAAGGCCGGCATCCCGCAGAAGCCCCGTTCCCCGGCGTTGCGGTCCACGCCGCACATCCGCGGGCAGAGGGTACAGTGTTCATAGGTCAAAGACAATTCAGCTCACCTTGCAAACCTGAAATCAAAAGCGCCGCCATTGTACCACACAAGGCTCAAAAATGCAATATGGACTTCCAACCGCATTTGTGGTATAGTTAGGAAAAACAGCGTGCGCGGATGGAACCGCGCAGAGAAATTGTTTCACGTGAAACAAAAGGAGCCAGTTATGCTGAAAATCGGTCAAAAAGCAACGGTGGAGATCACCGGTTATACTTCCGAGGGCCTGGGCGTCTGCCGGATCGACGGCTGCGCGGTCTTCGTTCCGAACGCGATTCGCGGCGAGGTCTGCGAGGTCACGGTCTCCTACGTCAGCCGCAACAGTGCCCAGGCAAAGCTGACAAAGCTCCTCAAGCCCTCCGCACATCGCATGTCCCGCAGAATTTGCCCCGACAGCAAGCGCTGCGGCGGCTGCGCCCTGCACTACGTGGACTACACAGAGGAGTTGCGCTTCAAGGCCCAAAAGGTCACCGACGCCCTGAACCGCATCGGTGGGCAGAATCTGAACACCGTCCCGATTCTCGGCGGCGATGGCGAAATACATTTCTTTGCAGAAAAAGAAACTGTAGGGCGGCCTGACCCCAGGCCGCCGCATCCCGGTGCCGACGCGCCGGTAGAGCATGTAGGGACAAACCGCGCTTGTCCGCTCCAGTCTGAAACAAATCCCGCAGCGCATCGGCGTGCGCCGCTGCCGGACGATTCTGCTGCCGGGTCGGCGCACCCTCCCGTTCCGCCCGCCTGCCTGTCCTACCGCAACAAGGCCCAGTACCCGGTGCAGGAACAAAACGGAAAGGTCGTAGCAGGCTTCTACCGGCAGCGGACCCACGAGGTCATCCCGATCGAGCGCTGCGCCATCCTCCCGCCGGAATTTGACGCGGCGAAGGACGCCGTCCTCCGCTGGGCGAACGAGAACCGCGTCCCCGCCTACGACGAGGCAACCGGAAAAGGGCTGCTCCGCCATATTTATCTGCGTAAGGGCGTCCGCACCGGCCAGATCATGGTCTGCATCGTGGCGGCGGGTGACCGCCTCCCGCGGACTGACCGCCTGCTCTCCGGCCTCCGGCAGTCTCTGCGCGGCCTGCAGTCGGTCATCCTCGCCGTGAACGACAAGCCCGGCAACGCAATTCTGGGGGACGAATTCCATACGATTTTCGGAACCGATGCGATCGAGGACGAGCTCTGCGGCTTCCGCTTCCGCCTCTCGCCGCGGTCGTTCTACCAGGTCAACCCAACCCAGGCCGAGCGCCTGTACGAGCGAGCCGTCTCTCTGGCGGATCTGAAACAGGATGAGACCGTCCTGGACCTTTACTGCGGTACGGGTACGATCACGCTGGCCCTCTCCCGTGCCGCGGGGAAGGCCGTGGGCGTGGAGATCGTGCCCCAGGCCATCGAAGATGCGAAGGAAAACGCCCGGAGAAACGGGGTTGAAAATACGGAGTTCTTCTGCGCGGACGCCTCCGAGGCAGCTCGTCGCTTTGCGGCGAAGGGCACCCGCCCGGACTGCATTGTCGTCGACCCGCCCCGCAAGGGCCTGGCCCCTGACGTGATCGACGCCATTGCCGAAATGTCCCCGGCCCGCCTTGTCTACGTGAGCTGCGATCCTGCTACCCTCGCCCGCGACGTCAGCCTCCTGACCGCCCGCGGCTACGATTTGAAATCCGCCGAAGCCGTGGATATGTTCCCCCGGACGTTCCATGTGGAGACGGTA
>CAMHMK010000107.1 GCA_946186225.1 uncultured Clostridia bacterium
AGGCTGTTGCCGCCGATGGCCACCGCGAGGATCGCGTCCATTTCGATGTCGACCAGCAGCGTTTTATGGTTGAGCTGGCCCAGGCGGCACACGCCGATCAGACCTGCGACGGACACGCAGACGCCCAGCAGAATGAAGCTGATGAGCTTGATGCGGGTGGGGTTGATGCCGTTGAGCCGGGCGGCTCCCTCATTGATGCCGACCGACTGGATGTAGAGGCGGAGGCTCGTAAATTTAAAGATCAGGAACAGCAGCAGTCCGACCAGGATCACCGCGAAGATCGGCGTCGGGACCGGGATGCCGGGGATCGTCTTGCCGATGGCGCTGATGATCTCGTTTCTGAGCTGCGGGGTCGCATCGCCGTTGATCCAGTAGGCGATCGAGCGCGCGCAGGAGTAGAGGATCAGCGTCGCGATCATCGGCTGGATCCGGAACACCGCGACCAGCGTGCCGTTGAAGAGCTTGAAGGCAATCGTGGCAAGGCAGCAGAGCGCGAAGGCGATCAGCACGGTGCCGATCGTGATGGCTCCCATCCCCTGCAGGACCTTGACGAACACCGCGCCGGAGATGGCGCCCACCGCGCCGACGGAGATGTCCTGGCCGCCGCAGGCTGCGGTCACCAGCGTCATGCCCATGGCGATGATGGCAAGCTCGCTCGCGCTGTCGATGATGCTGACGAGGTTCCCCGTCAGAACCATGTTGCCGCTGTTGTTGAAGCGCAGATCGATGGAAAAGAAGCTGATGTCGCGGAAAATGTTGAATACGATCAGGATGGCGAGGGCAACCAGCGGGATCAGCAGCTGCCCGAGGCCGGAGAAGGATCTCTTATTCGTTTTCATCTCTGGCTTCACCTCCCGCGATCGTCTTCATGACCTGAGCCTGCGTCAGCTCGTCTCCCGTCAGCTCGCCGACGATCTTCCGGTCGCGCATGACGATGAGTCTTGAGCAGGTGCGCAGCATTTCCTCGATCTCGGAGGAAATGAAGGTCACGCTCATGCCCTCCTCCGCCAGCTTCAGCACCAGCTTCTGGATCTCCAGCTTGGTGCCGACATCGATGCCGCGGGTGGGCTCGTCCAGGATCAGGTACTGCGGATGAGTCAGCAGCCAGCGCGCCAGGATCACCTTCTGCTGGTTGCCGCCGGAGAGCGAGCGGATCGGCGTGTCCTTGGACGCGGTCTTGATCTGCAGCGCCTCAATGTATTCGTCTGCAAAGGCTTCCGCCTCGGCACGGGAGATCGGATGGTTCATGCCCTTGATGACCTGAAGGGCGAGAATGATGTTGTCCCTCACGGAGAGGTCGGCGATGATGCCGTCCCGCCGGCGGTTTTCCGGCAGATAGCCGATGCCGCTGCGGATGGCGTCGTGGGGCTTGGTGATCCGGACCGGCTTTCCCTTGATCGTCACGCGGCCGCCGGTCACCTGGTCCGCGCCGAAGATGGCGCGCACGCTTTCGCTGCGGCCCGAGCCCAGCAGGCCGGTAAAGCCGTTCACCTCACCGCGCCGGATCCTAAAGTCAAAGGGCCGGCATTCCGCGCTGGACAGGTCTTTCGCCTCGTACACCGTCTCCTCGCCCGCGGCGCTCTTCTGTCCGATGCGCTCCAGCTCGGCCAGGTCGTCCAGGCTCTTGCCCATCATCTTGGCCACAAGCTGCACCTGCGGGAGTTCGCTGACCAGATATTCGCCGACCAGTTCGCCGCCGCGAAGGACCGTGATCCGGTCGCTGACCTCATAGACCTGTTCGAGAAAATGCGTGACGAAGATGATGCCTACGCCCCTCTCCTTCAGCTCGCGCATCAGCTTGAACAGCATGGCCACTTCCTTGTCGTCCAGCGAGGAGGTAGGCTCGTCCAGGATCAGCACCTTGCATTTCATGTCCACCGCGCGGGCAATGGCCACCATCTGCTGCACAGCGAGCGAGCAGTGGGACAGCTCCTGTGAGGCCCGGGCGGGAATGCCAAGATTGTCCAGGATCTCCGTCGTCCGCTTTTCGTACTCTCTCCAGCGCACGATACGGTCCTTCGTCCGGCCGATGAACATGTTCTCCGCCACGGTCAGGTTCGGGCAGAGCGTGATCTCCTGATAGACGGTGCTGATGCCGAGGTTTTGTGCCTGCTGCGGGGAGTGGATGTTCGCCTCGCCGTCGCGCCCCTCGATACAGATGCTTCCGGCGTCCTTTTCATATACGCCGGTGAGCACCTTGATCAGAGTGGATTTGCCGGCGCCGTTCTCCCCCATCAAGGCATGGATCTCTCCTCTGCGCAGGGTGAAATCAACATTGTTCAGGGCCTTGACGCCCGGAAAGGAAATGCTGATCCCGCGCATGGTCAAAACGATTCCGTCTTCCATCCGTTCATCTCCTGTTCGATAGTCTGAAAAAAACGCGGTGTGGACCGCGGATTGCTCCACTGTTCCACACCGCGCTGTACTGATATACGGTCGTCCTGCCGGGGGATTCGGATTACTCGCCCAGGCCGTAGGTGTCGATGTCTGCCTGGGTGATCTCGCGGGCGTCAAAGCCCTTCTCTTCGGAAATGATCTGGTTGAGCGCGTTCAGGCCTTCGATGCTGCCGCCGGCCTCAAGGGTCTTGATCATTTTATCGATCACAGCCGCCTGGAAGGGGCTGCACTGGCCGTCGTAGTTCCAGTTGCCGGCCAGCAGCTCGCGCAGGGCCCACTTGTTGCAGTCGAAGCCCATGACGATGACGTCGCCGTTCACACCGTGGGTGATGCCGGCCGCATCCAGCGCCTCGACAACACCGCCGGCCATGCCGTCGTTCTCGGCATAGACGATGTTGAACTGTTCGCCGGCGTTGATCGCAGCCTCGGCGATCTTGCGGGCCTCATTGGCATCCCAGCTGTCGCCGCCGGTGCCCTCACGGACGATGGTCCATTTGTCGTCGGCAGCGCACTTCTCGGTCAGAGGATCGCTGCGGCCGATCTGAGCCGCGGAACCGAGCTGGCCCTGGATGTGCAGGATCTTATACTCGTCCAGACCCAGGCTCTCCAGCCAGGCAACGGCGGTCTCGCCTTCCTGACGCATGTCGGAGACGACGGCGGCGGTGTACAGGCTGGGATCGCAGTCGATCATACGGTCAAACAGGAAGACCTTGATGCCGGCTTCCTTGGCGTCGGCAAGGACCTCGTCCCAGCCGGTGGTCTCGGCGGCGGAGACCAGGATGTACTTCACCTGAGCGGTGATGAAGCCCTTGGCGGCCTCCAGCTGCTTGTCGGCGGTGGGGGCGGTGACGAAGGTGGCGTCATAGCCGTTTTCCTTAGTGAAGGTGTCGGTCAGGTTCTTTACGTTGGCTTCACGGTAGCCGGACTCGGAGGGATCCAGGTTGATGATACCGACTTTGATCAGGCCGGAATCGGCGGCTTTGTCTCCGGCGGGAGCCGCACCCGTCTGGCCGCAGGCAGCCAGAGCAAACACCATGGCGAGCGCGAGGATAAGGGCAAACAGTTTACGCATCTTTTTTCTACCTCTTTCCCATAATAATCATATTCCTTTGCCCGAAAAATACCGGGCCTTTCATCTGTATAATAGCGCCTTTTCCTCGCAAAAGCAACAGTTGTACGCACAATATGCAATTTTCGGATGCTTCAACAATACAAATCTTTTTACTACATTAAATCGCTCAATACAAATCGCAAAAATATATCCTGTTTTTTCTTTTCTGAGCAGAGTCGACAACATTTTTGTGACTTTTGGCCACCTCTACTTTTCGTCGCTTTTGCACAATTCGTCCTGCCTCCATACGGACAACCACGTTTTATGCCGGTTTCTCGATAAGATTTGTATTGAAATTGGACTGCTGCTTGGGTATACTCATATTGTACATGATTGAGTGGGGGAATTGACATGAACCCAAAGTACCAGAGCGTGGCGGACGAACTCCGCGCTGACATCCAGAAAGGCACTTATGAGAAAATGCTGCCCACCGAGCAGGCTCTCTGCGCCCGCTTCCGGGTGAGCAGGCAGACCGTGCGCCAGGCGCTTTCCCTGCTGGAGTCGGAGCGCCTGATCGAACGGCGACAGGGGAGCGGTTCGCATATCCGCAGGCAGAAGGAGCCTCCCGCGCACCGTCGCTACTCCATTGCCGTGGTCACGACCTATATCAGCGACTATATCTTCCCCAGCATCCTGCGCGAGATCGAGGCCGTCTGCTCTGACAACGACAGCGCCCCGCTCCTTTTTGCCACGCAGAACCAGTTTGCCAACGAGCGCAAGATCCTCCTGACCCTGCTGGGGATGGAGCAGCTCGACGGCGTTCTGGTCGAGGGGACGAAGACCGGCCTGCCGAATCCGAATATCCGGCTCTATCAAAAGCTGATGGACCGGGGCATCCCACTGGTATTCATGCACGGCAACTATGAACAGCTTCCCGAAACGCTCTCGGTCCTCGATGACAATGCGGCGGGCGGACGGATGCTGGTAGAGTATCTCTATCGGAAAGGGCACCGCAGGATCGCAGGAATCTTCAAATACGACGACCTGCAGGGCCGGCAGCGCTTTGTCGGCTATCTGGACGCCATGCAGGAATACGGGCTGTCGCTGGAGGACTGCAATATTCTCTGGTACGGCACCGACCAGAAGGGCAGCTTTCTGAAGGAGGGCTCCGTCCGGGACGAGACGAAGCAGCTCCTCTCCTCCTGCTCCGCGGTCATCTGCTACAACGACGAGATCGCGACCCGCGTGGTCTCTTACCTGAACCGTCAGGGAATATCGGTCCCGGGCGACGTCGCCGTCGTCAGCTTCGACAACAGCCAGTACAGCGAAATGTCCACGCCCCGCATCACTTCCCTCTCCCACGGCGCCTACAATGTCGGGCGCATGGCCGCGGAGCTCATCTTCCGGCATCTGCGGGGCGAGAGCTGCATCTCTTCCGTCGCGCCCTGGGTGCTGGTCGAAAAGGAGAGCAGCTGAAACGAAAAAACGCGAATACAGGGGATGATATGGACATATCATCCCCTGTTCGCTTCTCGTGCTCCAGCGGGGATTCGCTTGCATTTTGTTTTCCCTTGTGGGGGCCGGGAAAACAAAATAAAGGTATTCGCCAGTGTCCGCACTGGCTCATGCACACGCCCCCGGCGTGTGCGGACATAATTCGAATCCCCGCGGAGCGACAAAAAACACAGGGGGCCTTTGGCCTCCTGTGTTTTTGTGTCTGCACGGCATGCTTGATACAATGCACCCTCTCAGAGTGAGAGGCTGCATTTGTCGCAGACGGCCAGAAGAGCAGG
>CAMHMK010000108.1 GCA_946186225.1 uncultured Clostridia bacterium
GCGCGGCCCGGAACGGGTATCATCCCGGTGAAGCAGAAACGCAACGGGGTGGTAAAATGAAAGGAACACATAGGCTTCGCAGGCTCCTTTGCCTTGCTCTGGCCGTGGGAATGATCTGCACGCTGACGCTCGCCCTCGGACTGGCCGCGAAACAGCGGCGTCTGGCCGGGAAGCTGATCCGTCTGCACGTGGTGGCAAGCTCGGACGCGCCGGACGACCAGGCGCGCAAGCTCCTGGTCCGGGACGCCGTCCTTCCGGTGGCGGCGGCTCTGACCGACGGCTGCGCCGACGCGGACGCTGCGCGCAGCCGTCTGGCAGCCGGACTGCCGGAGCTTGAGACCGCCGCGCGGTCCGCCCTGCGCTCTGCGGGCAGCGCCGAGCCCGTCCGCGTCAGCCTGGGCAGCGAGATCTTCCCCCGGCGGGATTATCCGACCTTTTCCCTGCCCGCCGGACCCTACACCGCCCTGCGCGTGACCGTCGGCGCGGGGAGCGGGCACAACTGGTGGTGCGTGGCCTTCCCGGCCCTCTGCCTGCCCGCCACGACGGAGGGACTGGCCGACGCAGCGAAAACCGCCGGTCTGACCGGGGACGAGGTGGATCTGATCACCGGGGATTCCGCGCCGGTACGCCTCAAATTCCGGGCGCTGGAATGGCTGGCGGAGCTATTCGGGTAGCGTTCACAATTCGTTCTCAAATTTGCCACAAAAGGTTTACAGGTTTTTAGCACTCTCCCCTTGACAGTGCTAAAATTGGTGGTATAATAAAGCCAGAACAAAGGAAGGGAGCAAAAAGCTCCCCCACCCCCTGCTCCAAATCAAATGTACAACATGTTTGAAAGGAGAAATGACTTATGTCTATGTTGATGCCCAGAATTTTTGATGATGATTTCTTTGATGACTGGATGCGCTGGCCGACCCTCCGCGGGCTGGACGACACCGAGCGCAAGCTCTACGGCAAGCACGCCCCCCACGTGATGAAGACCGACATCCGGGAGCATGAGGACCACTACGAGGTCGAGATCGACCTGCCCGGCTTCAAGAAGGACGAGATCGAGCTGAGCCTGGAAAAGGGCTATCTGACGATCAGCGCCTCCAAGGGCCTGGACGAGAGCAAAACCGACAAGCAGGGCCGCGTGATCCGTCAGGAGCGCTATGCCGGCGCGATGCAGCGCAGCTTCTTCGTCGGAACCGGTCTGACCGAGGAGGATATCAAGGCCCGCTTCGAGGACGGCGTCCTGTCGCTGAACGTCCCCAAGAAGGCCGCCCCCAAGCTGCCCGAAAAGAAGACCATCTGCATCGAAGGCTAAGGTCTGAGATCCCCGCCCCCGCCCGGAGTGAACTCCGGGCGGGGGCGTTTCGTTACGCCAGCGCTTCCCACGCTTCGGCGAAAACGATGGCGGGAACGGGTTCACAGCGAGCGGTCAGGGTCTGCCGGGTATCGCGGAAGATGACGCCTGTCGGGGTCTCACGGCAGAGGCAGCATGCACCGGGGCAGAAGCGCTCCTGCGCAGCGGAAAAGGACTGCTCCCCGCTCTGTGTGAGGCCTGTTTCCGACTCCGGAGCGCCGCCGAAGGGGACAAAGCAGGAGATCGGGGCGGCGTCCAGGACCAGGGCGCCGTATTGCTTCCGCTTTTCCGCCAGCCAGCGGGCAAAGCGGACCCGCGGGCGGTAGGGACCGACAAGGACCGCCGTGTGGGGCAGCTCCGCCCAGGCCTCCGGAACGACCACCTCCCTGCCCGCGTCCGCCAGGCGCTGCACCAGCTCCGCGAGGGCAGGGGTCGGGGTGCGCTCAAAGTCGCAGACCACGAGGGGAACCTCCCGCAGCGCCGCCGTCAGGTCCGCGGCGGCCCCCCGGATCGGGAGAAACCGGTCGTCCAGCAGGACCCCGTCCGCAGGTGCATCCGCCCCTCGGCGGAGACCGCCCGCCGTGTCAAAGCCCCAGCCCGGGGTGAGGCGCGGCTGAAAATTTTCTGAATTTGCGGCAAAATAGACACAAGTTTTCATGGACAAGGCCCCTCCGGTGTGTTATACTAATATAACTGTGAGAACCTATGAAAGCGAGGCTCCGACTATGCCATTTTCCCTGCTGCCGAAGGCCATCTTCCCGGCTTTGACCGACATTACGCCGGACTATCTCCGCGCGCATGGGCGGAAGCTTCTGATGCTGGATTTCGACAACACCATGCTGCCCTACACCTCCAAGGTTCCCACACCGGAGCTGCTGGTCTGGATCGACCGGATGAAGCGCGGCGGGATCACCCTTTTCGTGGTCTCCAACAGCCACAAGCAGAAATCTCCCGCCTTCTGCCGGGCCCACAACATCGGCTGCGTCACCCACTCCAAGAAGCCCACCGGCCGGGGCATCCGCAAGTGCCTGGAGCGCTGCGGCTGCCGCCCCGACGAGGCCGCTCTGGTCGGCGACCAGATCTATACCGACGTGCTCGGCGCAAACTGCGCAGGGGCGATGTCGATCCTGGTCAAGCCCATCCACCTTCATAATATCTGGCTCAAGCTCCGCCACGTTGCGGAGAAGCCTTGGATATGGATTGCAAGAAAAAGGAGAGTGTTCCCAAAATGACAAACCTGGAAAAGTATCTTTCTCTGCTCGACAACGGCAAGTATGACGGCCTGCTGCTCACCAGCGCAATGTCCCGCAAGTACTGCGCGGAGTTCAACGTGGACGAGGGCGTTGCCATCGTGACCAAGAAGGGCTGCCGCTACTACACCGACTCCCGCTACATCGAAACCGCCGAGAAGAATCTCAAGGGCTTTGAAGTGATGATGGTCTCCAAGAATAACGGCTATATCAAGCTGCTCAACGAGGCCATTGCCGACTTCGGCGTGACCACCCTCGGCTTCGAGGAGGCCTATCTGACCGTGGCCGAGTTCCGCTCCTACGAGGAGAAGCTCAACGCGAAGCTGGTCCCCTGCCAGCAGGACATCAACGCCTTCCGCGTGGTCAAGGAGGAGTATGAGCTCCAGCGCATGCGCGAGGCCCAGGACATCACCGACCGCGCCTTCACCGAGGTCTGCACCCGCATCCGCGAGGGCATGACCGAGAAGGAGCTGGCCGCCGAGCTGATCTACTGCATGTATAAGAACGGCGCCGACGATCTGAGCTTCAAGCCCATCGTTGTCTCCGGCCCCAACACCTCGATGCCCCACGGCGTGCCCGGCGAACGCAAGCTCCAGAAGGGCGACTTCATCACGATGGACTTCGGCGTCATCTACAAGGACTACTGCTCCGACATGACCCGCACCGTGGCCCTGGGCTACGCCACCGAAGAGATGAAGAAGGTGTACTACACCGTTCTGAAGGCCCAGACCACCGCCATCGCCATGACCAAGGCCGGCGTGACCGGTCAGGCCATCGACGGCACCGCCCGCAAGATCATTGCCGACGCCGGCTACGGCGACTACTTCGGCCACGGCTACGGCCACTGCCTGGGCATGGAGGTCCACGAGGCCCCCAACTGCAACCCCTCCAACGACAAGCCCATGCCTGCCGGCTGCGTCTCCTCCGCTGAGCCCGGCATCTACATCCCCGGAAAGTTCGGCGTCCGCATCGAGGACTGCGTCATCATCAAGGAAGACGGCGTTGAAGATCTTGCCCACAGCCCGAAGGAGCTTTTGATCCTTTGATGGCGGCCAGAGGCGATCGCGTCCATTATTTTGATTATCTGCGCCTGTTTGCCATGCTGGGTGTGATCCTGATGCACGAAGCATCCGGTCTGCTCCGATCGGAGCTCACACTCGGCTGGTTTGGCGTGGATCTCCTGACTTCCCTCGCCTTTACCGCCGTCCCCCTGTTCTTTATGATGTCAGGCGCCCTGCTCCTGTCCCGGGATGAGACCGCAGACCTTGACCGCCTTTGGAAAAAACGTCTGCCGAAGCTTCTGGTCCCCCTGCTGTTCTGGTCTGTGATCTCGGTTTTCTGGCTCTGGCACACCGGCGCGAAGACCTTGGAGGAGATCCCTGGCGCCATTGCCTCGGCGCTGAACGACCCGGTTTACGTTCATCTGTGGTATCTTTACACCCTTGCGGGCTTCTATCTGCTCTCTCCGCTGCTTCGCCGGATGGTGCAGGCGCTGGACCGCCGACTCTCCCGCTATCTCCTGCTGCTGATGGCCGCCGTCGTCTTGCTGGACATCATCCTCCCGCTGGTGCCGGGAAAATACGCCAATCTGTTCAACTGGTGGATCGCGCGGGAGTTGAAGTTTTTCGACGGTCACCTCTTCGCCTTCCTGCTGGGCTACTATCTCCACCGTACCGAGCGGCGGTTCCCCACCCCGGCCCTGGCTGCGGCCGCCGCGCTCCTGCTTGCGGCGATCACCCTCGGGACCTGGTGGAAAACCACTGTGTTCAACGTATACCACTCCGGGTTTCAGACCCAGAACGGCGGATACGAGCTTGTCCTTGCGGCGTGCATCTTTCTGCTTGCGAAAAACCTGCTGCAGCAGAAGCGGCCGCCGCTCCCGATCCGCACCGCAGTTGCCCTTTCCATGCCGATCTACCTGATGCACCTGTTTATCATCAGCTTCCTCTGGCAGTTCGATATCGGTCCCACGCGTTTTATTCTGTTGCTGCCCTGCACCGCCCTGGTTTTTGTGATCTCCCTGCTGATCGCAAAAACGATAACCTCGATCCCCGGGCTCTGCTATCTCAGCTCCGGGATGCGATTTTCCGTCGCCAGCGCCGGCTGCAACTGGATCTTTACGTTTCGGACCCTGCGGGAAGCGCGCCGGAAGCATAAAAATCGGATGCCATGAATTGTTTTTAAGAAGAAATACTTGCAATCTGCGGATCTATGATGTATAATACATCAGTAAAATTGCCGAAGAGGCGATATTCAGAGTATTTTTTGGATTTTGGAGGAAACTATATATGGCTACCATTACCGCTGGTGATTTCAGAAACGGCAAGACCTTTGAGATGGACGGCAAGATCTTTCAGGTCGTGGAGTTCCAGCACGTCAAGCCCGGCAAGGGCGCGGCTTTTGTCCGCACCAAGATGA
>CAMHMK010000109.1 GCA_946186225.1 uncultured Clostridia bacterium
TTGTAACGCAAGACGGGAGATTTGTCAATCACAATTATCATTCCCCTGCCCCGATTTCCGTGATTTCATCCTCCACCAAACCGTCGCGGGCAAGCATCTGCCGCATGACCTCAATGTCGGCGGAGATGTCGACCAGGTCCGATTCAAACAGCCTTTCGATCTGACGTTCGCTTCCTGCGATCAGATCGTCCAAAACGTTGCAAATTCCGGTCCGGGCTTTCTCCGCGTAGCCGGCTTCCGGCCGATGATCTTCCATCCGGGCGTAGCCGTTAAGGGTCTCGAGTGCCGCGGGCAGATAGTAGTTCAAAAACCGGTCGACCTTCGCTTCTTTCTCCGGCGACTGTTCCAGAATGGCGATCATTTTCCGCGTCTGATCCTCGAGCTTGTCGATCTTCCCGGAGATTTCCTGGTCGGCGATCCGGTCGTTTACGCCGCGGATCTCGCGCAGAAGCTCTTCGGAACGGGAAACCGTCTTCGACTCGGAATTCGGCACTTCCGGCTTTGTCGGGGGCGGGTCGTTCTGCGAAAGCTTCGGATCGTAAGCGGTCAGCATCAGGGTGTCTGTCCGGTGGTCGATCCAGCCCTTGGCATAAACGCCGAGGGAAATGAGCTCGGTCAGGTCCTCCTCAACCTGTGCATGGTCGATTCCGGTCACCGAACAAATTTCTGTCAGCGGGATGCTGTCGCGAACGGTATCATGGCTGATGTGGAGATACTGGATGAAGCGCAGGCGCTTTTTGCGGTTCCGGATGCCGCGTACGACCAGCAGGACGGTCAGAAGCAGACCGGGCAGAACAAGGAAGGTCCCAAAGGGATGGTCCGCTGCCGCTCCGGAAAAAATGGCAAATAAGCCCGGGATCGCGGAGGCAGCAGTAAAGGAGGCGGAAATCAGCCAGGGCTCGAGGCTTCCGCCGGGCAGCTTATCGAGCATGCTCTTTTTTATACCAGGGCGACGCGTTCTGGGCTTCCGGACCGAGGGGTTCTTCCCGGCCGGCTTCTGCTCTGCTTCAGATGTTACCATTGCACACCCTCCGTTCGTTTTTTTCATCATAGCTGAAACAGGAGAAAAATGCAACCTTTATCCTCCGGGAATCTGCGTTTCTTTTTG
This sequence comes from uncultured Clostridia bacterium, assembly GCA_946186225.1. Classification (GTDB taxonomy): domain Bacteria; phylum Bacillota; class Clostridia; order Oscillospirales; family Oscillospiraceae; genus JAFRPC01. Next base: position 1,109 of record CAMHMK010000109.1, read on the forward strand.
TTTCAGCTTGCCATCCGACAAAAACTATGATAAAATAATTTCAAAAGAATCGAGAGGAGGTTTTCTATGCCCCAGTCTCAAATCCGAAACGGTGAATGGAGGCTCTCAGCCGACGGGGAGATCCTGCTGCTGCACAGCTCCGAGGTTCCGTTTGCCACTGCCCTGCAGCGGGAAAAGACCTACTCCGTCAACCGCGGCACCGTTAAGGAAACCGTTCGCGAGGTCGAGCGGATTCCGCTGACCGAGATCACGGAGGATGCAGATTCCCTGGTGCTCTCCGGCGGCGGACACAGCCTCCGCGTCTCACTTCGGTCGGAGGAACTCGGCTTCCGCCTCTGCCTGACCGGCGAGGACGGATGGGCCTATGAGTTCCGTTTGCCCGCGATCCGGGGAGAGGCTGTCTTCGGCGGCGGCGAGCAGTACCGGCAGGTCAATCTGCGCGGCGAGCAGGTCGTGAACCTGGTATCCGAGCACATTCAGGCGACGACGATTATCCAAAAGGCCCTCCTGCCCCGTGCGCTCTACCGGGAAAAGCCCCATGCAAAAATCGGCACCTATGCCCCGATGCCGGTATTCTTGACGGACCGCGGGCGTCTGTTCCGCTTTGACGCGGACAGTGACGGCATCACCTTCTTCGGAGATGATGCCTACGTTTTCACCTTCGACCGCTGTCCGCGCGAGCTGTTACTTTACAAGGCCGACCGCTACGAGTCGCTGACCGCCGCGCTCACGAAGGAAGCGCCGAACCGCCAGTATTTGCCCGACTGGTGCATGGACGGCATGATCCTCGGCGTGCAGGGTGGGACGCAGACTGTCCTGGACAAGGCCTTTGCCATGCAGGACGCCGGTGCGAAGATCTCCGCCGTCTGGTGCCAGGACTGGTCCGGCGAGAATCGAACCGTGATGGGCAAGCAGGTCTGGTGGAACTGGGAGGTGCACGAGGGTCTTTACCCCAACCTCCGCGAGGCGATCGGCCGCCTGAACGAGCGCGGCATCCGATTCCTGGCCTACATTAACCCCTACCTGGTCAAGGACAGCCGCCTGTACAATCTGTGCAGAGATCGCGGATGGCTGATCACCCGGAAGGACGGGTCTGTGTATCACATCAAGTCTACGACCTTTGACGCCGGAATGCTCGATCTGACAAACCCGGATGCTGTGACCTTCATCAAGGACGAGCTGATCAAAAAGAACATGCTGGATCTCGGAATCTCCGGCTGGATGGCTGACTTCGGCGAGTATCTGCCGGTGGACTGCGTCCTGCACGACGGCGATCCAGCCCTGCTCCACAACCGCTGGCCGGTCCTCTGGGCAAAGCTCAACCGCGAGGCCATTGAGGAGGCCGGAGCAGACGCCTTCTTCTTCATGCGCTCTGGCTATCTGGGCATTCAGACCTATGCTCCGATCCTCTGGAACGGCGACCAGCACACCGACTTCACCAAGGATTACGGCATGCCCTGCGTGATGCCGGCCAGCTTCTCGCTCGGCTTTTCCGGGGTTCCGCTGATCCACAGCGACATTGGCGGCTTCTTCTCCTTCGGCAAGCTCAAGCGAAACGACGAGCTATTCATCCGTTGGATGGAGATGTGCACCTTCTCCCTGCTCATGCGCAGTCACGAATCCCTGCGCCCCTGGGCAAACAGCCAGTTTGACGCGCCTGCCGTCAAGCCACACACGGTTCGCCTGACCACGATCCACACGCGGCTCAAGCCCTATCTCCTGCACCTGCTGGATCAGGCAAAGGACGGAACACCCGCTCTGCGGCCCGACTTCTGGGCGGAATCGAACTTCTCCGCCAGCCGCGATCCCTACAGCTATTTCCTTGGAGACGATATGTTCGTCTGCCCCGTCATCGAGCGCGGCGCGCAGAGGCGCAGCGTTTTCCTGCCGAAGGGCGACTGGATCTATTTCTGGTCCGGGCGTGCGTATGAAGGCGGAAAGCGCCATGATATGCCCGCTCCGCTCGGAAGGCTCCCGGTCTTTTATCGCAAGAACAGCCCCTATGCAGATGTTTTCCGCTTTGCGGCAAGTAAACAGAAAGAGGAGTAAGAGTTTTATGAGTACGAAAGGTTCCTACATCTCCCGTACCAGCGGCATCGGGATCAAGGACAAGCTCGGCTATGCCTTCGGCGACCTGGCATCCTGCCTGGTCTTCGGTCTGACGCAGAGCGTCCTGAACAAGTATTACACTGACGTTTTGGAAATCAGCGTCCTGCACGTGCTGGTCATGACGATTATTGCCCGCATCTGGGACGCGATCAACGACCCGATCTGGGGCAGGATCATCGACCGCGCAGGCCGAAAGGCCGACGGACGCTATCGCCGCTGGATCAAGTACTTCTCCCTGCCCGTGGCCCTGGCCGCCGTTTTGATGTTCCTGGACGTCCGCGGCTTCGGCGGCACCGGTAAGCTGGTCTGGATCTACGTGACCTACATCCTGTTCGGCATGCTCTATACCTGCATCAACATTCCCTACGGTTCCATGGCCCAGGTCATCACCTCGGACGACAAGGAGCGCTCCTCCCTCTCGGTCTTCCGCTCCATCGGTTCCACCTTCGGCGCAATGCCGGCGATGGTGCTCGCTTCCGTCTGCTACGTAACGGTGGACGGTGTGAAGCGGATGGACTACACCCGCGTTTTCATCGGAGCATGTGCGATCGCGGTTCTGGCCGTCGTGTTCTATCTGCTCTGCTACCACTGGACGAAGGAGCGCGTGATTTCCGAACCCGCTCCGAAGCAGAAGGGCCAGACCTGGAAGGTCGTCAAGACCCTGCTCAAGAGCCGTCCCTTTATGGCGGTCTCCCTGGCATCCATGCTGTTCCTGGCCGCGCAGATGTTCGGGCAGGGCTACAACGCCTATCTGTTCGACCACTTCTTCCACAAGCCCGGTCTGACGATGCTACCCACCGTTTTCCAGTATCTGCCCGTTGCCGTTGTGATGCTCTTCGCTACGAAGCTCGGCAACAAATTCGGGCGCCGCGAGATCTGCTCCCTGGGCGTTCTGGTCGCAGCCGCGTTTTATCTGGTTCTGTTCGTCCTGGCCCTCTTCGGCATCACGAACGTCTGGCTATATCTGCTGGCAAACCTGATGGCCGGAATCGGTACGGCCTTCCTCTTCCTGCTGGTCTGGGTGCTGGCGACCGACGCAATCGACTACAATAAGGTCAGCTACGGTCTGAACGACGAGGCTACGAGCTACGCCTTCTACACCTTCATGCGGAAGCTCGGCCAGACCGTCGCGACGATCCTGATCAACGTGCCTCTGCTCCGAATCGGCTACAACGGCAGCCAGCTCAAGACCGAGGCGCTGAGCGATTCGGCGCTCAAGACCATGTACAACTACTCCGTCATGATCCCCGCTGTCCTGTTCCTCCTGGTCTGGTTCCTGCTCCGCTTCGTTTATCCGCTGAACAAAAAACGCGTGACCGAGCTCCAGGTACAGAAGGAGCGGCTGTTCGGAAAGGAATAAATCCACATCCATGCAATTTATACGGTGCAGTCCGTTCGGGCTGCACCGTATTTTCAGGAGGAAATCTTATTCCATATTTTTGAGCGCTTCGTCCAGGGGGATCTTTTTGATCCGGTGGAAATCGATCGCTGTAACCAGGGCGTATCCGAGGATGACGAACAGGATCGCAAGCACGCCGCCGGACGGGCTGAGATAGAAGGAGAACCAGCCGTCCATGCGCATCATAAAGATCCGGAAAATCACCTGAATGACCGTATAGCCTGCTGCAAAGCCGATCAGAGCGGAGAACAACACCATAATGGCCGTGGTCAGAATATAGAGCGAGGCGATCTCACCGGTTCGGAAGCCGAGGATCTTGACCATCGAAATTGCATGCTCGTTCTTCTCTATGATGA
>CAMHMK010000110.1 GCA_946186225.1 uncultured Clostridia bacterium
CAAGTAAATCACGCATACAGATCTGCAAGCGTATAGAAAACCATGCTGCCCTCCGGGTGGCAGGAGAAGCCGGAACGGGAGAAAAAACCATATTTGTAACAGGCCAGCCCGCTGTTCTGCACCTGCTTCATTTCATCCCGGATCATGCCCTCGGAGATCGGCTCCTTTCGGAATTTTGCCTCATAAAAGGCAAAGCCCTTCGGGTCCTGCGTCACGATGTCAAATTCTCCGTTTGTCCTTGTTTTCGGATCGTCATAGTAATACTTCCCGATCAGATCAAAGGGCGGCTCCACGGCGCCGGCACGGTTTTCCCGGATCAAAAACTGCTTGCAGATCCGTTCAAACATCCGGGGAACGTAGTGTTCCTCAAAATCCTTTTGAATATATCGGTTGTAGAACACGTCCTCGTCCAGCACACTCCGCTGCGACAGGTAACGGAAGACATAGCGATAGTAGAACAGGGACAGGCTGTCCGTGATATAGTACCCGGACTTGCGGCGGTTTTCCGTGTCGTTGATCGGCGCCTGCTTTTCCACGACCTCCATCCGGATCAGCTTTTCCAGAACGTCCACCAGCGTCGGACCGCTGCTGACATGGGACTGGGAAAGCAGATCGCTGTACCGGGAGAAGCCCTTGGCAAGTGCTTCAAAAACCTCGTTTGCGTTGGCGATTTTGGAGATCTCAGACTTGAGATACATCGAGACTTCATTTTCCAGACGGGCGTCCGGCGCGGAGATCAGCGCCTGGACGTTTTCCCGAACGGACAGTTCCCCTTCGATCAAGCGGTTGTAATACGGAATGCCGCCGAAGACGCTGTAGAGCCGGACCTTGTCCTCCGGGGAGAAGTCCGGATAGAACAGGGCCGATTCATAGTAATCCATCGGCTTCAGATCCAGGCTCAGATCTACCCGGCCGTAAAGCGGATTCTCCTTCGCAAGCAGAGATTTCATAATTTCCACATACGAACCGCAGAGGATCAGCTTCAGACCGCTGGTCTCCCGGAAGCGATCAATCAGAGACTGGAGCACGCTGTCGATCCCCCGGGTTGTCTCCCGCAGATAGGGATACTCGTCCAACACCAGGGCAAGGGGCTCCTTCTGTGCCTGCGAAAACAGGTATTCCAGGACGGCCTCCATGCTGCCGAAGCCAAGAGCCGGAAGCCCAAACAGCTCGGAGATCAAGGCGCTGAGACTCTCCACGTTGTTTTGCTCGGTGGTTTGCTTGCATTCGTAATAGATCTGCCGGACAGACTCCTGCCGCAGGCAGTGCTTGATGAGTTCGCTTTTTCCGACTCTGCGCCGCCCGTAAACCAGGGCAACCTGCATGGGACTCCGGCGCAAAAGCGTGCGTATTTTTTTCTGCTGCGCCTCTCTGCCATGAAATTTCATTTACTCGGTCACCTCCGACTCGGTTTCATCCGAACTAACTATAACATATTCGTGTGTCATTTTCAAGGGCTTCCCGAAAAATAGGTCTTGCTTTTTCCGCAGAGATAAAGTACAATGTAGAAAACAGCAAAAAGAAAAGAGGCAAATAACATTGACAGAACAGTTTGACATCGTGGGCTACTGCCGAATCTCGGTGGATGAGGAGCTGGACCGGGACAACGTGTCCATTGAGAACCAGAAGGCCATCATTGCGGACTTTGTGCACAGCCGCTTTCCCGGCAGCTCCCTGGCCTTCTTTGAGGATCGGGACCGGTCCGGCTACACCTTCGAGCAGCGGGAGGGCTATCAGGCCATGCGGAAGGGCCTGCTCTCCCACAGGTACGACATCCTGGTGGTCAAGGACTTCTCCCGCTTCTCCCGCCGCAACTCCCGGGGTCTGGTGGAGCTGGAGGATCTGCGGGACGCCGGGGTACGGATCATCTCCATCGGCGACGGGATTGACTTCCCCAACGACGACGACTGGCTGAAGATCCAGTTCCAGTTTCTGATCAATGAGATGCCCGTCACCGACACCTCCAAGAAGGTCAAGGCCGTGGTGAAGCGCCGCCAGGCGGACGGGAAGTGGATCTGTGCCGCCCCCTACGGCTACGTCGTCAACAAGCAGCAGCAATTTGAGATCGTCCCCACCGAGGCGGAGATTGTGCGGAAGATCTTTGAGCTGTACCTTGCCGGCTGGGGCTACAAGAAGATTGCCAATTATCTCACCGACGAGGGCATTCCCACGCCCCGGATGTCGGAGAACGCCCGGCGGGAGGCTGCCGGGGAGGCCGTCAAGCGGGAGGCCAAGCCCATCTGGGCCATTGCCACCGTGGACGGGATTCTGAGCAACGACTTCTATATCGGCACCCTGCGCCAGGGCAAGACCACCCGGGCCAAGATCAACGGCCACCAGGTCGAGCGGCCCACGGACGAGATTCTGGTCTTTGAAAACCACCACCAGGCCATTCTTGACTACCGCACCTTTGCCACCGTCCGGGCCCTGCGGGAGCAGCGGACCACCACCCACTACCGGGGCGTCAAGAAGTACGACAACGTGTACACCGGCTTTTTGGAGTGCGGCGACTGCGGAAGCCCCATGTTTGCCATGAGCCGTCCGGACCTGAAGGACGCCTACCGCTGCGGTCTCTATCACCGCCGGGGCACCAAGGCCTGCAGCAGCCACCACATCCGGGTGGAGACCCTGGACCGGCTGGTGAAGGAATACGTCAAGAAGGTCATGGAGACCTCCTCGGCCATGCTGAAGAAGCTCAACGCCGACATGGAGCAGGAGGCCGACGACATCGCCGAGACCCAGCGGGCTGCGGAAAATCTGGAGCAGCTTCTGGCAGAGCTCCAGGAGGAGCTGAAGGTCACCAAGCGCCAGCGCATCCGGGACATCATGAAGCACCCCGAGCGGGAGGCCCTGCTGGAGGAGACCTACGACGAGATGGAAGCGGAGCTGGAGGGCAAGATCACCGGCCTGCAGCACCAGATCGAGCTCACCGCCGACAAGCGCAACACCATCATCCGGGTCAACCGGGCCGCCAAGCTGGCCATGGACGTGTTTGCGGATCTGCTGAACAAGGACAAGCTGGATCGGAACGACCTGCAGGTGGTCATTGAGAAGATCCGGGTCTTTGAGGGCCGGATCGAGGTTCAGCTCAAGAGCGACGTTGATTCCCTGCTGCGGTGCGGAATGCTGCCGGAGGAAGGCGCAGGACCGGAAAACGTGGAAATGGCCACGGAGGTCCGCGGCCACTACGGGGAGGGCAGTCACGACGGGGATGCGGAAAAATTAGCGATTTCCATTATTGAAGATACCATTCACCATCAAAACAAGACTTATCATGTCAATGCTGTCACCAGCGGTGACCCGCTGGAAATATTTACGGAAAAGGACGGGGAAGTCATTTTCAAAAAGTATTCCCCGATGGGGGATCTGCATGAGCTCGCCGGGCGGGTATGCGAGGCGGTCCAGAAAAACCTGGGCTTCCCTGCCGCGATCAGCGACCGGGACACTGTGATCGCCGCGGCCGGCCGGAATCGGAAGGATCTGCTCGACCACAGGCTGACGCACGACGTGATTCGGCGGCTGGAGGAGCGGGAGCACTACCGCTTTCGCGGCAGCGGAAGAGGAAGCCTCATCGTGGAAGGCGGTGAGACGATCCTCGGCGCCTCAGTCCCGATCCTCTCCGAGGGTGATTTGATCGGCGGCGTTCTCCTGGCTGCAGATCCGGAAAACAGGAAATATCCCGGCGACTTCGAGGAGAAGCTTCTTGAAATCGTCGCCGGATTCCTGGGAAAGCAGATGGAGAGCTGAAGCCGGAAAGCAGGCCCTAAGGCTGCCCGCCGGGAACGGCCCGGAGATCGTCCGGAGCTTCGGCCCGATCAAAGCGTGTGCGGCATTGTGGAAAACCCACAATGCCGCACATTACAATGATCCCGAAAGGAAGCAAGCCGGAACGAAACGAAGAACCATGCGCAGGGCTCATCCCGCAAACCTTGCAAAATCGCCGGAGGAAACCTATTGAAGTACATGAAAAACTATGGTATAATCAACCAGGCGACGAAGGGATGACAGGACTGCAGCAACCGGGTTCGCTGCCCTATGGCCCCGCGGGTCTGCCCGGCTGCGTCTGTCCGCAAAGCCGATTCAACGTCAATGGGTTCGGTTAGAAAAGCAACCAAAACGATTTTATAGAGGGAGGTAAACTTATGAGATATCAGATTCTGGGCGACAGCGACAATCCGCTGCTTGAGGTAGCGCTGGCGCAAAACGAGACGATCCGCCTGGAGCGCGGTGCGATGGTTTATATGCAGGACGTGAGCCTGGAAGGAAAGCTGAACGCCAATTCCGGCGGCCTCGGCGGAGTGTTCAAGGCCCTCGGACGCTCCATTTCCTCCGGTGAGAGCATGTTTATCAGCGAGGCGACCGGAACCTCCAACGAGGCTCTGATCGGCATCGCGCCTGCGGTCACCGGCTGCATCCGGCACCTCGACATCGGCGCGAAGCAGTACCGGCTGAACACCGGCGCGTTTCTTGCCTGCGATTCCGGCGTACAGTATCATATGATCGCGCAGAAGGGCATCGGGAAGGTCCTCTTCGGCGGCACCGGTGGTCTGTTTGTGATGGAAACCTCCGGCAGCGGCAGCCTCTTCGTCAATGCCTTCGGCGACATGATGGAGCTTGAGGTGCGGCCCGGCCGTTCCCTGGTCATCGACAACGGCCACGTGGTCGCCTGGGATTCCACACTGAATTACCAGATCCGCATCGCGTCCGGTACCTTCGGCTTCAAGTCCGGCGAGGGCTTGGTCAATGAGTTCAGCGGCTCCGGCAGAGTGCTGATCCAGACACGGAATGTCAAGAGCCTGGCCGATGCGTTGATACCCTATCTGCCGAAGTCCTCCAACTGACGGAACCATTCGAACAGACCTGCGACGAGGGACAATCAGGGGACGGTTCCTTGGCAGAACAATCAGACTAACTATTAAAAGTCAAGCCCTAAAAGCAGAAAAGTTTTGAATTG
>CAMHMK010000111.1 GCA_946186225.1 uncultured Clostridia bacterium
CAGCAGCTTTGGCCTCCTCCGCCTCCCGCAGGACAGCAGCTTTGGCCTCCTCCGCCTCTTTTGCGAGCTTGTCGGCCCGATCCCGGCCGCTCTGCAGGATCTCGCCCGCCTGCTCTCTGGCCTGGGAGATCATCTGCCGGGCGACGGCGCGCGCGGAGAGCAGAATGTCGCCGATCTCGGCCTGCCGCTCCTGATTGAGGTGCCGCTTCTCATTTGGATGATTGCTCGATTCCGCTGCCATGGTCCATTCCTCCATGTCTTTTTTCCTATTATAGCAGGCCTTGGTGCCGTTGACAATTGACAATATTCGCTTTCTTTCCTATCTTAAGCCAGCCGCTGCAGAGTTTGCCCCATTTTGAGCGCAAAGAGGCGGTGACCGCGGGCGGAGAAATGAATCCCGTCGCTGCCGGTGGGGATCTGCCAGGGGGCCGTATCCACGAAACCGACGCCGAGCTCTTCGGCCAGCGCCTCATACTCCGCGGCAAGGGCCTGAAAGCCCTCTTCAAAACCCTCGCCCAGGTCCGTGACCGGCGGCGGGGCGCAGAGCAGCAGCGCGCTTGCCGGCATAGCCCCCCGCAGCGCCGTCAGGAGCGTGCGCATGTGGACCGCCACATCTCCGGGGTCCGCCTCGGCCAGGATATCGTTTGTGCCGAGCAGGATGAGGATGAGCCCGCCGTCCCCGCAGCGGCGCAGGAGCGCGAGATCCGCCTCCAGCGTGCGTCGGAAGCGGGGGACCCGCCGCCCGTTGAGGCCGCAGTTGACAACCTCGCAGCCGAGCATCCGACCCAGCAGTGCGGGCCAGCGTTCCTCAGCGGAAAAGCGGCCGCCGAAGGGGGCGTCCCCGTCGTAGCCGTAGGTGTTGGAATCGCCGTAGCACAGGATCTTCATACCGCGCCTCACTTTCCCACGCAGAAGCGGCGGAAGATGCGTTCCGTCACATCCTCGCGGAGGTTTCTGCCGCTTAGCTCGCCGAGGGCGGACATGGCGGTCTCGCTCTCGGTGAGGACTATATCGGGGGTGCGCCCTTCCTCCATGGCGCGCAGGGCCGCGCGGATGCTCTCCAGCGCGCGGCCGACAGCCTCGGCCTGCCGCGCGTTGGTGAGGATCTCCCCGGCGGGCACCTCGGGCAGTGGGAAGAGGGTGCGGATCACCCGCTCCAGCTCCTCGAGCCCATCTCCCGTGCGGGCGGAGAGAACCACCGTAGGGAGGCTGGTCTCCGGTGGGGCACAGACGGCGCCGAGATCCGACTTGGACAGCACCAGAACCGCATGGGGACAGCGCTCCGCCTCCCGCAGCAGGGCCAGATCCTCCGCGTCGGGCGCCTCACTGCCGTCCAGCACGTCGATCACAAGGGCCGCGTTCTGCATGGCGAGACGACTGCGTTCGACCCCGAGGCGCTCCACAGCGTCGGCGGTGTCGCGGATGCCGGCAGTGTCTGTCAGACGCAGAAGCAGGGAGCCCAGGCGCAGTTTTTCCTCGATGGTGTCGCGGGTGGTGCCGGGCACATCGGTGACGATGGCCCGCTCGTAACCCAGAAGCGCGTTTAAAAGCGAGCTCTTGCCCGCGTTGGGTCTGCCGACAATGGCCGCTGGAATGCCGGCCGTCATGAGCTTGCCGCGCTCAAAGCTCCGAAGCAGGGCTTCGAGGGAGGCCTCCGCCCCCCGCAGGCTCTGCCTATACTTTTCCAGGCGGAAGTCCTCGATATCCTCATCCGGATAGTCCAGCACCGCGTGGTAGTGGGCGCTGATATCCGCGAGAGAGGAGTAGATCTCCTCGGTCTTTTTCGCGATGGCCCCGGAGAGCTGGGCGGCGGCATTTTTGGCGCACTCCACACTCTCCGCGTCGATGAGGTCGGCCACGGCCTCCGCGGCGCTCAATTCCATGCGGCCGTTTAGGAAAGCGCGCTTGGTGAACTCCCCTGCCCGGGCCTGGCGCGCCCCGAGGCGGAAACACTCCTCCAGCACGGCGCGCAGCAGCGTGGGCGAGCCGTGGCATTGAAACTCCGCGGTGTCCTCGCCCGTATAGCTCCCGGGTCCGTGGCTCAGGGTGCACAGGCACAGATCCAGCAGCGCCCCCTCCGCATCGTACAGCCCGCCGTATACGAGACTGCGGTCCGCATAGGCCCGCACAGAGCGGCCCGAGGCGGGACAAAACAGGGTATCCGCGATCTCGTGCGCGCGCTCACCGGAGAGGCGCACGATCCCGATGGCTGCCACCTGAAACCCGGTGGCGACAGCGGCGATGGTGTCAGACATGGCGCAGGCCCCCTTCCCAGGCCTCTATCAGCGCGGGCAGCTCCGCCGGGGCTGCGATCACGGCGTCCGGGGCCCCGGCCTTCCCAAAGCCGTAGGCGGCATATATAAAGGGGACGCCCGCCTCCCGCGCGCTCTGCTCATCCATGGCGGTATCCCCCACATAGACAGGGGCGCGCAGGCCATGGCGCGCTGCCATCAGGGCGATGTTGCCCGCCTTCCGGCGGCCGGTCGCCCCTTCACAGGCATAGTCCCGGAAGCAGGGGCCGAGGCCGCTGCTCTCAAGGAAGCATTCGATATACCCTTCCAGACAGTTGGACACGATAAAGAGCGGCAGGCGCTTTGACAGGGACGCCAGCATCTCGCGCACCCCGGGATAGAGATCTCCGCCGTTCTCCGCGATATAGGCATTTTCGGCGTGGATGCACGCCCGGCAGATTTCCTCCGCCCGTTCGCCGTATTCGGAAAAGAGGGTTCTCGCGATATCGTCCGCCGTCATGCCCATGATGCCCCGGATATCCTGCGGGCCGGGCCCGCGCTCTGCTCCACAGAGTGCGCGGAGCGTGCGCCCCCAGCTCTCCGAGACGACGCGGCAGGAATCCCACAGCGTCCCGTCCAGATCAAAGATGATGCCGTCGATCATAGATTTTCCTCCCCGGGATCATTATGTTTTGCAAAGGAGCAGCGCTTGGCCGCCGGGCCCGCAGCAGAAAAAGAGCGCGCCGCAAAGTGCGCCTGCCGGGCCGAAACCGCGGGCTCCCCCGCCTTTTCTGCCCCTGACAGGTCAGCACCTTGCAGCGCGTCTTTTGCCGTTTATTTCACTTCGCGAGAGGCTTTGGCGGCCGCCTCATCCTGCCGCTCGGCCACAAAATAGCTAAGCGACAGGAGGCTGTCCGAAAAGTGGACATTCTCCACAAGCGTCGTGCTGCTGGGCTCCGTCAGCTCCACGTTGGTGAAGTTCCAGATCGCGTCGACGCCGCGGTCTGTGAGAGTCCTGGTCACGCTGACGGCAACCGTCTTCGGTACGGTCAGCACGGCGATGTCTATCTTGTTCTCACTGAGGTATTGCTCGAGGGTGTCCATGCCATGGATGTGTACGCCCTTGTATTCCGTACCGATGAGGGCAGGCTTGATGTCAAAGGCCGCTACGAGCTGAACGCCCCAGTCGGAGAAGCAGAAGTTCTCCATCATGGCGCGGCCGATGTTGCCCACGCCGATCAAAATGGCGGTGAAGCCCCGGTCCATACCGAGAATGCCCGCGATCTGCTCCCGAAGGGAGACCACGTTGTAGCCGTAACCCTGCTGTCCAAACTCCCCGAAGCAGTTGAAATCCTGCCTCACCTGGGAAGAGGTGAGGCCGAGCAGCTCTCCGAGCTGACGGGAGGAGATCTTGTCGATACCGCTCTCGCTGAGCTCATCCAGCTTGCGGAGATAGCGCGGCAGGCGGCGGATTACATTGTTGGACACCTTTACTTGCTTCACTGTTGCTCTGCTCCTTACCTTGTCAAAATGGTTATAAATAGCCAATTATTAGAAAAAGTATAACACATTGTGAAGACCTTGGCAAGTGCCGAATTAAAAGCAACACCGCATAATTTGTAGGGTTTACAATGATGTGTGACAGTAGGTGAAAAAAAGAATAGCGAATAGGAGTGGCCTGTATTAAGGTTGAGTTGTCCAGACAAAACCGAAAGGCAGGTGCCACCCTATTCGCCATGAACAAGATAACACAGACTGCCCGATACCGGCAATCCCTAATTCTCTACGCGCAGAAGAATGGCGTCACAGCGGCAGCGATCCGGTACAGGACTTACCGGCAATATATCTACCGCTGGATGAAACGCTATGACGGGACGCTGCAATCGCTGGAGGATCATTCCCATAGGCCTCACAGCCATCCCAAGCAACACCAGCCGGAGGAGATCAAGCTCATCGACGACATGCGTCGGAGAAACCCCCATGCAGGGCTTGTGGTGTTCTGGGCAAAGCTGCGGCAACGTGGGTACAGCAGATCCATCTCCGGCCTGTATCGGTTTTTAAGGAAAAGAGGCCAGATGGCAGTAAAACTGCCAAACCCGAAATATATCCCCAAGCCTTACGAGAAGATGGCTTATCCCGGCCAGAGGGTACAGATTGATGTGAAATACGTCCCAAAGGCGTGCCTGGTCGGAGAAGCGGTGAATGATGCGGCGGAGAACGGCGGCTATTATTACCAGTATACTTTCATCGACGAATATAGCCGCTTCCGCTATCTAGAGGCTTTCAAGGAGCACAGTTCCTATTCCTCTGCCGAGTTTATCCGGCATTGCGTAAAGAAGTTCCCTTATGCCATCGAGTGCGTCCAAACAGATAACGGTGCAGAATTCACGACTCGGATGAACGGCTCCAAGGAAGAACGGCCGACTCTCTTTCAGCGCACGCTTGAAGAATTGGGTATCCGCCACAAGCTCATCAAAGTTTTCACGCCTCGTCACAACGGGAAGGTAGAACGCAGCCACCGCAAGGATAATGAGTATTTCTACGCTTCCCACAAGTTCTATTCCTTTGAGGACTTCCAAAAACAACTTGCTGTCTGGCAATACAAATACAACGACTTCCCCATGCGCCCTCTCAATTGGCGCTCACCTAAACAGGTCCTTTTTTCTTTTCCCCTTGTGTAACACATCATTGACAAACCTACA
>CAMHMK010000112.1 GCA_946186225.1 uncultured Clostridia bacterium
GCGCTGGGCGAGTACGGCGTCCCGGCCACCGAGTCCCTGCTTGCGCGCTACCATGCGGCGAATCTGGTCTGGTGGGAGCGGCATGAGCGGGGCGAGGTGGACCGGGAGACCCTCCTGGTGGAGCGCCACCGGGCGATCTTCGAGACCCTGGGCGTCAGCGTCGATCCGTCGGCCTTCGAGGATCGGTACCGACATTGGCTCGGCGTGGGGCACACCTTCGTCCCCGGCGCGCCGGAGCTGCTGGATTACCTGAGGGGGAAGGGCTATCGCCTCTACCTGGCCTCCAACGGCGTGGCGGAGACTCAATACACCCGGCTTGCGAGCGCGGGCATCGGCAGCTGCTTCGACAGGATCTTCATCTCCGAGGACCTCGGATCCCACAAGCCGGAGCGGGCATTCTTTGACGCCTGCTTCTCCGCCATCCAGGACTTCGACCCGACGGCTGCCGTTCTGGTGGGCGACAGCCTGACCTCTGACGTCTGCGGCGCAAAAAATGCGGGAATCGCCTCGATCTGGTTCAACCGAAACGGAAGGATCGCTCCGCCGGAGCTCCGGCCCGACGCTGAGATCACCACCCTGGAGGAGCTGCGGCGGCTGCTGTAGACCGTTTTCGACGAAAAAACGACGCCTGCACCTGTGTTCACGCAGCAGATTTCGCACCCAGCGGCGTGATCAAGCCAAAGATTTTGCCGTTTTTCCCGCTTCGAAAAAATTTTTTGCAATTTTGCATAAAAAGCAGTTGATTATTTCGAATTTGGAGAGTATACTAATAGACGGCAAAAGAGGGGGCACTCCCCTTGGCTACAATTACCAAATGTAAAACACTCAGGAGGTACGCTATGAAATACGGTCGCACTTATAATTTCTCCGCAGGTCCCGCCACCATGCCGGAGCCTGTCCTGGAGGAGATCCGGGACGAAATGATGAACTACCGCGGCAGCGGTATGTGCGTTATGGAGATGTCCCATCGCTCCAAGGTCTTCCAGCAGATCGCCGACGAGGCAGAAGCTGACCTGCGCGAGCTGATGAACATTCCCGATAACTACAAGGTTCTCTTCATCCAGGGCGGCGCGACGCTGCAGTTCTCCATGATCCCGATGAACCTGAAGACCCCGAACGGCAAGGCTGTCTACATCGAGACCGGCGCGTGGTCCAAGAAGGCCATTGCCGAGGCCAAGCGCGTCTACGGCGACAACCTGATCGTCGCTGCTTCCTCCAAGGATAAGAACTACACCTATATCCCCGACTGCTCCGATCTGGACATCCCCGATGAGACCGACTACGTCTACATCTGCGAAAACGAGACCATCCACGGCCTGACCTGGAACAAGCTGCCCAACACCAAGGGCCACATCCTGGTTTCCGATCAGTCCTCCATGTTCCTGTCCCGTCCCTGCAACGTCTCCGACTACGGCATCATCTACGGCGGCGTGCAGAAGAACATCGGCCCCGCGGGCATGGCCATCGTCATCATCCGCGAGGATCTGATTAAGGATCTCGATCCCAACACCCCGATCTACATGCGCTACGACACCCACGCCAACGCCGGCTCCATGTACAACACCCCGAACTGCTGGTGCATTTACGTCTGCGGCAAGGTCTTCAAGTACCTCAAGTCCATCGGCGGCCTGGGCGAAATGGAAAAGATCAACATCGACAAGGCAAAGGTCTTCTATGACTTCCTCGACAGCTCCAAGCTCTTCAAGGGCACCGTCGTTGCCGAGGACCGCTCCCTGATGAACATCCCGTTCGTCACCGGCGACAAGGATCTCGACGCCGAAGTCGTCGCCTACACCAAGGCAGCCGGCTTTGAGAACCTCAAGGGCCACAAGTCCGTCGGCGGCCTGCGCGCCTCCATCTACAACGCCATGCCCAAGGAAGGCGTCGTAGCCCTGGTCGAGTGCCTGAAGAAGTTCGAGGCTGAGCACAAATAATCCATATCACATTTATATAAGGAGACTTAATACTATGCGTATTCTTGTTACCGACGGAATGGACAAGTCCGCAATGGCCACTCTGCGCGAGCAGGGTCACGAGGTCGTTGAGCAGTTCTATGAGCCCGATCAGCTCGGTGCGGCCCTCCGCGACTTCGACGCTGTCGTCGTCCGCTCCAAGACCAAGGTCCGTCAGAACCACATCGACGAGGCCAAGGGCGGCAAGCTGAAGCTCATCATCCGCGGCGGCGTTGGCGTGGACAACATCGACGTCAAGTATGCCGAGGCCAACGGCATCACCGTTCGCAACACCCCGAAGGCTTCCTCCCAGTCCGTCGCTGAGCTGGCTCTGGGCCACATGTTTGCCTGCGCCCGCTTCATCAGCGTGGCCGGCCACACCATGCGGGAAGGCAAGTGGGAGAAGAAGGCTTACGGCAAGGGCTACGAGCTCCAGGGCAAGACCCTCGGCATCGTGGGCTTCGGCCGCATCGGCCAGCACCTGGGCGTCATGGCCAAGGCCATCGGCATGAAGGTCATTGCGTTCGATATCTTCCACATCCCCGGCATCGAAGAGCAGCTGGGCATCCCCTACGTCGAGATGGACGAGCTGCTGGCGCAGTCCGACTTCATCTCCGTCCATGCTCCCGCTGTTGACGGCGGCGCTCTGATCAACGCTGAGACCATCGCCAAGATGAAGGACGGCGTGACCATCATCAACACCTCCCGCGGCACCAACGTGGATGAGGCTGCCCTGCTTGAGGCCCTCAAGTCCGGCAAGGTCCGTGCGGCCGGTCTGGACGTCTGGGCGGAGGAACCCTCCCAGAACGCCGAGCTCTACAGCATGCCCAACGTCTCCTGCACCCCGCACATCGGCGCAGCCACCGGCGAGGCTCAGAAGCGCATCGGCAAGGAAATCGTTTCCATCATCGAAAACTTTTAATTTGTAATGTATGCAGAAATGCATATAAATAATGGAGGTATTTTTCATGAACGCTTACGTAGAAAGAGTCATTGAGAACGTCAAGGCAAAGCATGCTTCCGAGCCCGAGTTCGTGCAGACCATCGAGGAAGTTCTCTCCTCCCTGTCTCCCGTGATCGACAAGCATCCTGAGTACGAAAAGGTCGACCTGCTGGGCCGTATCGTGGAGCCCGAGCGTATGTTCACCTTCCGCGTTGTCTGGATGGACGACAATGGCAACTACCACACCAACACCGGTTACCGCTGCCAGTTCAACGGCGCCATCGGCCCCTACAAGGGCGGCCTGCGCTTCCAGAAGAACGTTTACCCCGGCATCATCAAGTTCCTCGGCTTTGAGCAGATCTTCAAGAACGCTCTGACCGGCCTGCCCATCGGCGGCGGCAAGGGCGGCTCCGACTTCGACCCGACCGGCAAGTCTGACGCTGAGATCATGCGCTTCTGCCAGAGCTTCATGACTGCTCTGTACCGTTACATCGGGCCCGACGTCGACGTTCCCGCCGGCGATATGGGTGTTGGCGGCCGCGAGATCGGCTTCCTGTTCGGCCAGTACCGTCGCCTGAAGGGCGCTTGGGAGAACGGCGTTCTCACCGGCAAGGGCCAGACCTACGGCGGCTCTGTCATCCGTCCCGAGGCCACCGGCTACGGCGCTGTCTACTACCTCAACGAGGTTCTGAAGCACGAGCATGACGACATCAAGGGCAAGACCATTGCCTGCTCCGGCTTCGGCAATGTTACCTGGGGCATCTGCAAGAAGGCTATGCAGCTCGGCGCCAAGGTCGTGACTCTGTCCGGCCCCGACGGCTACATCTATGATCCCGAAGGCGTTGCCACCGAAGAGAAGGTCAACTACCTGCTCGAGATGCGTGCCTCCAACCGCAACAGAGTTCAGGATTACTCCGACAAGTTCGGCTGCGAGTTCTTCCCCGGCGAGAAGCCCTGGGGCCGCAAGGTCGACATCATCATGCCGTCCGCTATGCAGAACGACGTCCGCATGGAGTCTGCTGAGAAGATCGCTGCCAACCACATCAAGTACTACATCGAAGTTGCCAACATGCCCACCACCAACGACGCTCTGGACTTCCTGCGTCATCAGGACGGCATGATCGTTGCTCCTTCCAAGGCTGTCAACGCCGGCGGCGTGGGCGTCTCCGCTCTCGAGATGGCTCAGAACTCCGAGCGTCTGGTCTGGACCGCTGACGAAGTCGACAACCAGCTGCACCGCATGATGGAGACCATCCACCGCGTCTCCGCCGAAGCTGCCGAAGAGTACGGCCTGGGCTACGACCTGGTCGCCGGTGCCAACATCGCTGGCTTCAAGAAGGTCGCCACCGCTATGTACGAGCAGGGCGCGTTCTAATCAAACCCGCCTGATCCGGCTTGCGTAACGCAACCAAATAACCGCGCCCCCGGCTTCCTCGGAAGCCGGGGGCGTTTTCGTCGCCGTATCGTTGCGGAAAGAGCCGAGTGGAACGGATAACGGGAAGCGTACCCGCGCCGGTGCGATCCGGCGTCCGGTCGCCGCTGCCTCTGCTATCTCCGGTTGCGGAACAGGGTCTCGGTCAACTCCATACAGAACTGTGCGACCTCGCGTCGCTTTTCCGGATCTCCGCCGTAGATTTTCCCGACGCCGTAGAGGGCGGCGATCCGGTTGATCGCCCCGGCGCTGGCGATCGCGGCGTTGTGATGCGTGCTCCGGTCCCGGTCCAGGGCCGTGACCTCCGTGCGCAGCGCCTCACCCTCCAGCAGACCGGGCGCCGTGTCGATCCCGACCTCGGAGAGATCCACTGCCGCGACGTAACCGACGAAATTCTTTACCGCGTCCCGCAGAAAGCCCAGGTCCTCGGCGGCGTCCGCGTCTCCATCCTTTGCCGCTGCGCAGATCGCGGCGATCAGCGCAAGATAGTTGTGATAATCAAACATCTGCTGCCTCCTTTGAAAAAAAGACCCGGCACAAAATGCAATCATTTTGTGCCGGGAAGCTGATATCGCTTTATTCGTT
>CAMHMK010000113.1 GCA_946186225.1 uncultured Clostridia bacterium
CCCCCTCTTCTTGTTTACAATTATTATAACAAACCTGCCCCGGCCTGTCCAGCACATTTTCGGGTTTTTGTCTGGATTTCGCCCCGCACTTTTTCCAGCCTCGGCATTGCATTTCCCGCCGCCGCATGCTATAATACGAATAATCTGACTGCTCTGTAATTCACGCAACGAAAGGAGCGCGAACCATGAAACGATTCCATCCGATTCGGTATCTGGCGCTGGTGCTGGCACTGCTGACCCTGCTGTCCGCCGCCGTCTACGCAGAACCCGATCCCGGCCCAACGGACGAGGAGCTGATCCAAGCCTATCAAATTCCGGACAACTGGGCCCGCAAGGCCCTGCTGTTTGCCGTGCGGTCCGGCCTGCTGGTGGGCGAGTCCGGTAAGGGCCTGCGGCCCACGGACAACACCACCCGTGCAGAGCTTGCCACGATGCTGACCCGCATCGCCGCCGTGCAGCAGCGTGCGGATCTATCCGCCTTTACGGACGTCTCCGCCAAGAGCTGGTACTATACGCCCCTGGCAAAGGCCGTCGCCCTCGGACTGATGAAGGGCACCTCCAAG
The DNA here is from genome assembly GCA_946186225.1 of uncultured Clostridia bacterium. Classification (GTDB taxonomy): domain Bacteria; phylum Bacillota; class Clostridia; order Oscillospirales; family Oscillospiraceae; genus JAFRPC01. The sequence continues at coordinate 564 of CAMHMK010000113.1, forward strand.
ACCCGGCTGTCGCCGAAGAACAACGTCACCCGCGAGGAGGCCTTTGTGATGATGGCCCGGATGTTCGGCGTCCGAGGCGCGGATCGGTCCGCGCTCTACGACTACGCTGACTGGAAAGAGGTCAGCACCTGGGCCGCCTCCGATCTGGCCGCGATGATTCGGGCGGGCTACGTCAAGGGCTCCGGCAAGAAGCTCGATCCCAAGGGCGCCATCACACGCCAGGAGATCGCGCAGGTCATCTGCAACATCCTCGACGGCTTCGGTACGCAGCTGCCGGAGCGCTACCGGGGAAGCTACGCCCTCACCGCCGAGGAGATCGCGCCGGGGACTGTGGTCAAGGGCGATCTGCTCTTGTGCAGCAACAGCCAAAAGATCACGCTCCGCAACGTGACTGTGACAGGCCGGTTGGTCTTCCAGGGCTGCGAGAGTGCCAGCCTGGCATTGAAGGGCTGCTCGATCCAGACCCTGGTCCTGTGCCGCAACACCAGTCTGAGCCTGGACGGCGGCGTTCAGAAGCTCGTCTCCAACGCCCGCTCCGTCAAGCTCTCCGGCCAGGTCCCTGCTCTGGAGGTCTGGGAGAGCACGGTCACGGTCAAGGAAAGCGGGGCCGTCGGAACCGCCGATCTGATGACTGCACGGTCCAAGCTCTGCGTAAACGGCACAGCCCAGACCGTCAACGTCCTGGAAAAGAACCAGACGATCTCCGGCACAGGCCGCATTGAACAGCTGAACGTCTACCAGTCCGGTCTGGACCTCTCCTGCGCCGTCGGCAAGCGGAACGACGACATCGACCTGGGCCTGACAAAGGTCCAGGTGACCAAGCTGGAAAACACGAAGCTCGCACCCTACTCCTTCACCGCGCCGGCCTCGGTCCGGCTCGAAAACCTGGAGGACGTCCTGCGAGAATACGAGGTCTGCTGGTACATTGGGGAGAAGCTGGTCTATCGGGACGAGCACTTCCTGCTCAAGGGCTCCGGCGTCTGCGCCGCAGAGCTCGACTTTACCCCCTTCACGATGCCGGGCATGGTGAAGGCCACCCTTCCGCTCACCTTTACCATCTCCTGGAACGGTGAAAGCTGCTCCCGCTCCTATGAGGCCGACATCTCCAACGGGATCTTCCCGGGTCTGGGCAAGATCAACGCCGTCAAGCAGGAAACCACCCGGCCCACCACCGCCGCCCCGAAGGCCGCTGCCTCGGTCAAGCTGACCGGTATGCCCCTGCAGCTGCGCCAGTATGAGGTGGCCTGGTATGTGGACGGAAACCGCCAGTTCACCGAGAAGCGGACGCTCAAGGAGGGCGACGTGGTCCGCGCGGATCTGGATTTCTCCGCCTTTATGTCCCCCCAGACCGCCCGGAATCAGGTGGGGCTGAAATTCACGATCAGCTGTAACGGCGAAACCCGTGAATTCCTCTTCCAGGCCGACACCTCCGACGCCGTGGTCCGCGGCGCCGCCCAGGTCCGGACCCAGAACGTCCAGGCCACCGTGGTCAAACCCTGCGGCTTCTATTCCAACCAGAATCTGAGCGGCGGGGCCATGACCACCCTCAGCTACGGCACCCAGGTCACCTATCTGACCTACTTCGGCGACTCCTCCGCCCAAGTCCGGCTGGCCAACGGCTCCGTGGGCTGGGTCCCCTACTACAGCATCCGGGTCTCCGGCGCCAACTTCTATGTCACCTGGGATTACTCCGACGCGGTCAAGGAATACTGGATCAACAACATTAAGCGCGGGACCTCCGCCTATCCCTATCTGATCTGGGTCAACACCTACACCCAGAGGGTCAACATCTTCAAGGGCGGAAACGGAAACTGGAAGCTCCTGCACGCCTTCCCCTGTGCCACCGGAACGAACGACCACGTCACCCGGGTGCAGGATACGAAGCTGCTCTACAAGTCCAACCAGTGGAACTTCGACGGCTTCTACGTGGATCACATCTGCGGCTTCGACAACAACGGCCGCGCCTTCCACTCCCGGCCCAAGTACTACCACACCGCCGCAGTCTATTACTATGAGATGAGTCGGCCGGCCTCCCACGGCTGCGTCCGCATGCTGGACGACGGTATTCAGTTCATCTGGAACAACTGCGCCATCGGCACCCGGGTCATTGTCTATTGATCCGGCCGCCGGCCAAACACGCACAGGCCCCGAAGCGGGGCCTGTGCTTTCCAAAGGAGACAAAAATGAAGCGATTGTTCGCCCTGCTGACAGCTCTGCTCCTCCTTCTGACGGCCTGCGCCGCCCCGGTCTCCCGGCAGGACCGGGAGATCTTTGCGATGGACACCGTGATCCAACTGCGGGTCTATGACCGGGACGGGGCCGCACTGGATCGGCTGGAGGCAGAGCTGATGAATCTCAGCCGGTCTCTGAGCGCGGAGGATCCGGCAGGCGGCCTCTACGCCATCAATCAGGCAGGGGGCGGAACGGACGCCGCCGTGGCGGACCTGGTCCGGCGGGCGGCGGCCCTCTCCCAACGCACCGGCGGGGCTCTGGACGTCGGCCTCCACCGGGCCTCCGTGGCCTGGGGCTTCCCAACCGGCAGCTTTACCGTCCCCTCTGCGACGGACCTGGCCGACCTGGACAACCGGTGCGGTATGGACCTGATCTCGGTCTCCGGGGATACCCTTCGTCTGGAAAACGGTGTGGAGCTGGACCTTGGCGCGGTCGCCAAGGGTCATGCGGCCGACCGCTGCCGGGCCATCCTGGAACGCGCCGGCGTGAGCGGCATCCTCTCCCTGGGCGGCAACATCCAGACCGTGGGGAAAAAGCCGGACGGGAGCGACTGGACCGTTGCACTTTTGGACCCCAGCGACGGCAGCAGCTATCTGATGACGCTGTCCATCCCCGGAACAAAGGCCGTGGTCACCTCCGGCGACTATCAGCGATACTTTGAACGAGACGGAGTTCGCTACTGCCACATTCTGGATCCAGAGAACCTCTCCCCTGCCCGGAGCGGTCTGCGGGCGGTCACGGTCGTGGCCGACGAGGGCTTTTTGGCCGACGGCCTGTCCACGGCCCTGTTCGTGATGGGACGGGACCGGGGCATCGAATTCTGGAGGGCCAGCAACGACTTTGAGGCGGTCTGGGTCCTGGAAGACGGGACCGTGACCGTCACGGAGGGCCTGGAAGCCCGCACCTCCTATGAAAACGCGGAGGTCGTCCGCCGATGAAAACGCTTAAGACAAAAACCTGGGTCCTCCTGCTGGGGGCGGTCTTTGTCCTGCTGGCGGGGGTCGTCCTCCTGCAGCGCGGGAATGCACAGCCTGCCCGGACCGCCGCGATCTGGGTGGACGGAAGGCTGGAGCGGACCTTGGACCTTACAACCGACGGGGTGTGCCGGATCGAGACCGAACGGGGCTGGAACGAGCTGACCGTCTCCGGCGGAAAGGTCGCCGTGACCGCCGCCTCCTGCCCGGACGGGGACTGCGTCCGCTGCGGCGCACAGAACAGCGGCCCGCCGATCACCTGCCTGCCCAACCGCCTGACGATCCGCTTTTCCGCGGACGACGGTGTGGACGGGGTGGCAAAATAATGAGAAAGGAAGCACGACAATGGAAGCAAGCGAATCCTACGCGCTGACGATCCTGCCCAGCATCTGCGATTTTGACATGAGGCTCTCCTGCCCGGACTGCTTCGCCGTGTTTCAGGACATCGCCGCGGACCACGCCCAGAAGCTGGGTGTCGGCGCGGGGGCCATGTTCGACCGGGGCCTGTTCTGGCTGACGGTCAAGACCAAGATCCACTTCCTTCGCCGCCCGGCCATGCTGGAGACCGTGACAGTCTCCACCCGGCCCCTGGCCCCGGAGAAGGTCCGCTCCATCCGCGAGTACCGCCTGACAGCCGGAGACGAGCTGCTGGCCGAGGGCAAGACCGAGTGGACGGTCATCGAGACGGCTTCCGGGAAGATCCACCCGATGGCGGACGTCTTCGGTCCGGACTTAGAGCTGGGCCGGGAGGCCCGGTACACGGCTCCCTTCTGCCGGATCGACCCGCGATTCGCGCCGGAGGCGCGGCTTGGGACCTACACGGTCCGCTCGGTGGACATCGACATGGGCGGCCACATGAACAACGTGGCCTATCTGCGGGCGGTCTACGGCCTGCTCTCCACCGAGGCGCGGCGGACTGCCCCGCAAAATGAGGTGGAGATCGCCTTCCGAAGCCCTTGCTACGAGGGCGAGACCCTGACCGGCTACTGCCGCAAGCTGGCTGAAGCCTGGGAGTTGGCCCTGGTCAAACCCGACAACACCCCTGCCGTTCTGGTCCGGATGGCATGAGGGGCGA
>CAMHMK010000114.1 GCA_946186225.1 uncultured Clostridia bacterium
TGCGGGACGGTTCCGACGCGCTTCGTACCGGTATGGAGCAGTTCAATGCGGACGGTATTCAGAAGCTGTCCCAGCTCGTCACAGTAGACGGCGCAGGCTTTGCGGAACGTCTGAAGGCAATTGCCTCGATTGGAAAGGAATATCATTCCGTTTACACCGGGCTTTCTGATGAAGCGGAGGGTGAACTGCGCTTCATCTACCGTACCGCTGCGATTGGCGAATAACAGCAGCGTTCTCTGAAAGGGATCCGTTCACATTGGTAAAAGAAAATAGCCGCCGCGGCTCCGGGATCGGAGCCGCGGCGGTTTCCTTCTTCTTAGCAGCAAACAAACGGGGGGCGGAATGCAGGGAATCAACGCTCCATCACGCTGCGCTTCCTTGTGCGCTGTTTCGCCCTGCTTTGCAGCGTGGGCGGCTTTTTGCCCAGCTTCGCCAGGATGCTGGGCTTTGCGGCATGCTCTGCCGCGGCTTGCGTTCCGGCGCGCATCTCCGCCGCAGGCTGCGTCGCAATGGACATTTCCGCCGCAGACTGCTTTCCGGCAAGCCCTTCTGCCTCGGCCTGCTTTCGGGCCTGCTTTTCCGCCTCGACCTCCTTCTGAGCACTGAGTCTGCGGTTGTGCTTGAGCAGCGCCAGGGTGTTTTCGTATAAGTCCTCATGGCCGGACTTGTATACCACCGTCAGGCAGCCCTGCTTCTTCCAGACGGGGTACTTCTTTTCGAGCCAGTTCTGGATCTCCTCGTTCTGCTGATCCGCGTTGGTCAGCCAAACGGAAATGATACGGGATTCTTCATTTCGGGTTATTTCCATGCAGTGTCCCCCTTTATTCAGATTGTTGCCGGTTGCGGCGTACTCTAAACAGACAAAGCATATCAAAAGGATCGATCTGGTGAATGCCTGGCACACGCGGCATGTGAAGAAAGAGGACGTCCCCGCCTCACAAAACTGATGGGCCTGTCGCTGATCGCCATCGGCGCAGGCTGCGCGGTCACCGGCATCGTCGCCTGCATGTTTGAAGAAACCCTCGGCTGGATCGCCTTGCCGGTGGGCTTCGTCGTGGGCTTCGCGCTGATCTGGAAAGCGCAAAAGAAGTACAACGGCGGGAAGTTGATTTCGTAGCTCTTCGGATTTTCCTCGGAAGCGATTTCGCAAAAATCGCGCAGCTGTGCCGACGGCACATTCGGGGTTTGGGGGAACCCCAACAAGCACAGAAAAGCCCGTTTTCCGATTTTCAGGAAAACGGGTTTTTTGTATCTGAATATACAGATGCCCTGCTTGCCGGGATTGTCAAGCTGCAATCCACCGTCGACGGCCCTTCCCTCCAAACAAGAACCATCTGTCCGAGGTTCAAGCGGTATCGTCTCTGGTGCCAATTCTGTCCTCTCAGATATGCACGGTTCAGGCGGCGGGATTCGTCATTATGTACTATTCCAAGCCGATCCGTTTGGCGAATTCCAACAAGGCAATACAGAATTCCTGCCAGTTTTTCAATGTCATCTGCGAGGGGTCGCCGTCGCGGATTCTCAGGGTGCGGCGGATCTCCTTGGGGATCACGACGCGCCCGAGGTCGTCGATCCTGCGCACAATTCCAGTTGCTTTCATGTCTGTCGTCTCCTTGTCCTTCGGCTTCATGTGGTTCTATTCTTTGCAAAACCTGGTGAAATATGCGAGAATATCTGACAGATCATGGCGGTTATGGGTTGTTCTGAACGGAATTTCGTCAGAGATTCAATGTGCGCGCAGGCGGATTCCGGCGGCACGGTCATGGATGGCGCGAGGAAACAGGAAAGACAAGAAAGGACTTGACAAGTGACCTTTCGTTCACTATAATGGTGAACGAAAGGTCACCTAACTTGGATTGGAGGTCCATATGGCGAACGATACGAAGGGACGGATTTTAGAGAAGGCCCTGGAGTTGTTCTCGCAGAACGGCTACGCGGGGACGAATCTCCGAGAACTGACCGGGGCCCTCGGTCTGGTCAAGTCTGGGGTCTATAAGCACTTTGCAAGCAAGGAAGCGATCTGGAACGCCCTGCTTGATCAGATGATCGCCTATTACGACGAACGCTTCGGCTCCCCGGAGCACCTGCCGCCCGCACCGGATTCGCTCGAGGGACTGGTCGCCATGACGATGCGGATGGTGGATTTCACGGTGCACGACGAAAAAGTCGTGATGACGCGCAAGATGCTGTCGATCGAGCAGTTCCGCGACGAACGGGCCTGTGACCTTGCGACAAAGCACTTTCTGACCGGCCTCACGGAGATGTTCACCCGCGTCTTTTCCGAGATGATGGAAAAGGGCCTGCTGAAGCGGGACGATCCGGCCATGCTCGCCTTTGCCTATACCGCGCCGATCTCTGCGCTGATCCACCTCTGCGACCGCAAGCCGGAGCAGACGGCGGAGGCGATGCGCCGGGTGGAGGCCTTCAGCCGGCATTTTGTCAAGACCTATGGAGCAACGAATTGCTGACAAACGCTGTGATCCGGCCTGCGCGGACGACGACCGAAAGCTGCTGGTCCGGGTCGTCGACCGGCCCGAGCTTCCGATCCTGTGGAACCTGAACGTCGGCCATGCAACGCCGCGGTGCATCGTGCCGTTCGGCGTGGAGGCTGTGGTGGACGTCAATCAGCAGTGTATCCGGTTCGCGGATCGTTCTGCCCGATCCGCCGGTGCGCCATGAAACGGAATATGGCAGCCTGCGGCAAAAAACACGACGGTGAAATCCCGGCCCCGATCGTCCGAACCAATCAAAAAAACATGGAGGAATTTGCAATGAAAACCCTGAACACCATTCAAACCCTGGCGAAGATCGGAAAGATCCTCAGTAAAATCATCTTCATCTTCTGCATCGTTGGCTTCTTCGGCTGCCTCGCCGGCATCCTCGGCCTGGCCTTCGGCGGCGAGACCTTCAAGCTGGGCGGCGTGACGATCCGCGGGATCGTGGAAAAGAACGCCAAGATGAACCTGCCCACCATGTACGCGGCGATGGCGGTTGGGATGGCCTTCTGCGTGGCCGAGGCCGTGGTCAGCAAGCTGGCTGAGACCTATTTCAAGCATGAGCTGTCGGAGGGAACGCCCTTCACCCAGCGCGGCGCGAAGGAGCTGATGCGTCTGGGCATCCTGACCATCGCCATTCCCTTGGGCACGGTCATTGTCTGCGCGATCTGCGTTGGCGTGGCGGAAAACCTGGTCCCGGGTCTTCAGAAGCTGCCGATCGGCGAGTACTCCTCCGTCGGTCTGGGCGTCATGATGATCGTTCTTGCGCTGTTCTGCCGCTGCGGCGCGGAGCTTCGCGCGGGCAACGAAGAAGCCGGCAGGATGGACCGGTAACGGGTCCATGATCCTCTACGTACACGGAAAAGGCGGCAGCGCCGACGAGGCGGAGCACTACCGCGCCCTGTTTCCAGGGGAGGATGTGGTCGGTCTGGACTATACCGCGCAGACGCCCTGGGCGGCAAAAGAGGAATTCCCGCGGCTGTATGATTCCGCCTGCAAAGACCGTTTGCCCGTCACGCTGATCGCCAACAGCATCGGCGCCTATTTCGCCATGACCGCCCGCTCGGAGCAGCGGATCGCACGGGCCTTCTTCATCTCACCCATCGTGGACATGGAGAAGCTGATCACCGACAGGATGACCTGGGCAAACGTGTCCGAGCCCGAGCTCCGCGCAAGGGGAGAGATCGAAACCGCCTTCGGCGAGACCCTCTCCTGGGCCTATCTCAGCTATGTGCGGGCGCATCCCCTTCGCTGGACGGCCCCGACGCATATCCTCTACGGCGAAAACGATCCACTGACCGCGCAGGAAACCGTGTCCCGTTTCGCGTCGCAGATCCACGCTACCCTCACCGTGATGGCGGGCGGCGAGCATTGGTTCCACACGGAGGAGCAAATGCAGTTTCTGGATGATTGGATCCGCAAGCAGGATCGAAGGGGAACACTCGGCTTTGTCAAGTAATGGAACCACCGGTTTTATTGGAAAACAGGCGAGAATCAGAGGGAATCATCATGAAATACAAGAAATGCGTCCTGCTGAAGGACGGAAGGACCTGCATTCTCCGAAACGGTATGGAGCAAGACGGGAAAGCCTTGCTGGATGTTTTCACCCTGACGCACAAGCAAACCGACTATCTGCTCAGTTATCCCGAGGAGCACAGCATGACCGCGGAGCAGGAAGCGCAGTTTTTGAAAGAGAGAACGGAGTGTGACGATGAGATCGAACTTCTCGCGGAGATCGACGGGATCGTCGTTGGCTCGGCAGGAATCGGCTGTGTCGGCAGGAAGGAAAAGATCCGGCATCGCGCGAGATTCGGAATCAGCATCGACCGGGCATACTGGGGACTTGGCATCGGGCGCGCAATGACACTGGCCTGTATCGCATGCGCAAAGGAAGCGGGCTATGCCCAACTGGAGCTGGAAGCGGTCGCAGAAAACGCAGCAGCCCTTGCCCTGTATCGGAGCGTGGGCTTTGTGGAATATGGCAGAAACCCAAGGGGCTTCCGCTCCAGACTGACCGGTTGGCAGGAGCTTGTTCTCATGCGGCTGGAGCTTTGATACGAAAATTCAATGCAGATCGTGGAAAA
>CAMHMK010000115.1 GCA_946186225.1 uncultured Clostridia bacterium
GAACGCCGAAACCACCGCGCAGCAGACCGCCGAAGCGCCCGTCTCCGAGAGCATTATCGGCTGGTACAAGGCTGAAACGATCAATGGCATGACCCTCACCGAGTATCTGTCCTCCATGTTCAGCGGCATGGGCGGCGACGGCGAAACCGCCGAGTCCATGTCCGAGGAAGACATGAAGTCTGCTCTGGAAAAGATGGGCATCGATCTGGATAACTTCATGTCGATGGAGCTCATGGCAGACGGTACTGCCGAGCTGAGCTCGATGGGCGTCATCACCAAGGCCACCTGGACCATGGATGGCGAGACCGTCACCATCACCTCCAAAGACGGCACCGAGCAGAAGGGCACCTTCGACGGCACCAGACTGACGCTGAAGGAAGACTCCGAGCTCATGGAGATGACCGTTGTTTTCGTCAAGTCCGAAAAGCCCGCCGAGCCTGAGGTCGACCCCGAGCTGCTGAACAACGATCCGAACAACATCGTCGGTATCTACCACGTGAGCAAGATCAACGACCAGACGCTGGAGGAGTATGTGCAGGATGCGGCCAAGGAGAGCGGCGTTGACGTCGAGACCTTCCTCGAGCAGAACGCCATCGATCTGGAAAACTACCTGCCCATGACCATCCGCAGTGACAACACCGTGGAGATGAAGATGTTCTCGTTCAAGATGACCGGCACCTGGACTCTGGACGGCGAGAAGCTGACCATCGTCATGGGTGAGGGCGAGGACGCCGATACCACCACCGGCACCTTCGCCAACGGCGAGATCGTCATCGGCGACGAGGATCAGATGATCACCTACGTCAAAAACTGAGCGAACAAGGATGAAAAACGGCTCCCTGCACGTTCCGTGCAGGGAGCCTGTTTCATCCGCAGACCTCCAGCATGTGGCCGATGAAGATGCCGTAGCCCCGCGTCGGGTCGCCGATCAGAACGTGGGTCACTGCGCCGACCAGCCTGCCGTTCTGCAGGATCGGCGAGCCGCTCATGCCCTGGACGATCCCACCGGTCCGGGCAAGGAGCTCCGGGTCCGTGACCCGCAGGCGTAGATCCCGGCAGCCCTCGTCGGCAAAGGTCAGAGCCTCGATCTCCACCGCACAGCGGCGGATCTCGGTCCCCTCCACGTTGCAAAGCAGCTCGGCCGGGCCGGTGGTGATCTCGCTGCGCTCTGCCGCCGGGATCGCCACGCCTTCCCAGGCCTGCTCCGCGTGGCCGAAGACGCCGCGGTCCGTGTTCTTCTCCACGCGTCCGAGCCGTTCCCCCGCGCCCACAAGACCGCGCAGCTCACCGGGCTGTCCGGCCTCGCCGCGGCGGACGGAGAGCACCGCCGTCTGCGTCGCCGCTCCGTCCAGGATCTGCAGCCCGCCGCTGACGCCGTGGCCCAGCGCGCCGAATACGCCGGTCCCGGGGTCATAGAAGGTCACCGTGCCCAGACCCTCGATCCGATCCTGCACGTAGACGCCCAGCCGCCAGCCGGACTGCGTGCTGACCGGCCGGACCGTAAAGCTCATGTCCTTTTCTCCGCGCCGGACCCGCAGGATCAGGTCCGCGCCGTGTCCGGCGGCAACGAGACTGCGCAGGGCGTCTGCGCTCTCGAGCTCGGCCCCGTCCACCGCCACGATCCGGTCTCCGACCTTGAGTCCGGCGTCCTGGGCCGGAGCCGTGCCGGACCGGCTGTCGAAGCGAACCACGTAAACCCCATCGAGCCGCAGCGCCAGCCCAACGGTCTGTCCCACCGGGATCAGGTCCTGCGCCGCCGCCGGGAGCAGCAGGACCGGCAGCAGCAGAAGCGCCGCCAGCATTGCTATCATCCGTTTTCGCATCCAATCCCTCCAATCATCAGGTGCTTTTCTTAATATGTACGCTTCCGCGAAAAAAACACTGGGTGGATTTCCTCAAACCGACAAGATTTGTCAGTCTGCCGCGAATCAAAAGCAGAAGATTGGGAAAAATGAAAACAGATGTCGCCTCTGGGAAAACTAATTCTTGACATTATATGATCTGCCCTGTATAGTATGATTAGAATCTGAATTTTCATTCCATCAAAAAAAGGAGATGGCAATATGTCTGCAAGCATCAAGGAGGCTGTCGATGCCGCCATTGAAAAGTCCGGACCCTTCCTGGAGTCTGCAAAGGCAGCAGGGAAGCAGTTTGCCGCCGGATACGTGCCCGAAATCTTTGTCCAGGACTCGAACCGGCAATTTGACTGCGCCGTGCTGCTCGAGCGCTGCCTCGCCGATTACCGCGAGAAGTACGGTTCTGCCCGCATCTCCTCCTGCAAGCTCTACATCAAGCCGGAGGACAGCACGGTCTACTACGTCATCAACGAGATTGAGGATAAGCTGCCCCTGTAGGGACGGCGGGACGGAACAGGCTCCGCGGTTCATCCAGATGAATTCCGGGGCCTGTTCATTTTTTTGTTGCAATTCTTCCCCAAATGAGTATAATAAAACAAATAAGAAAGCATTCTGAAATCGAAGGTGAATCTATGGATATATTTGCAAAGTGCGACAGCTTTACCACCGCAAGGGAATTTATGAAGCAGGGGCTCTATCCCTACGGTCACGCTCTGGAATCCCGCCAGGACGTCGAGGTCATCATGGAGGGCAAACGCCGGATCATGCTGGGCTCCAACAACTACTTAGGGCTCACCACGAATCCGGAGGTCATCGAGGCCGGCATCCACGCCTTTGAGCAGTACGGCTCCGGCTGCTCCGGCTCCCGCTATCTCAACGGCACCCTGGAAATGCACCTGGAGCTCGAGTCTGAGCTGGCGCGGTTCCTGCACAAGGAGATGGTCATTACCTACTCCACCGGCTTCCAGACCAATCTGGGCATCATCTCTGCCATCGTGGGCATGCACGATTACGTGATCTGTGACCGGGAGAACCACGCATCCATCTATGACGGCTGCAAGCTCAGCTACGGCAAGATGCTCCGCTACCGCCACGCCGACATGGCCGATCTGGAATCTCAGCTTCAGAAGGTCCCCGAAAACCGCGGCTGTCTCATCGTCACCGACGGCGTCTTCTCCATGGGCGGCGATATCGCCAAGCTCCCGGAGATCGTGGCCCTGGCCAAGAAATACGGCGCCGGCGTCATGGTGGATGACGCCCATGCCCTCGGCGTCATCGGCGAGGGTGGACGCGGCACGGCCAGCTACTTCGGCCTGGAGGACGATGTGGATATCTACATGGGCACCTTCTCCAAGTCCCTGGCCTCCCTGGGCGGCTACTGCGCCACCTCGGAGCGCATCGGTCACTATATCAAGCACAACTCCCGTCCCTTCATTTTCTCGGCCTCCATCACACCGGCCTCCTGCGCCACGGCCCTGGCGGCCCTGCGCTATCTGGAAAAGCACCCCGAGCTGCCCCAAACCCTGCAGAACATCTCCGCCTACGCCCGCAGCTGCTTCCACCGCAAGGGCGTGCGCATCATCGAGAGCGAGACCCCCATCGTCCCTCTCTACACCTACCAGCCGGTCAATACCCTGGTCAAGGCCAAAGAGGCCTATGAAGCCGGTGTCTACGTCAACCCCGTCCTGCCCCCTGCCTGCGCCGAGGGCGAATGTCTGCTGCGCACCTCCTACATGGCCACCCACACCAAGGCCCTGGTGGACGAGGCCACCGACATCCTGGCGGAGGTGCTGAAAAACGATGGCTGAGACGGCAATCGTCACCGGCGGCAGCTCCGGCATCGGTCTGGCCGCTGCCCGCGCCCTGCGGGACCGTGGCCTGAACGTCTTCATCCTCTCCCGCCATCCCTACACGGAAAAAGGGATGCACCACATCTGCGCCGACGTCTCCGACGAGCAGCAGTGCGCCTATGCCGTGCAGGAGGTCCTCCATCGGGCCGGAGATTTCTCTCTCCTGGTCAACTGCGCGGGCTTTGGCATCTCCGGCGCGATCGAGTTCACCGAGCTGGCCGACGCCAAGAAGCAGATGGACGTCAACTTCTTCGGCACGGTCAATATGTGCAAGGCGGTCCTGGCCCACTTCCGCAAGCGCGGCGGCGGCCGAATCGTCAACGTCAGCTCCGTTGCGGCCCCGGCTGCCATCCCCTTCCAGGCCTTCTACTCGGCCTCCAAGGCGGCCATCAACGACTATACCGCCGCCCTGGCCAACGAGGTTCGCCCCTTCGGCGTCACGGCAACGGCCGTCCAGCCCGGCGATATCGCCACCGGCTTCACCGCGGCCCGGGAAAAATCTGCAGCCGGCGACGACGTCTACGGCGGCAAGATCTCCAAGTCTGTCCGCAAGATGGAGCACGACGAGCAAAACGGCATGAACCCCCAGACCGCGGGCAATTATATCGCCAAAATCGCCATGAAGCACCACCCCAAGCCGGTCTATACCATCGGCTTGTCCTACAAGGCGATCTGCGTCCTGCTCAAGCTCCTCCCCTCCCGCCTCGCCAACTGGGCCATCGGCAAGCTCTACACCTGATACTATAATCCAATGAAAAGGTTCATTGAATTATGCTGCGCCGCCCGCACCCGGACGGCGCAGTTTTTGCGTCCCGGTCCTCCTGCATTTTTGGGTTGCGTTTTTTCAAGATCGGAAGTAAAAT
>CAMHMK010000116.1 GCA_946186225.1 uncultured Clostridia bacterium
GCGGGTGTAGTATAACGGCTAGTACAACAGCCTTCCAAGCTGTGGGCGTGGGTTCGATTCCCATCACTCGCTCCATACGCGCCAGTAGCTCAGCTGGATAGAGCAACTGCCTTCTAAGCAGTAGGTCGGGGGTTCGAGTCCCTCCTGGCGTGCCAAAAGCGTAGCTTTTGCCACGCCAATCCAAAAACCGTTCGCCGTTGGCTCCGATTTTTGGGAGGGTCACGCAATAAGCGTTTCAGCAGTTTCTCTTAAATATGGTGGGTGTAGCGTAGTTGGCTAACGCGTCAGATTGTGGCTCTGAAGACCGTGGGTTCGAGTCCCATCACTCACCCCATACAAACGAATTGCCTTCCCCGGTGCCACAAGCCGGGGAAGGCACAACACAATCTGCACAAATTCGCCCGAGTGCCGGAATACATTGGGATGTCGCCAAGTGGTAAGGCACCAGACTTTGACTCTGGCATTCGTAGGTTCGAGTCCTGCCATCCCAGCCAAAACGGAGCGAGCACAGCTCCTCCCGGTCCGCCGGACCTAAGAAACAGCAGTGCCGAACGCACTGCTCCTATGACTCGTTAGCTCAGTCGGTAGAGCAACTGCCTTTTAAGCAGTGGGTCTGGGGTTCGAATCCCCAACGAGTCACCACGGCGTCGGAGATCCCTCCGCACGGCTCAGAAAAAACAGTCGCTTAGCGCGGCTGTTTTTTCTTCGACTGTGCTTCGGGTCTCCTCCTTCTCCCCGCCGAAGCTCGCTTCGGCGGGGTCCCCGTTTCGAGATCCCTCCGCACGGCTCAGAAAAAGCAGTCGCTTAGCGCGGCTGCTTTTTCTTCGACTGTGCTTCGGGTCTCCTCCTTCTCCCCGCCGAAGCTCGCTTCGGCGGGGTCCCCGTTTCGAGATCCCTCCGCACGGCTCAGAAAGGGGCTGCCTCTTTGCGAGACAGCCCCTTGATTGTTTTCTCGGCCGGTCCCTGTTGCCGCGGAAGGGACCGGCCGAAGTGAAAGCAGGTCAATAGAGCGAGGTCGTCATTTTGACCAGCTTTAGATCATCTCCCGAAACGCTGAGGACAGCGGTTCCCTCGCCGATCTTTACGATCCAGGTTTTTGCATCCCTGTCCCCGTTTTCCGCCTCATATAGACTCAGCATGGGCAAGATCTGCACGTGACGCTCGGCTTCGCCCTCGCCCCAGGAATCGGGATTGGTCCGATACAGTCTGAAATGGACCGTGGAGGTCTTTTCATCGATCTTATCCACCAGAGCAAAGCGGACCGGGAAATCATACTTCGCGGTGGGGTAAGGGGGGACGTTCCAGAAGCAGCCGTCGCGGAAGACGCAGTGGAAGCCTTCGCCTTCCTCGTTCAGGATGCTGTAATCCTCCCGGTCGGGGGAAACGGTCCTGCCGAAAAACAGATCAAGCGTCTCGTTGACCTGCTCAAGCGTCAGCGTGCGGCAGGAAACGCCGTCGTCGTTTTCCTGCTCGATGACGGACTCTGATTGATAATACTTGCGATAGCTGAAAACGAACCGCACAAGCTCCGCATCGTCGTCCAGATCGGTTTCGCTGTTTTCTACGTTTTGCTGAACGATGAAGGTGAGCAGGCTGTTCACCCGCACTTCGTCGTCGCTGATGTAGCCGACCGGTGCTTTTCTCGTCACGGGCGGATCGGTCTCCTCAGCGGGAAGGGTGTTCTCCGCGGGGGCGTTTGTCGTTTCGGCAGGCGCGGCGCCCTGCTGAGAGAGTTTGGCCTCTGCGGTCTGCGCCGGAACGGAGCCGCGGTCTGAGAGCGCGTTTATGCCGAACCCCGCCGCGACAAGCAGCGCGACTGCCGCCGCCGCACAAAGGATCTGTTTCCATCCGAATGAGCGTTTGGTTTTCACTGTTTAACTCCTCTCTGCTTCGTTTCCCGAAGCACGTCGTATTGTTTAGAATGATCCGCCTGCACGCCTGCGTTCAGGGCCGTATCAGGCGTCGGTCGATTTTTTCACCCATTCCGCCCAACGGGGATCGGCCTGCATTTCGCTTTTGACCCGCTTGGACTCCGGTACGTCCCAGAACGGCCAGAGATCCGGCAATTCCGGCGTCAGCATGCGGCCGAACATGCATACGAGCGGCTTGGAGTATTTGAGCAGCGGCGAAGTATACGGGTTCATGCTGCTTTCGTCGTCATACTTTTTCGCACATTTCAGCGCTGAATCGAGCGCCTCGAACGCGCCGTCTTTGTCGCCGGCAAGCCATAGATAATAGGAACGCAGCAGTTGAATGCAGACGATCGAGCTGATCAGCTTTCCAAAATCGCCGTCGGTAAAAACGAGTCCGAGGATCGTTTCGACGTTGGAAAGCAGCTTGGCGGCTTCTGCGGGCTGGATGCTGCGGTCGGCGCGCACGATCGCCGGAATCAGGTCGGACAAGCAATTCAGGACGTCAACCAGCGCTTCACCGCTTGCCGCAACGGCCTGCTTCCCGTCGAATGCGTTGATGCGCAGCAACGGTTTGGCGCCCGGAAGATCCGGTGCGGAATCGGCAAGCTGCAGCGCTTTTTCATGCTCTCCGGTAAATCTGTAAAGCCGGGAGAGCTCAAGCACCGCCTTATTCCGCAGTTCGCCGCTGTTGGCGGAGCGCAGGAGCTTTTCATAAAGCATAATGGCCTCCTGCCATTCGGGATAATCCCGATGCAGCGCAACGTCGCAGACCTCGAACCCGTCCGCGCTGTCGATATAGACTTCGCCCCTGCGGATGGAACCTGCATTGTAAAGTACGGATGCAATCGCAGCGGTCAGCTTCTCGTTTCCCGGGAATTCAATCAGCGACCCGCGCGCAAGCGCGATGCACTCGTCGAGGTTAAAGTCGATCCCGTTGTTGATCTTGTTCATCTCGACGATCCTGTTGTACAGCGTATCGATCTTTTTCGTGCGCTCGTTTTCGTAGCCGAACAGCTCGTCGATCGAGATGCCGAAGCTGTTTGCGATGGATGGGATCAGCTCCATATCCGGATAGCAGATCCCTTTCTCCCAACGCGATACCGCCTGCGACGTGACGCCGAGTTCCCCGGCAAGCGCTTCCTGCGTTTTCCCGTCCCGATGGCGCAGCGCCTTGATCCTTTCCCCTAATGCGATCATGACCGATCTCCCTTCCTTGGAGTAATTCTATTATAATAGCGGATCGTCCCGAATTCAACAATCAATCAATTGATTTAAAATCAACAAACGGTTGAATTATTCGGCTGGAACAAGAAAAGGCGCCTCTCCCCGCGCAGCTTCTTCGCGCGGATCGTCAACGATATCTTTTCCCGGAGCGTTGAGCAAAACGCCAGGAGCCGGTCCCGCAACGGGACCGGCTCCGGTTTCGTATGGTTTCTGTTGCTTACAGGTTGTAGTATTTCTCGAACTCCACGGGGTGGGGGATCTTGGAGATCTCCAGGCACTCGGCGCGCTTGGTCTTGATGAAGTTCTTCAGCAGGGACTCGGGGAAGACGCCGCCCTTGGTCAGATAGTCGTGGTCGGCCTCCAGGGCGTCCAGCGCGTCCTCCAGACGGGTGGGCAGCTGGTGCAGCTTGGCCTTCTCCTCCTCGGGGAGGTTGAAGAGGTTCATATCGTAGGGGCCCCAGCCGTTCTCGTGCGGGTCGATCTGGTTCTCGATGCCGTCCAGACCGGCCATCAGGATGGCCGCGAAGCAGAAGTAGGGGTTGCAGGTGGCGTCGGGGTTGCGGAGCTCGAAGCGGCGCAGCTTCGGGGACTTGGCGTAGGCAGGGATGCGGATGACGGCGCTGCGGTTGGAGGTCGCGTAGCCGACGGTCACGGGCGCTTCAAAGCCGGGCACCAGACGCTTGAAAGAGTTGGTGGAGGGGTTGGTGATCGCGCAGAGGGAGGCGATGTGCTTCAGCAGGCCGCCCATGAACCAATGGGCCTCCTTGCTCAGATGGGAGTAGCCGTTGTCGTCGCTGAACACGGGCTCGCCGTCCTTGAGCAGAAGCATATGCACGTGCATACCGCTGCCGGCCTCGCCGTAGACGGGCTTGGGCATCAGGGTGGCGGTCAGGCCGTACTTCTGGGCCACGTTGTGGATGATGTACTTGACCATCATCGCGCCGTCGGCCATCTTGGTCATCTCGCACAGCAGGGGCTCGATCTCGAACTGGCCCGCGCCGCCGACCTCGGGGTGATGGTACTTGACGGGGATACCGGCCTTTTCGATCTCCATGCACATTTCGCTGCGGCACTCGTAGGTGGTGTCGAGGGGCTTGGCAATGTGATAGTTCTTCTGGAAGGGCACGACGTTGCCTCTGCCCTCGGTGTCGCTGTTCCAATAGGCCTGCTGGGTGTCCACCTGGAAGGCCACGCGGTTGTTCTGTACGGTCCAGCCCACCTGATCGAACAGATAGAACTCAAATTCGGGCAGGATCTTCATCTCGTCGGCCACGCCGGTCTTCTTCATGTAGTCCACGGCGGCCCGGACGATGTTGCGCGGATACTGCGCCAGGGGACGGTTGGCGGGGTAGTCGATGATCATGGCGTTGCCGATCATGGAGAGGGTCTTGACGTCGCAGAACGGATCGAT
>CAMHMK010000117.1 GCA_946186225.1 uncultured Clostridia bacterium
TCTTTTTCCCAGGAAAAAGAAGCGCTGAGGGCTTGCACTGCGCTGAGATTTGTGGTAATATGGGTTCAAGAAACAAGAACGGAGGGATAAGATGCGCTAAGGTTTCCTGCTTGGATCAGACGCACGGGGCGGCGTGAGCCGCCTGGTTTGGTGTGTCGTTTGCAGGAAACAACGCATTCATCCGCCTGATAGAGGGGTCGTATGGCTGCGGGGTTTTCCTGCGGCCATTTTATCATTTCAGGAGGAAACCACGATGGCATTGATCTCTGTTCAGAATCTGACCTTTGGCTATGATGGCAGCGCAGAGCTGCTGTTTGAGAACGCGAGCTTTCAACTCGACACCGACTGGCGGCTTGGCTTCGTGGGCCGGAACGGTCGGGGCAAAACGACCATTCTTCGCCTGATGCAGGGCGAATTGGAATACCGCGGCAGCATTTCCGCGTCGGTGGAATTCGACTATTTCCCATTCCCGGTCGCAGACGAGTGGGAGAGCGGGGAGACCGTGGCGGCGGCGATCTGCCCGGGGCTTCAGCACTGGAGACTTCTGCGGGAGCTGGCGGCCCTGGAGCTGGACGAGGGCGTGCTCTACCGGCCCTATGCCACTCTCTCCAACGGCGAGCGGACGAAGCTCCTGCTTGCAGCGCTCTTTGGCCGTGAAAACCGCTTTCTGCTCATCGACGAGCCGACCAATCACCTGGACCTGCATGGGCGCGAGGTACTGAGCCGTTATCTCGGAACGAAAAAAGGCTTCATCCTTGTCTCTCACGACCAGGCCTTTTTGGATGGCTGCGTGGATCACGTGCTGTCCATCAACCGCGCAACGATCGAGGTGCAGAAGGGAAACTGCACCACCTGGTTGGAGACGCGGCGCAGGCAGGATGAATTCGAGCTTGAGCAGAACATACGCCTGAAAAAAGAAATCTCCCGCCTGGAGCAGACCGCCCGGGAGAAGGCGTCGTGGGCAGATAAGTCCGAACGGGAGAAGATTGGCTTCGATCCGACGAAGACCGAAAAGAGCATGGGCAGGCGGCCCTATCTTGGGGCGAAATCAAAAAAGGCCAACAAGCGGGCCAAGGCGATCGCCGGGCGGCAGGAGGCTGCCATCGAGGAAAAGAGCAAGCTGCTGAAAAACATCGAAAAGGCGGACAGCCTGCGCCTGCCCTGCCTCCAATACCGCAGCGAGCTTCTGGCCGAGCTTCTGGACGTGACCGTGGACTATGGCGAGGGACCCGTATTTCAGCCGGTCAGTTTTGCGATCCGGCGGGGCGAACGGCTGAACTTGGTCGGTCCGAACGGCGCAGGAAAGACGAGCCTCCTGCGTCTCATCACGGGACAGGCTGCGCCATCCGGCGGGACAGTTCGGCTGGCCAGCGGACTCATCGTCTCCTGCCTGCCGCAGGACATGGGCGGCCTGTCCGGCAGCGTGACGGACTTCGCGGAGCGGCACGGACTGGACCGCACGAGCTTCCTGACCTTCCTGCGCAAGCTGGATTTCCCGCGCGTTCAGTTTGAAAAGCCGATGGAGCAGTTCAGCATGGGGCAGAAAAAGAAGGTTCTGCTGGCAAAAAGCCTCTGCGAACCCGCCCACCTCTACCTCTGGGACGAGCCGCTCAACTACATCGACCTTCTCTCCCGCGGCCAGATTGAGGACTTACTGCTCGAAAGCCGCCCCACGATCCTCTTCGTCGAACACGACAAATGCTTCTGCGACCGTATCGCCACAGGCCGGATCGAGCTACAAAGGTAGGTTCGATCAAACCGGGCAGGGGAGCACCGCCATACGGTCCATCCCTGCCCGGTCAGTTCGGTTTTGAAGCAAATCTTCCTCCCTGCCTTGCTTTTCGTTCAAAAACCGTGTATGCTATATTCGGCTTTGTGTATCGTCCAGCTTTTTTCTGATATTCCTCGAAAACGATCCGAAAGAGGGGAAAACCATGATCATCCATTCCTTTGACGACAAATCCGAGCCCTTAATGGGGCCGGAGAGTTTTTACGGGCCGCAGAATCATCTCTGCGACGTCTGCATTCTGACCTTCTCCCACGTGATCCTCGACGCCTGCCGCGCTCGATTTCCGCTCCGGGTCGGGGCTGAGATGGGCGGCTGCGACGGGAGAAAGCCGATCTATCTGTTTGAATATCAGGGCCGCACCCTTGGGATCTGCCTTTCCGGCGTCGGCTCCACCCTCGCTGGCACGAACACCGTGGAGATCAACTGGCTGACCGGCGCGACAAAGTTCATCATGTTCGGCTCCGCCGGGAGCCTGGACCGCGCCGCCACCTCGGGGAAGTACGTCCTGCCCACCGAGGCTTACCGCGATGAGGGCATGTCCTATCACTACGCCCAGCCGGCGGACTACATCCGTATCCGAAACGCTGACCGCATGGAGGCCTTTTTCCGGGAAAAAGGGCTGCCCTTCGTGAAGGGCCGGGTCTGGACCACCGACGCCTTCTACCGGGAGACCCGCAACCAGGTCAGCGCCCGGCAGGCGGAGGGCTGTATCGCCGTGGAGATGGAGTTGGCCGGAGTCCAGGCCGTCTGCGACTTCCACGGCTTCGAGCTCTACGATTTCCTGGTCACCGGCGACGTGCTGGACGGGCCGACCTATCAGATCGAGGGCCTCGGCGCGGCCAACCACGACCTGGACAAGCTCTGGATCTCCCTTGCGCTGGCAGAACGGCTGTAGGGGGGGAACGACCGGGAATGAAACTGATTCATTGGAAGGGAAGTGACCACTTTGGGTGAGATCCGAAAACTGCTGACGCAGTACAGGGGGCTTCGCAGGGAGATCTACGTGCTATGCTTTGGCCGCGTCGTGACAAACCTCGGTTCTATGGTCTGGCCGATGCTGACCCTGATCCTGAGCCGGAAGCTTGGCATGAACGCCTCGACGATCGCCCTGTTCATGGCCGCCTCCGGCGTCGTCATGCTGCCGGCAAACCTCCTGGGTGGGCGCCTTGCGGACCGGTGCAACAAGAAGCGCCTCATCATTCTGTTCGATACGATCTCTGTGATCTGCTACGTAGCCTGCGCCGCCGTGCCCATGTCCCTGGCCAGCGTAGGCCTGATGCTGGTGGCGGCGGTGTTCCAGAATATGGAGTGGCCATCCTACAACGCCCTTATTGCGGAGCTGTCCACCACCAAGCAGCGCGAATCTGCGTTCTCCCTCTCTTACCTGTGCGCGAATTTGGGCCTGGTCCTGTCGCCTACAATCGCGGGTCTGCTGTTTGAAAACTACTTGTGGCTGACCTTCCTCATCAGCGGCCTGTCCATCGCCTGCTCCACGGTGCTGATCTTCTTCCTGATCCGGGACCTCACGCCATCGGTGGACGACAGCGAAGCCGCGACATATCAGGAGTCGCGCACGGGGCTTAGCCTCATGAACATCCTCCGGGAGAACCGGACGGTGGTGCTCTTCGTGATTGCGGCGGCGCTTTACTCCGCCGCCTACTCGCAGTACAACTATCTGATGCCGCTGAGCATGAGCACGGTCCATGGGGAGCGCGGTGCTGTCCTGTTCGGGACGGTCTCCAGTCTCAACTGCATCGTGGTCGTCCTCTTTACGCCGCTGCTCACCAGGCTCTTCTCGAAGCTCCATGAACCGGCCCGTTACCTGATCGGCCTGCTGTTCATCATTGCGGGCTACGGGGTCTTTCTGATCCTTCTGGGCTTCATCCCCGCCTACTATATGGCGATCCTGCTGTTCACCTGGGGCGAGATCGTCGTCACGACCTCGGAGGGGCCCTATCTGTCCACCCGAATACCGGCCAGCCACCGGGGGCGGATCAACGCCTTTAGCAGTCTGCTGAGCGGCTTTTCCTACGCCGCCCTGAATCTCGGCGTCGGCTGGCTCTACGACCATTTCGAACCGGTCTTTGCCTGGATCCCGGTCATGGGCTGTCTGCTGCTGGCCGCGGCAATGGGGATCGTTTTGATCCGGACCGACCGGGTCCGCTATCCAAAGCTCTATGCGAAGTCGGACGCCGACGTCTCGTCGGAGGATTGCGTAACGACGAAAAGGGAGGGAACGTAAGGTGTACCACCAGGATTGGCTGATGCGGCAGATCGAAATGCTTTCGAGTTACGTGTTCCACATCCTGCTCGGCAAGGCGGATGAGTTGACCGGCGATGTCCACATTGATACGAAGAAGGAGACTGCCGGGGACGGGAGCGGCCTCGGCGCGAAGCTGACCGCCCTGGTGCGGGCGGAGCGGTTCTGTGAGGCGGAGAACCTGCTCTATGCGGCCGTGGAGGAGGGGGAGCCGGAGGCCCTGACCGCAGGTCTACGGTTTTACAGTGACCTCAACGCCCTCCCCGACGAGACCCTTGCGCGCTGTAATTTCCCCCGCGACGAGATCCTGAGCGGCCTGCAGGAGCTCTGCGCCGCCTGCGGCTACGATCTGAGCGTCCTCGACGCCTGAACAGTG
>CAMHMK010000118.1 GCA_946186225.1 uncultured Clostridia bacterium
ACACTCGTCTTTCGTCAAAAGATACCTTGCCAATAAATGCTTGACACATACCGGCGGAACGCATGCCCACCTTGACCGTTGAAAATGCCGGCGTTTTGTGCTATACTATTGGCGATTTCCGAACGGTGGCTGCAAAACTGTTCGGAAAGGGATCACCAAACGCGGAAACGGAAGGAAGGCAGACATGCTGGCAGTATTTGTAAATGTGCTGACCGTGCTGATCGGCGGGACGGTCGGGCTCGCCGCGCGGAAGCTGATCGCGAAGAAGCTCTCCGACGCGATCATGATCGGGATCGGCGCGTGTACGATCTATATCGGCATCTCCGGCGCGCTGCAGGGGAAGAACACCCTGGTGCTGGTACTGGCAATGGTGATCGGCGGCGCCATCGGCACGGCTTTGGACATTGACGGACGACTTGGGCGACTCGGCGGAGCCCTGGAGCGCGGCATTTCCAGGCTGCGGAAGAAATCGGCGGCTGCGGGTGAGAAGACGGACCCGATCCAGGCCTTTGTGACGGCGAGCCTCCTGTTCTGCGTTGGTTCCATGACGATCGTGGGATCCCTGAACGCCGGTCTGAACCATGACTACGAGCTGCTCTACACCAAGAGCGTCATGGATCTGATCTCTGCCGCCATGCTGGCGGCCAGCCTCGGCCCGGGCGTTCTGCTCTCGGCGCCGTTTGTGCTGGTGTTTCAGGGCGGCATCTGCCTGCTGGCGGGCGTGCTGGCCCCGTATCTCGGCGACTATGCCCGCGGGGAGCTGATCTGCGCGGGCTCGGTGATTATCGTTCTGCTGGGCTTCAATCTGCTTGGCATCAAGCAGTTCAAGGTGGCAGACTATCTGCCTGCGATCCTGATCGCTCCGCTGCTCTGTCTGGTCCTCAAATAGTCCGTTCCCGCGCCAGGGCCGGCAGGAGGCTGCGCTTTCTTCGTTTTTCTGTCATTGGTGATTGCGAAAGCGCACGGGATCTGGTATAATAGGATCAATCTCTCCCGGGCAGGAGAAGCGGGACGTTTCCCTTCGACCAGAAGCCCCGGAAACCATCAAACCATCATTCAGGGAGGTATATCCATGAGCAGAAAAAATTTCGGCGCGAAGCCCTATAGCTATCCCCAGCCGGTGTGGATCATTGCGACCTATGATGAGAACGGTCTGCCCAACGCCATGAATGCCGCCTGGGGCGGGATCAGCGAGGCAAACCAGGTCTCCATCTGCCTTTCACCCGGCCACAGGACCTGCAAGAATTTTGCGAAAACCGGCGCCTTTACCGTCAGCATGGCCGACGCTGCGCATGTGGCCGCCTGCGACTATGTGGGCATCGTCTCCGGCGACAAGGCCGCCGACAAGTTTGCCCGCGCCGGCTTCACGGCAACCAGGAGCGAGCTGGTCAACGCGCCGATCATCAACGAGCTGGCCGTGTGCATGGAATGCCGGGTCATTGAATTTGACAGGGAAACCTGCATTCTGAAGGGCGAGATCGTGAACGTCAGCGTGGACGAAGCCGCCCTGACCGATGGGAAGGTCGACATCTCCAAGGTCCGCCCGATCGCCTTTGACCCGTTCAACAATGAATACAACCTCGTCGGCGAGGTCGTCGGCAAGGCGTGGGGCTCCGGCAAGGAGCTCCTGTAAGGGTAACCCCAATACTGGCCGATATTCAGGGAGGCGCTTGTTATGCTGAAACAGAGAGAAAAACTGCTGCTGATCGGGATCGCCCTGATCGCCGTTGGAGTTTTTATGTTCTTCAAGAGCGTCCGGGTCTATTCCTGGGGCTTCTATCGGTTCGGATCGGTTTCCACAGGCGGGATCCTCATTGCGCTGATTTTGCTGGACGTGATCCTTCTGGCAGCCACCGGGCACAAGGCGGCAAAGATTGCCCTGCCGGTGCTGATTGCGATGTTGGTTCTTTCCGTCATTCTGGGCACCAGCCTGACCTTTATCGGCTCAGTGCTGGACCTGTTTCTGATGCTGGTCCCCGCCGCCGTCGGCGCAGGCCTGCTGCTGAGAGCCATCCTCAAAAAGGAAGCTTGAGCGTTGCGTTCTGAGAAGGAACCCCGGCTGAACGCAGCCCACCCCGGCCAGATTGGTCCGGGGTGGGCTGCGTTTTGCTTACAATGCAAGATTGCAGATCCGTATTATGGGGCAATCCGGTTCACGACGCCGGTCATCAGGGGGAGGCCGTCGTTCCCGGTCAGGGCAAAGAGGAAGGGGCGGTCCAGGATGAAATCGATCTCCTCAGAGGGCGGAGCGGCCGAGCCGCAGAGGCCGATATAGGTGTAGGCGGCAGCCGTGATGCCCTCCTCGTCAACGGCCGTGCGGAGTCCCTGCCTGACTTCGGAGACATAGAAGCCCTCCGCCGCGGTTGACAGCGGGCTGAAATCCGCTTTGTCGGCATCAAAGACGTCCGTCACTCCGAGTGCCTGAAGGCTATCCTTCAGGCTGAGCTCTCCGCTGACGTCGAATTTCGGGAGTGACAGATGGATGATCTGGGGCTTCTGGTTCGGAAGGGCTGCGCGCTGGTCCCGGGTCATGGAGAGAAAATCCAGTGCCTGCGCGTCGGTCAGCAGGTCCTCCGGGGTCACGCCCTCATCGGGCAGCAGGAGCCACATGCCGGAGTCCCAGTTCATGCCGTTCTCCACTTCCAGGAAGATCGCTGAGAAGCGGTCGAACCAGAAATAGCTTCCCGACAGATCCCCGTGCATGAAGTCGCAGATCTCGTCGCCGCCCGCGCCGTGGAAGCTCGCCGGCGCCGTGCGCGCTTCGGAAAAGCCGGCGACCCATCTGGCGTGATAGGAAACGGTGTTCACCAGAGAAAGCACGGATTCCGGCGTCGTCTCAAGACCCCCGGTCTGCCCCTCCAGCAGGTTATTCGTTTGGGTGTTGATCCAGGCTTGGAGCTGTTCGTTGAGCTCCTTAGAGCCCATCTCGCCCTGGTAAACCGAGGCGTAGTAGGATTCGGAGAGCCGGTCGATGACCTCCCGGCGGAAGCTGAGCTCCTGATTGAGCCACAGCGAGTTTGCCAGGACGCTGGTTGCCGCCGCGTCATTCTGGTAATGCGTCTGCCAGAGGATTCCGGCGTTTTCCCGCAGGGTCTCGATGCGCTCCGCGCCGAGGAGGGCTAAGATCTGTGCCCGGCTCTCACCGTCGGTAAGCTCTGCCAGCATGGAAAGGGCAAGATAGCTGCTCAGCGGCGAATAGAGGCGATTTTCCCCGCCCGCACCGGAGAGCGTCCTGCCGATGCTCGCCCGAAGAAAGGGCGCAAGGCTTGCAGCATCACAGGTTTTTCCGTGCAGGCTGCGCATGGCGCCATGCCAGGCATTCCAGGCTTCCAAATCGGAAGGATGGTCCGGATAGGGCGGCAGCTCGGGATATTTCGCCTCGCTGAGGGCGTGGACCACCGGAACCAGGGGCAGCTCCGCCCTGCCGCCGAAATGGATCATCGCGCCGACCCCGATCGCCACGACCAGGATCGCTGCGATTGCGGCCCGCCAGATTCGGCGGTGCGGGGTCTTGCGGACCCGCACCGCGGACTCCAGAACCTGATCGTCCACGGCATTGACGCCTTCCAATAATTCTTTTGCGTTCATAGGTTCACTCCCTCGTGTTCGAGATACTCCTTGAGTTTTTTCCGGAGGCGGTGCAGGCGGAGAGCAGCGGCGTTCCTGGAAATGCCGATCTCCTTCGCCAGGGTTTCGACCGGCTCCGCCAGCCAGTAGCGGCGCACAAAGATCGCCCGGTCCAGTTCGCCGCTGTCTCGGAGAAAGCGGGTCAGCAGCGCGCCGATTCGCTTCTGCTCCAGGCTGCGCTCCACAGACGCTGCAGGATCGGGAATGCACTCGGCCATCTCACGGGTCAGCTCCACCAGAATCGCGCTGCGCTTCTGTGCCGCCGCCCGGTCGAGCCGGTCAAAGGCAAAGTGCCGGCAGATCTTGGCCGCGTAGGCAAAGAAGAACCGCGGGCGCTCCGGCGGGATGGCCTTCCACAAGGCAAGATAGGCGTCATTTTCGACTTCGTCCGCGTCCTCCCAGCTGCCGAGGACATTGTAGGCCAGACCGCGCAGCCGCGCGCCGTATTTCTGCGCAGTCTCCGAGATCGCCTGCTCGCTGCGCCGGAAATAGAGCTCGATCAGAGCTTTGTCATCCACCGGATTCACCTCCTCGCCCTGTAAGACGGAAAAACGCCGGAAATGTTTCACCGATCGGATTTCTGTTTTTCTTCCCGACGAAAAAACTGAAAAAACTGCTTGCTATTCTGCGGCAAATGTACTATAATACGTTCGTCCGTGCACCAAAGGCACGGGCAAACACACATCCGCCGGTATGATGGAATTGGTAGACGTAGCGGACTCAAAATC
>CAMHMK010000119.1 GCA_946186225.1 uncultured Clostridia bacterium
TGATCATGGCGTTGCCGATCATGGAGAGGGTCTTGACGTCGCAGAACGGATCGATGCTGGCGGTCTCGAGATCGGGGATGTAGACCATGTCGCTCTTTTCGACCACGGCGTAGCCGTAGTTGGAGGCGTCAAAGCCGATGCCGTTGACCATGGTCTCCTCGGTGAAGTTTGCGGCGGGAACCGTCACGTGGCGGAACTGACCGTTGATGTCCACGATCTTGAAGTCCACCATCTTGATGTCCTGCTCCTGAATCAGGCGGATAATATCCTGTGCTGTCTTTGCCATTTTGGGCAAGCCTCCTTCGTGTGGTGATTTAGCGATCCACATTATACAAAAAATACATTCATTTGTAAAGCGCTATTTCATGGTTTTTTGGAAATAATGTGCAAAATGCCGTGCAGTCTTCGCGAATTTTTCACGAAACTGCACTGGTAACCGGCTGGTTTGTATGTTATACTGTTCCTCGCCATTCAAAATGGAATCAAAAACAAAGGAGAACCATTCATGACCAAACACATCAGAAGCCTTCTGGCAATGCTCCTGGCGATCGTGATGATCGTGGGCATTCTGCCCACCGTCGCCCTGGCCCGGAATGCGGAGCCGGCAGACGAGCCCGCGGTGGAGGACCTTCCACAGGCCAACGGCATGCAGGTCCACACACCCTACGGCCTGAAGCTGGGCACCGGAAAGCAGGCGACCCGCGGCCAGAACCGGGACCTCCCCACGTCCTACAACAGCGTGAACAAAGGCTACATCACCTCCGTCAAGAACCAGACGCAGTACGGCAACTACGGCACCTGCTGGGCCTTTGGTACGATGGCGCCCATTGAGGCGTACATGATCAAAAACAAGATGCAGGTCGGCAACACCGGCGAGACCGCGACGACAGACCTGGATCTGTCTGAGTACCACCTCTCCTACTTCAACTACACCAACTCCTATGACGAGCACAACCTGACCAGCGGCGACAGCTCCATCCTCGACGGCGAATCCCACGTGAACGTGGGCGGCGACGGCTACAAGGCCACCCTGACGATGATGCGCTGGATCGGCGCGGCCAGCGAGGCCGAATCCGCACTGGCCTATTCCGAGTGCTCCACCAACAGCACCATCGACCCCAAGTACGCCTACGCCTACGACGTCGGCCACGTCACCAGCGTGGACTGGATCGAGCCGACCGACATGGACACGATCAAGCAGTACATCATGGAATACGGCGCCGGCTTCTTCGGCTACTACTACAGCCAATACTATGAGGGCGTTGGCGGCGCTTACTGCTACATGAACACCTCCGAAAGCAACGACTACGGCCCGAACCACGGCGTCACCGTCGTCGGCTGGGACGACAACTACAGCAAGTCCAACTTCACCGGCCGCTCCACGCCCACCAACAACGGCGCCTGGATCATCAAGAACTCCTGGGGCAACAACAGCCACACCGACGGCGGCTACAACTACATCTCCTATGAGGACACCTCCTACCTGGGCCACCCCATCATGTTCTTCACGGTGGACAGCCTGAACACCTACAACCACCTCTACCAGTACGACGGCACCTGCTTCACCGGCGACGCCACCAAGGGCTGGATCCCGCTGACCGTGAACAACTCCCTGATCTCCAACGTGTTCACCGCTGCGGGCAAGGAGACGGTTGAGGCCTTCTCCATCTGCACCCTCGAGGAAGACCTGGGCTTCACCCTGCAGGTCTACAAGAACCCCACCAACCTGACCGGCAGCAACCCGAACCCCGCCTCCGGCACCCTGATGTCCACCCAGACCGGAACCATCGCCCACGCCGGCTATCACACGATCCGCATTGCTTCTCCGTTCAAGGTTGAGGCGGGCGACACCTTCTCCGCCGTCTTTACCCTGGAATCCAAGCAGGGCGGCCAGAACTTCCAGATGGTCATCCCCTGCGACGAGACCCAGACTGAGGACTACACCGAAAACGGCGTCTCGCTGGCGACCCTCATTCACACCCATGCCAGCCACCCCGGCACCTCCTTCTTCCGTCTGCGCGACAACTCCACCTGGAGCCAGCTCGACAACGGCAAGAGCCTCCGCATCAAGGCCTACACCACCGACGCTCCCTTTGACCTGACCGTCGAAGCCGGTGCCCACGGCAGCGCTGCCCTCGGCACCTACACCGCCGGCGTTGGCTATCTGGTCACCGCTGACCCCGACAGCGGCTACTACGCCTCCGGCTATACCATCGTTTCCGGCGCGGCTTCGGTGATGCAGAACGGCAATTCCTTCTACGTCAACCCCACCGAGAACACCGTCATCCGGATCAACTTCTCCCAGCAGGAGCCCTTCACCCTGACCTATATGGCCAACGGTGAGACCTTCGGCAGCCCTGTCACCGGCATGACCGGCGACGCCGTCGCCCTGCCTGCCGGAGCAACGGCATTCGAGGGCTATACCTTCCTCGGCTGGGCCACCTCCGAGGTGCCTGACGCCGTCACCGGCAAGCCCCTCTGCCTGGAGCCCGGCGCCACCTACTATCCCAACGGCGGCAACACCACCCTCTATGCCCTCTACTCCTTCCGCGCGCTTGCCGTTCCCGGACTGGACGGCAGCTATGAGAAGATCACCTCCACCGCCGACCTCACCGAGGGCAGCTACCTGATCGTGAATGAGGCCTCCCTCCACGCCCTGGACGGCTCCAAGGCCGATTCCTCCGGTATGTGGGCCAAGATCAACACCGCGCCCAACTACGTGGACGTGACCATCAACGGCAACCGGATCCCGGAGAACGAGACCCTTCGCAACGCCGACTTCAACTATGATCCCTCCGTCCGCCAGTTCTACAGCACCTACGGATACCCCATCGGCGGCTACAAGAACAACTACTATTTCTACGTTTGGGGAACAAACAGCACCTCGGCCGCCCAGACTGTGACCTTTGACGCCAGCGGAAACGCAGTCATTCAGGACGACTATTACGGAAACAAGCTCTATTATACCGACGCTTCTCCGGCCCACTTCTACTATGAGAAAACCGCTGCCCAGCCGGTCCAGCTCTACCGCAAGACCGAGGATACCACCACCACCTACTTCTCCACCAACGTGGACGCCACGCCCGTCACCGCCTGGACCGTGAGCTTCAACTCCAACGGCGGCTCCGTTGTGGCAAACCAGACCGTCGTGGACGGCCAGACCGCCGTCCGCCCCGCCGATCCGACCAAGACCGGCTATACCTTCGTCGGCTGGTATTCCGACAGCGCCCTGACCAACGCCTACGACTTCACCCAGCCCGTCACCGCTGACCTGGTCCTCTACGCCAAGTGGACCGAGGCCGCCGCGACCTACACCGTGACCTTCAACTCCAACGGCGGCTCCGCCGTTGCAGCCCAGACCGTCACCGAGGGCGAGACCGCGACCCGTCCTGTCGATCCGACCAAGACCGGCTTCACCTTCGACGGCTGGTATTCTGACAGCGCCCTGACCAACGTCTACGACTTCTCCCAGCCTGTCACCGCCAACCTGACCCTCTACGCCAAGTGGACGGAGATCGTGGTGGAAAACGCCACCCTGACCTACCTGGTCAACGGCGCGGCTGTCGATACCGTGACCGTTGCCGTCGGCTCTGCCGTGACGCTGCCCGCAAGCGCGACCGCTTTTGACGGCTGGACCTTCATCGGCTGGACCTCCGCCGCCATCGAGGAGACCGCCGCGGCTCCGGATTACTACGCACCCGGCGCTTCCTACACCGTGACCGCGAATGCCAGCCTCCATGCCCTGTATACCCGCAGCGAAGCGGGCGGCGGCGTGGCCTATGAGCTGGTCACCGCAAACCTGTCCGATTGGACCGGAAGCTATGTCATCACCAAGGGCAATGCACCCACCTATGTCATGGCCGGCCTGGACGATGACAAGTCTTATGAGACCGAATCCAACGGCGGCGCCGCAGCCTTCGCCTCCACCGGCATCACGCTCGATGGCAGCCAGCTCAAGAACGTCGCTGCGCTCTACAGCTTCACCGTGGCTCCCATCGAGGGTACGGACTACTTCTCCTTCCAAAACGCAGAGAAGGGAAGCTATCTGCTGATCAAGAACAGCTCCCTCTACGCAGGCAGCTTCAACAGCAGCAACAGCCGCTGGAGCATCAGCATCGGCAGCGACGGCGTCGCCACGATCCGGAACCCCTACAGCAGCTACTCCAACTGCATCACCTTTGCGGGATCCAGCTTCTGGGGCAATATCTTCCAGGTCATGAGCTCCGCCAGCGATATCTACCTCTGGAAGGAAACCGCCTCCGGCACC
>CAMHMK010000120.1 GCA_946186225.1 uncultured Clostridia bacterium
TTATGCAAAAGCGATTTCCAACAGATCCAGCTTGCCCTTCCCCCGATACCGCAG
Organism: uncultured Clostridia bacterium; assembly: GCA_946186225.1. Classification (GTDB taxonomy): domain Bacteria; phylum Bacillota; class Clostridia; order Oscillospirales; family Oscillospiraceae; genus JAFRPC01. The sequence goes on from CAMHMK010000120.1 coordinate 55, forward strand.
GTAGACGGGGCAGCGCTTCACCGGGCAGTCTGCCGCGGCTGCCAATTCATTGGGCGAGAAAGGAATGCGGTAGGTCGTCCAGTCTGTCGTAGGAGAGAGGATAAAGGCCGCGATCGCTTTTCCTTCTTCTCCGCCCAGCAGCTCCAGCGTTCCGTTTCCGCCGCGTACTGTCACAGCAAGCCCGGCGGTCTCTGTCAGATCAAAATACTTATAGCCCACAACACAGCCGTTTCGGATATCGGTGATGAAGGACTTCGGCGCGTTCGCTTCACTGCAGGCGTTAACAGGATGCTCCGTCGGCTCCGGAGGCTCGTAGTCCGGCCCGTCCTGGGTCACAAAAGGGCCGCCCATAGGGTTGCGAAAGCCCAGAACGCTCCCGCCGCGCAGACAGCAGGCGATGGACGCGCTGTAGCTGCCCTTTCCTCTGAGCGGACCGCCGTTCAAGCCGCAGCTGGTGGCCTCCGCCATGGCGATGCTGCCGTCCTCCGCAAAACGGATCGGCTCCGCGACCGCCTGCCGGTTTTTCCACTTGCCGTTGGTCGTGCGATGATCGAAGACATACCACTGTCCTTTTACGCAGACCAGACCGCCATGGCTGTTTCCCATGGGATAGGCGGCGTCCATCAGCTTTCGCCCCCGGTATCCGATGTCACTGGAGGAGTGGATCGGCCCTTTGTGAATAAAGCCCTTGTCGGGGAAAAGGCTCATGGCATAGTTGAGGCCCGTGATGTCCGTTGCTGGGTAAACCAGGTAATACCAGCTCCCGATATGGCGGATGGAGGGACCTTCCCAGTAATTGGGCTTTTTGGCGTTGAAATCCGCCGGGAAAAGGATGGTGGGATCAGATTTGATGGTCAGCATATCCCGCTCCAGCTCCATCACGAACAGCCCCACGATCTCATGTCCGAAGCGGCCGTTGGAGGGCTGCCCGCTCCCCACATAGAGATAGACGCGGCCATCGTCGTCCACCAGGACCGCCGGATCAAATACGAACCAGTCCTCCGCCCGGGAGCCGTAGACCCTGCCGTCCGGGAAACGCACGTCGCCCAGATACGTATATTTTCCTGCCGGGGTATCGCACACGGCGACAGAAGTGACGGAGGAATTGGCAACCGAATAATACAGATAATAGCGCCCATCCGTCCCGCGGACCACGTCCGGCGCGTAATAGGACTTCCGGTCCCTGTTCCACGGGGTCTGCTCTTTTCGGTAAATGACCCCCTCGTAGCGCCAGTCGCTGAGATCGTCTTCCGGGGCTGACCAGGCCACATAGTCGTTGACGCAGTAGTCCTTGCTCCCGAAGCGGTCATGGCTGCCGAAGACATACAGTCTGCCGTCAAAAAGCCGGGGCTCCGCATCCGGGATATACTCCCAGCCGGGGAGATACGGGTTAAAGCATTGTTGTTTCAAAGCATAAATCCTTCCTTTTCATCGAGCTTTCAGTATGATAGAATAGGAAATAAGGGGTGAAGGCTATGGAAAACGTGGTTCATTTATTCTTTCGGGATATCGAGGAGGTCCGGGCGCAGGAGAGCGGTCCCATCGTAAACTATTTGCGCGATCACACCGTCGACCGGGATTACTTTTCCAAGCTTTCCGTTGCGACCAGTGTTCACACCCCGGAGGAATACCTCTTTTCCAACTACATGGACAGGCGTTCCTTCTGCCTGCACACCCCCGCCGAGAGCGGTTTTTTCCAGGAAACCTATATGCACAAGCACAATTTCTTCGAGCTGATGTACATCATGCGCGGAGAGGCCTCGGTCATGATCGAGGAGGAAGAAGTACGCTATTCGGCGGGGAATCTGTGTCTGCTGAACCGAAGCACCATGCACCGGGAAACCGACATGGCCTCCGCCGATATCCTCTATATCGGCATCGACCCCTCGCTCATCACGCAATGGCCGAAAGGGCTTGTTCAGCCCTTCGGCTATAAAAGCATCCTCAACCGCTTCTTCAGCGAGAACCTGTCGGAGAGAGCGGCGTGCAAGCGGGACTATGTGGACTTTCAGCTTTTGGGCGAGGACCCGATCCCGCAGATTGCCAACGAGCTGATCCGGGCCTACTCCGAAAAACGGGTGGGGTATCAGTTTGACATATACTCGTCGCTGCTTCGGCTGTTTGCGGCGCTGGAGAGCCCGGAGCTCTATCGGGCCGAATACGTCTCCCTCGGCTACGGGCGGGAGCTGATTACTCTCGAAAAGGCGAAAAAGCTGATCGAGGAACGCCACGGCAATGTCCGCCGCGCGGAACTGGCCCAGGAGCTCCACTATTCCTGTGAATACCTCTCCCGCATCATGAAAGAGCACACCGGCTATACGCTGAAGGCCTATTGTCAAAAGATTCAGCTGCGCGAGGCGGCCCGGCTTCTCAAAGCCTCCGAGCTTCCGGTGAGCAGGATCGCCGCTTCCCTGGGCTATGAGAACCGCACACAGTTTTACAAAATATTTGAGCGCGAGTATCAGATGACGCCCACAGAATACCGGGAAAAAGCACACGCCAAGCGCTGATACGAGGCGGGTCGAGTGGATCGACCCGCTTTTTTATTCCGTACCCTGCCTGTCAAAATAGGTTTTCATTTCTCCGCGGACCGCGTTGGTGACGGGATATTTCCTGTAGATCAGGACAGAGATAACGCCCAGCACGGCGGGGACCAGGCCCATGATCACGATGAACCAGTTGAGCATCGTGGGGATCTGGGAGACGTTCCCGGCGAATCGGTTTCCTTCCTCCACGGTATAGCCGATCCCGGTCAGCACCAGGCCGACGATCGCCGTGGAAAAAGCCGTCTGCATCTTTGTGATGAAGCCGTCGGTCACCGTGGTCAGGGCGGAGCGGTCTTTCCCGGTTTTGTAGATTCCATAGTCCACGACCTCCATCTGCACAAAGGTCTGCGGCACAAAGTCCGTCCCCACGCCGGTAGCCATGATGAACATGGTCGCAAAGAACAGCCAGGGAGCGTGCTGCAAAAGCCCTGTGATCTGGGCGATGAACAGGATGGCGCCGCCGACCGCCTGAATGAGCAGCAGTGTGCAGGTCATCTTGACCGGGTCCTTAAAGAGCTTCAAAAGCGGTCTGCCCAGGATCGCGCCCAGAACCATGGGGACGACGGTGATCATGGCGTTGATGCCGTTGTAGACGGTAAATTGCTCCATGTCCGCGATGCCCGTGCTCAGATCGGCACAGAAGCCCCATTTGATGTAATAGATGGGCGTGGCGAAGATCAGCGTCCAGATAAAGCCGGCAAACAGGCCTTTGAGCGCAAATATGACCATAGCCTTGTTTTCTTTGAACAAATCAAAGAAATCCTGAAGCTTCAGCTTCTCGGCGCGCTCCTCCTCCACATGATGCTTTTCCTTCACCATGAACCAGCCGATAAGAGAGATCGCCACGGAGGCGACAACAAGGATCATGATGACCCTGGCTGCGGCATCGTGGTAGCTCACACCGCCCGCGTTGAGCGCTACGATCGCCGCGGTGAACACGACGTTTGCAACAACACCGGTAAGGAAGGACATCAGCCTCGGCCCAATCACCAGCTTTGTCCGCTGGTTTTCATCGGTGGACATGGTGCGGTAGAGAAGAAGATCCTTATAGAACGAGCTGCCAATGTCATAAACAAGGTAGAACACAATGACCCAGGCGATGATCAGCGCGGGCGTACTCGCCATGGAGCTGGGAAGCGAAAACAGGGCAATGGCGCCGACCGCCTCCATGATGATGCTGATGAGGAAGAAGGGCTTATACTTGCCGATCCTGGTGCGCTTTGAATTGTCGATGATAAAGCCCTGGATGGGGTCGTCCACCGCGTCGATCACACGAGCCGCCATCAGCAGGATCGTGGCCAGCAGCGCAGCGTAGCTGATGCCGGAATACTCTGTCATGTAGACCATCAGCATGGACGACATGAGCACGCCGGTCAGCGCGTTGGTGAAAGAAAGGGTGGTTGTGCCGAAGCATTCCTTAAAGCCGATATGCTCCGGATCTCTGG
>CAMHMK010000121.1 GCA_946186225.1 uncultured Clostridia bacterium
CTTCGCCGGGCGTATGGCCGGTCATGGGGACCTCAACTGTATTGCGGGAGAGCTCGGCGGAGCAGACCGTACAGTAGACGACCGCGTCATAGCTGCCGGGCTTGGTACAGGTGGGCGGCACTTCGTTTTCGATCTGAGTCTCGCCGGCGGTGTGCCCGGTGGGCGGAACCGGCTCTGTGCAGCTGTAGCCGCAGACCGTGCAGGTAAACGTGCGGATACCCTCCTCGGTACAGGTGGGCGCCTGGGTGATCTCACTGGAAAATGCGTGCGCATCGGCGGAGAACTGCGCCAAGAGCGTCAATTCTCCGGTCACCTCCGGCAGCTCGCCGTTCAGGGCGTAGACCGTATTGCCGTCAGACCAGCCGGTAAAGCTGTAATGGTTTTCGTCGTCCGGACTGCGAAGCGGTGTGTCGCCGTCGTAGTGGGCCTGTGTGCCGTAGGGCACATTTTCATCGGTTTCCAACAGCTCGGTGCCATTGTACCAGTACACGGTGAAGGTCTGGAGCTCCCACTGGGCATACAGGGTGGTATCCTTGCCGCAGTCCGTGATTTCCGCCATGTCGGCGTAGATTTCTCCCGTGCCGTCCGGCTCTGTGCTCCAGTGCAGGAAGTTATAATGCTCCCGGGTAAACTCGTTGGCGGGAAGGGCTGCGGTGCCCTCCCAGGGGAGGACCAGATCATCCATCTCGCCCTCGCCATCGCCCGGGTCAAAGTGGACCCGTCTCGGGCGCACGAGGTCCGCCATCGCGGCGCCGGCAGCCTCCGGCTGGGTAAAGAGGAAGGTAAGCTCCCGGCGCGCTTCGATGCCGAAGTGTCCGTCCTCATCCGTTCCATTGGCTTTCACGGCGATTTCCCTGCCGTCCGCGTCCAGGATCGGGTTGCCGTCCGCGTCCAGAAGCCGCAGATACATCACGTCGATTTCGTTCACCAGGCTGTTGTTCTGGATTGCAGCGGTGACAGTGACGGAACCGTCCTCGCCGGTCTGCTTTGCCATGGCAAGCAAGGAGACGTCTTCCTCCCGCAGATCGAGCAGAGACGGGCATGTTGTCCAGCAGACGTCGTTATCCGGATAGGCGTCCGCAAGCCGGATCGCTTCGGTCTCCCCGGAGGCGTCGTCTGTCTCAATCCAGATTCTCGCGCTGACCAGGATTCCTTCCTCGGGCACCTCGCCGCCGCGATTTTCCGCATAATACTCCGCTACATAGGAGGCCATGTCCATGGTAAAGTGGGCCGCGTAGCCGCCCTCGTTGAGCGCGGCGATCTCCGCAGCGCTCAGCTGAATCTCCTGTCCCTCGATCGGGCAGGTGCCGTCGGTATTCGAGAAGAGGCCAACCTTCACCACCGCGTCCTCGTCAACCGGAACGCTGCTGAAATTATAGCCGTTCACCTGGATTTCCCGCAGGCCGTCGTGCGCGTCGGTGATTTTCACGTCGGAAATGCCAACGTCCGGCTTGGCGAAGTCCAGGCTGAGGAGATCGGACTCGATCTGCGTGCCGTCGGCGAGGGTTGCCCGCACATAGAGATCCGTCACGTCCGCAATCGGATCCGGAACGGTTACCTGTGCGTTGATCCGCACGTTTTCGCCGGGCTCCAGCGGGACGTCCGCGTTCTCCCAGGTGCCGGACGCTTCGCCGGTCCGGGTGAGCAGCTCCAGCCGGGTGATGGGCTTCGTGCCGGCATTGGTCACGGAAAGCTGTACAGGGATCACGTTGCCGGCAAAGACCTCGTCGCGGTGAAAGGAGATCTCCTCAATCATCAAGCTGTCCTGGTACGCTGCCGATGCGGTATAGATGACGGATTTCTCCTTCGGGAAGGCCAGGGGTATGGTTTCGCTGATTTCGTTGCCGTCCTCGTCCACACCGGTGACCGTGACGGTCACGGGCTCGCCGTTTTCGTCCAGAATGAATTCCATCTCATCCTGATATTCCGTTGTCAGGGCGACCGCCCGCAGGCCGGATTCCGTCACGACGGCGCGGAAGCAATCGATCGTGGTGTTGCCGGGCAGTCTTGCGGCCTCGCCGTCCGTGACGGGCAGAGTCAGGCCGTAGCTGCCGTCTGTGTACTTCACCAGCTTCACCGCCATCAGTCGGTCGGTCTGAGCGGCGCCCTCCTCCTCCGGGACAGCAGTCTCGGACCAGACGACTGACAGATCCTCCAGCGTCCGGGCGCCGGCGGCAAAGTCAAAGTCAGAGGACATCAGCAGACCCAGCTGCTTGGTCATGGCGCCGAGATTTCTCGGCAGATCGGCACGAACCGTGCCGTCCTTTGCCACGGCGGCAAGATAGATATCGGGGGATTCGTCCACCGAGGCGCCGCTTTCCGGGTCTTCGGCTGAGACGCTGTCTTCCGCGTTGGGCACACGGAGCCAGCCCACCACAAAGTGGGGCTCGCCGTCGATCGCAACAGCCGTCAGCTTCGGGTTTTCATCCTGAACCGCGTCTGTGGTCAGGCGGATGCTGTGCAGGGCAGGGAGGTTTTCGTCGACGTCCGGGGCAGCAGACGCAGAGGGGTCGATGATTGTCAGAATAATTTCACGGCCGGAGGCATCGATGTCGGAGCCAATGTCTGCATTCGGCGCGGTTTCCGCATCGACGCCGATCGGACAGTCATTCGTATCGACGCAGCAGCTGACGCCGACGGTGCCGTCGGGCAGAATCGCCGCGTCCATGCCGCTGACGAGGCCGGAGGTGCCGTTGTACAAAACGCGCTCCTCGCTCCAGCCGGCGTCCGTGGTGTAGATCCGGTAGTGGATTTCGTCCTGCCCGTCAAAGCGGGTGGGGTTTTCCGCGTTGGAGGCAAACACGCTGCGCCACGCCACCACAGCGGTGCGCTTTCCGTCCGCGCCCACGGTAATCGCCGCAGACGGGGCAAGATCGGGGCTGCCGTTCTCGGTCAGCCGGGTCGTGGTCCAGCTGCTTCCGTCGTAGATCGAGGCAAAGATCTCGGCCTCGTTCATTGCCGAGGCAATGGTTTCGGTCTCGGCAGTTTCTCCCGGCAGCAGCGCGGGATCCTCAGCACAGCGCACCCAGGCTGCAAGGGCGCCGGCGCCGTCTCCTGCCAGCGCAGGCTGGCTGTCGCCGTAGCCGTTGTTGCCGGTGTAGCCGTCTTCCGCCGCGATGTCCGGACCGGTCAGACTGACGCCCTCCGGGAAGGCGCCGTCCGGCGCTTTGGAGAAGTACAGACGGGTCATATTCACCTGCTCGGCGTCGTTCTGGTCGCTCAGATAGAGCAGGATCGTGCCGTCGTCGGAGAGCAGAGGAGAGGCAGCGGGATAGGCGTTGTCCTGCAGCTTGCTCCAGGTGAAGGCGTCGCTGCCCGCGCCGCGAAGGGCAGTGCCGGCAGGCGTCCAGCTGCGCTCGAAGTCATGGAGATAATTCCGGTTTTCAATGGAAAGCGCGGCGTCGGAGGAGTAGGTGACCAATCCGGTTTCCGGGTCAAAGGAGGCCGTGCCGGAGCTGGCGCTCACCGTCGGGAAATAATCGCCGGCGGTACTCCTGCCCTCCTTGACCTGCTCCCAGAGTTCGCTGACCGCATCATAATTCGTGCCGAAATCCGTATGGAACACGTTGAAGTCCCAGAAGATATAGGAATAGTTCACTGCGAAGAACAGGAACTGCGCCCTGGCCCGGACGCCCACCTCGCCGTTGAGACCAAACTGATTGCCCCAGTCGTAGTCCGTGCCATCCGGCGCCTGGGTCCACAGACACTTCAGGTTGTAGAACAGCATCAGGTTTGAGAACAGGCCGACCTTCAAGGCCAAAAGGTCATAGTCGAAGCCGACGCCGCCGAAGAAGCGGAAGTAGCCGTTGATCAGGGCGCTGGCCATATGGTAGTTGGTATCCTCCACGTGATCGAGCGCCACGTCGTAGCTGACCCTGCCGTTTGCGCCGACCGCCAGCTCCACGGTACAGGGGATGGGACCGAGCCAGAAGTTCTTTCGCCACATGCGCTCGATATAGCCGCCGATGTGGATGCCGCCCTGTACCAGCTCGACGACCCACCCGCCGTCTTCATAATACATTTCGA
>CAMHMK010000122.1 GCA_946186225.1 uncultured Clostridia bacterium
ACCGCACCCACAAGGCCGTTGCCCACCGTCACCATCGAGGACATACACGACTGCATCAGCAGAAGCAGGAGCACACAGCCCAGCGCAAGGAGCGATCCCACGGGATGCCGCTTGGCAAAGGCCACCGTTTGGGCGGCCAGCTTTTCCGTGGTGACTGCCGTTTTTTCGGCAGCCTTGGCGCTCTGCTTGGCGGTTTCCCGCGCCCGCTTCTGATACTCCCGCTTCAGCTTGTGCTTATGCCACATCCTGGCGGCGCTTTTAGCGGTCTCGGGCTGTTCTTGGGCAAACTTGCGGGCGTTGTAATCCGCCGTGGCCTTGATATACCGGGACTCGGCGCGGGCGGCAGCCTTGGCCGGGTGCTCCCGGACGGCCTGTTTCACCTTGCGTTTACCATAGTGGAGGGCAGCCTCCCCGGAACGCTCGACAAAGTGACCGCCCTCCACGCCTACGTTGTCATGCTCCTCCTGATAGATTTTCCCATGCACAAAGGCATGGGCCTCGGCCCCGGCCACCCGGCCTGCCCGCTTCACGGGGCCGGGTTTCTTGGGCGGCTTCTGTGCGACCAGCCGATCACGGGCCTTGCCCAGCTTTTCCTCCCGGCTCTCCATGCGGAGCTTGGATTTGTGGAGCTTGGCCTGTTCGCTGTCCTGATGAAACTTCTGGCCACCGTGACCAGAAGCACCGCCCGGTCTACTCTGTCTGTTTTCCATTGGCGGCGTCCTCCGGCTTGGTGGTCAGCAGATTGTAAATCTCTCCTCGAGGGAAACGGTCTGCAAACGGAATCGTCACGCTCCCATAGAACAGCAGGCCCTCACCGGAATTGGACTGCGTGATATAGGAAAGCTGGTGCTCTGATATGCCGATCTGCTTGGCGAGGATGGCCCGGTCGCTTTGAGCCTGTGACAAGAGGATCATAAAGTCCGTGTTGTCCAGAATGTTCTCGATCTCCCGGCTGGCCAACAGGTCTTTGACGTTCTGCGTCAGGGCCGACGGCACACAGCCCTTTTTGCGAAGCATCTTCCAGACGGCCACGAAGTAGCTGGCGGTCAGCGGATCGCGCAGAAGAATATGGAACTCGTCGAAGTAGCACCACGTCGAAACGCCGTTTTTGTAGTTGGCATTGACCGCCGAAGTGACAAAATCGTTGGTGATGTGCATGGCGATCTTGCGGAGGTTTTCACCCATGCCTTTCAGCACGAAGCACACCACGCGGGAATTGAGGTTGACGTTGGTGGGGTGATTGAACAGGTTGAGGGAGCCTGTGCAGTAAAGCTCCAATGCCGTGGCGATCCGCTTGGCCTCGGGTTCGGGCTGTTTCAGCAACTCCTCGTACAAGTCTTGGAGCAGGGGCGGCTTGGCCGTTTCCAGCCCCAGCGCGATCTCCCGGTACACCTGACGCACACAGCGGTCAATCACGGTTTTCTCAATGGGCTGCAAGCCCTCCTTGCCGCCCACGATCAGCTCGCACAGGGACAGCAGGAAGTCCGCTTTCATGGAAAGGGGGCTGTCCTCGTCGTTGACGCTCATTTGCAGATCCATCGGGGAAATGTGGTTCGGGCTGTCCGGGGCAATCTCGATCACCTGACCGCCCAGCCGCCGCACCAGCGGGGCATATTCTCCCATCGGATCTACCACCAGAATCCGATCCTGCGGAATTGTCAGAAACACATTGAGCAGCTCCCGCTTGGCGGCGAAGCTCTTACCACTACCCGTCGAGCCGAGGTACATTCCGTTGGCGGATTTCAGTTTTTTGCGGTCAGCCATGATGACGTTATGGGAAAGGGCGTTCATGCCGTAATAGAGGGATGGCCCATCCATGCGAAGCTCCCGCGTCATAAAGGGAATAAAGATGGCCGTGGAGCTGGTGGTCATGCCCCGCTGGATTTCAACGCCGTTATAGCCCAGCGCCAGCGAGGACATATAGCCCTGCTCCTGCTGCCAGTCCAGCCGCTTCAAAGCACAGTTGTACTTCTGCGCGATGCCGCCCACCGTAAAAATATCGTTTTCCAACCGTTCCCGTGTGGGGGCGGTGTTGACGATCAGGAACGTCAGGAGGAACATTCGCTCATTGCGGGACTGGAGCTCGGCCAGCAGGTCTGCCGCGTCCTTGGAAAAGGTAACGAGGTCTGGCGGGAGAATATCGGGATCGTACCCAGCGCGGGTGGCCTTGCGCTGTTCCTCCACCTTCATTTTGTCGATGTCGGAGATTTTGCCCTTGACCGTCTTAATGGCCTTGACCTGATCCACCGTCTGAATGTGCATGGTGACGGTCAGCTCTGCGTCCAATTCCAAAATCTCTAACAGGAGCTTGTCCGACATTTCCGACGCCATGATCTGCAAGTAGGACGCCGCGCCCCACGTCTGGCCCACGCGGAACAGCCGGGACTGTCGGAAGTCGAAGCTGTCCGGGACGATAAAATCTTTCGTCCCCAGCCCGGTATGGGCGATGTCGGCCCACTTGAAGCGGAACGGCTCCCGGCTGCTGGGGTGGAGCTGACCGTGGAGCAGGGCCAGACGCTCCCGTCCGTCGAGGGGCTGGGACTGCACCCCCAGCCGCTTAAAGTTGCCCATAACATCGGCCTCCACACGCTCCAGCCGGGGGCGGGCGGCGGCCACGTTCTCAGCGGGGATACCGAAAGTGATGTACTTGGATCGCTCAATACCGTTGTTGCTTTTGGCAATCTGGTTTTTCAGCATCCCGGTGAACTCGGCCCGGACGCTGTTGTACTCGTCCTCGGCGGGCTGGATATTCACCTTATAGCGGCCCCCGGAGCGGGAGCGGCGATTGATAAAGGAGAGCTGGAACGGCAAGGAGCTGTCAAAGTAGTTGAGGAACGAACTCCAGCCCCCGAAGATGGCCGTCTGATCCTCCGCCGAAGCCACGGAGTAATTGATGTCCTCGTATTCCACGGTTTTTGTGAACAGACCGTTGGGGAGCTGACAAATGCCGTCCGGGAGCATCCGCACATAGGGGACGGTCTGCTGGGCTGATATGGTGGCCGGGCGATTACCGGCCCGAATCAGGCTTTTTCTTTTCTTGGGGCTTCTGGTCAAAAGCATCCTCCTTTCCCGCAAATGGGGCGTAAATGTTCTGCGTCTGATAGGGCCTCACGCCGGGGCGGGTGAACTTGGCCCGGAGGATGTTCCGCACCACCTTTTCAAAAGGCAGGCCGTCCCGCTCATACATCGCCATGAAAAAGGCCGGGAGCATGAGCGCGATCATCAGGAACATCGACCCGGTATTTCCAAGTGTGCTGCGGGTCAGCAGATACACAGGGATGCCCACCACCGCCGCGCCGCCGAAACAGATCAACTGGCGCTTGGTGAGGTTAAAGGCGATTTTCGTCTTGATCTTGGACAGATCGTTAGGGACGTTCACATACGGCATGACTCGTCCTCCTTTCCGCCATCCTCTGGCCACCGTGACCAGAAGCCGGGAACCGTGGACTCCACCTCGTTGCCCCATACGTCCCATCCGGGCGGGGTCTGCCTTGCGAACAGCTCCACGCGGGGCAGATCGCCCATGAGGGCCACGATCTTGTCACGGGCTTCGTCGGGCTTTTTGCTGTGGGCCTCGATGGGAGAAATAATGAACTGGTGGACATTGGCCGCCTGACGCTTGGGGTGGCCTTTGGTTGCCAGCAGACAGATCTCGGCGTTGCCCCTCGTCCAAAAGCCCAGCCCGTAAAACCAGCTATCCGCTTTGCGGTTTTTCTTCAGCCAGACGAAAGCGACGCTTTTGTAGGTGAAGCCCCACTCGCGGATCAGCCGCAGGGCCTCCGGGAGCTGGGGGAACGTAGCCCATAAAAAGAGTGCGCTGTCCGGGGCCGCAAGCTCGGCCACGGGTAACGCGCACAGATCGTCAATCCCCATTGTGGGGTAATGGTGCTCCGCCGCCCCCTGCAAGCCCTTTTGGGAATACCGCCAAGGGGGATCGGCGTAGATGAT
>CAMHMK010000123.1 GCA_946186225.1 uncultured Clostridia bacterium
TATCTGTCCTGGCGCGGGGATGTGCCGCTGGCCCTCTCGCCGTTCAACCCGGTGGACAGCCTGGTCCTTTCCGAGCTGAGCTACACCGACTTCAGCGGCGTTCTCTCCCCGGACGGGGAGCCGGTCTGCCTGCAGGACGCCTGTGCGGCCTTCTTTTCCGTCCACGACCGGGCGGAGGTGGCAGCCCGACGCTCCTACACCGCCCGGGCGCCCCTGCTGATGGATTCCATGCTGCGCGGCGCGCGCTTCCGGGACCTCCGGCTCTGCCGCTACGAGACCGTCAACGACTACGCCGACGCCACGCAGTTTGCCGCCCTGACCTTCCTGCTCCCGGATGGGACCGCCTTCGTTGCCTTCCGCGGCACCGACGGAACGATCCTGGGCTGGAAGGAGGACATGGAGATGAGCTACCACAGCCACAGCAAGGGCCAGCTCCTTGCCGCCGACTATCTCAGCCGCGTGGGCGCTGCCCTGGACTGCCCCCTCCTTGTCGGCGGCCACTCCAAGGGCGGCAATCTGGCGGTCTATGCCGCTGCCTTCTGCGATTCCGCCGTCCAGCCGCGGATCACGGAGATCTACTCCCTCGACGGTCCCGGCTTCCGCGACGACGTCCGCGCCGCGGCGGGCTACCGCGCCGTCATGGACCGGACCCACGCCATTATCCCCGACACCTCCATCATCGGCCTGCTGCTTGCCATCGACTGCCCGCATCAGGTGGTCAAAAGCGATGCCTCCGGCATCGTCCAGCATGACGGCTTCACCTGGCAGACCGGCCCGACGGACTTCGAGTCGGCAGCCCTCTCCCGGATGGGTGAGTTCATGGAGAATACGATCAGCAACTGGGTCTCCCGTCAGGACGACGAGACGCTGCGGTCGATGGTGAACTCCATCTTCTCCGTGCTGGAGACCCCGGGCGAGGACAGCTTCTCGGCCCTGCGTCTGCAAAAGCGCAAGACTGCCGAGCTGCTGATGGTAGGCATTCGCGCCCTGCCGAAGGAGAAGCAGCGGGAGCTTTTGCAGGCTGCCGGCAAGCTGGTGGCCTCCGGCGGGACCGGCCTGCTCGAAACCCTCCGCCCCGATGCGGAGGAGGAGAAAAAGGCGGAGGAATGATCCGCCGCCCCGCCGCATAAGCTTCCCTGAGGTGGTAGTATGCGGCGAAGACTGCGGATGCGGCTCCTTCTGAGCGGGCTGATCGTTCTGCTTGCCCTGGTGCTTCTGATGAACCTGCGCTGGTTTCCGACGCTGCGCCGTCTGGTGCGGATGCAGGCAGAAAACGAGACCTCCAACCGGATCAACGAGGCGATGTCGGCCTATCTGGATGCCCACGCCCTGACCTATGAGGATCTGGTCCGCCTGGAGACCGATGCGACCGGGGCTGTCACGGCCATGCAGCTGAATATGGAAGCGGCCAACCGCCTGCGAGCCTGGCTGCTGGCCGAGCTGGACAAACAGATCCCCGATATGACCGGACAGGATATCCGCGTCCCGGTGGGGAACGTGGTCTTTCCGGCCCTGCTCTCGGGCCGGGGCGGAGCCATCCCTGTGCGGGTGGTGTCCCTGCGGGCCACGAACGCGGAGCTCGAGAGCCGCTTTTCGGCCCAGGGCGTGAATCAGACCCTCCACACCGTGGAGCTGGCCGTCTCGGTGGACGCCCTCCTCCTGACCCCGGCCGGATTCTTGGATTACCATGCAGATACCCGGGTACCCGTGGCCCAGACGGTCATCGTCGGCGCGGTGCCCGCCACTTTGATCACGACAGGAGACTGACTATGGACGCAAAAGAGGAGATCCGCTCCCTGCGGGAGCGGCTGAACGAAGCCAACTACCGTTATTACGTGCTCGACGACCCCGAAATGCCCGACTTTGAGTACGACGCCGCCCTGCGCCGCCTGGAAATTCTGGAGGCCGAGCACCCCGAGCTGATCACGCCGGATTCCCCGACCCGCCGGGTGGGCGGCATGGCGATCAGCCAGTTTGAAAAGGTAGTCCACGAGGTTCCCCTGGAGAGCCTGCAGGACGTCTTCTCCCTGGAAGAGCTCTGGGACTTCGACGAACGTCTGCGAGAGACCATCCCCGCCCCCGCCTACTCGGTGGAGCCCAAGGTGGACGGTCTGTCCGTGGCCCTGGAATACGTGGACGGCGTCTTTGTCCGCGGCGCGACCCGCGGCGACGGCCGGGTCGGGGAGGATGTGACCGAGAACCTGCGCACGGTCCGCTCCATCCCGATGAAGCTGGAAAACGCCCCGGCGCGGCTCATCGTCCGCGGCGAGGTCTTCATGCCGAAGGAGGTCTTCCACGCCCTGAACGCAGCCCGGGAGACCGAAGGCGCGCCCCTCTTTGCCAACCCGCGCAACGCTGCGGCGGGCTCCCTGCGCCAGCTCGACCCGAAGATCGCGGCCAAGCGCCAGCTGGATATCCTGATCTTCAACCTCCAGCTCTGCGAGGGCAGGCGCTTTGCCACCCACACCGAGACCCTGGACTACCTGGCGAGCCTGAAATTCAAGGTCATCCCCTATACCCTCTGCACCGAACAGACCGAGATCGCGGCCCGGATCGCCGCAATCAACGAAAACCGCGGCGATTTCACCTATGACATCGACGGGGCCGTGGTCAAGCTCAATGACCTGGCCGGCCGGACCCGCCTGGGCTCCACGGCCAAGTTCCCGCGCTGGGCCGCCGCCTATAAGTACCCGCCCGAGATCAAGGAGACCGTCCTGCAGGATATTGTGGTCCAGGTGGGGCGCACCGGCGTCCTGACGCCGAAGGCCGTGGTCGCCCCGGTCCGCCTGGCGGGCACGACGGTCACGAATGCGACGCTGCACAACCAGGATTTCATCACCGAGAAGGACATCCGCATCGGCGACACGGTCCGCATCCGCAAGGCAGGGGAGATCATCCCCGAGATCCTGGGCGTGGTCCTGGAGAAGCGGCCCGAATACGCCGTGCCCTACTTGCTCCCAACCACCTGTCCGGTCTGCGGGGCTCCGGTGGAGCGGGACGCGGGCAGCGCTGCGGTCTACTGCACCGGCGCGGAGTGCCCGGCCCAGCTCAGCCGGAACATTGCCCACTTCGTCTCCCGCGACGCCATGGACATCGACGGCCTGGGCAGCGCCATCGTGGACCAGCTGATTGCTGCCGGTCTGGTCAAATCTCCGGCGGACCTCTATGATCTGACCCTGGCAGACGTATCGTCTCTCTGGAAGAAGGGCGACAAGGCCCCGCGCAAGCTGCTCGACTCCATCCGGGCCAGCAAGGAAAACGACCTCTCCCGCCTGATCTACGCCTTGGGCATCCGCCAGGTCGGGGCCAAGACCGGCAAGGTCCTGGCCATGGCCTTCGGCAGCCTGGACGCCCTGATGGCCGCGAGCGTCGAAGACCTGACTGCGGTCCGGGACGTGGGCGAAATCACCGCTGAATCCATCGCGGCCTGGTTCCGCAGCGAGCAGGGCCGCCACATGGTGGAGCGGCTCCGCGCCGCAGGTGTAAACTTCACCTCCAAAACCGAGATCTCCGACCGCCGCTTCGAGGGCCAGACCTTTGTTCTGACCGGAACCCTGGAGCGCTTCACCCGCGACGAGGCCACCGCGAAGATCGAGTCAATGGGCGGCAAGGTCTCGGGCTCGGTCTCCAAGAAGACGACCTGGGTCGTCGCCGGCGAAGCCGCCGGCTCCAAGCTCCGCAAAGCGACCGAGCTCGGCATCCCCGTCCTCACCGAGGATGCATTCCTGGAGATGCTCGCTGATTGAGACCAGAGGGACTGCCGACCATCCCCTCCGTAGGGCGGCCAGACCCCTGGCCGCCGTCCTGCTGCTGAATTGAGAATTGAAAAGGGAGAATTGAGAATTTGCGGTCTCCCTGCGGGAGGATTGAAATAGGCTGCGCCAA
>CAMHMK010000124.1 GCA_946186225.1 uncultured Clostridia bacterium
ACTAATGGGTGACCTCCTACCCGATTATCATTTGCGCAGGCTTACAGCGCCTTCTTGGCGGTCTCCACCAGGGCCTCAAAGGCCTTGGGATCGGCAATGGCCATCTCGGAGAGGGCCTTGCGGTTCATCTCGATGCCGGCCTTCTTCAGACCGTTCATGAACCGGCTGTAGTTGATGCCGAAGGGAGCGACAGCCGCGGAGATACGGGTGATCCACAGACGGCGGAAATCACGCTTCTTCAGCTTACGGCCGACGTAAGCGTAGGTGCCGGACTTCATCACGGCCTGCTTGGCCATCTTGAAGTGGGTGGACTTGGAACCCCAGTAGGACTTGGCAAGCCGCAGGGTCTTATTTCTTCTCTTGCGCGTCATCATTGCGCCTTTAACACGTGCCATTTGTATATCCTCCTATCTCTTACTTGTAAGGAATCATCTTTTTGATGGCTTCCTGGTTGGTGACGTCGGCGTAGGTCGTGGTTCTCAGACGACGCGTACGCTTGGTGGTCTTCTTAGTGAGGATATGGCTCTTGAACGCGTGTGCTCTCTTGATCTTGCCCGTCTTGGTGAGGTTGAATCTCTTCTTGGCACCGCTATGGGTCTTCAGCTTCGGCATAGTTGGTTCTCCTTTTTCGGTTATTTTAAGAAAGTTGGCTTATTTTTTGTTTTCCGCCTTGGGGGACAGGAACATGAACATGAACCGGCCCTCCATCTTCGGGTTTTTCTCCAGGTTTGCGACCTCCGAACAGCCCTCAGCAAACTGGTTCAGCAGCACTTCACCGAGATTGGTGTGCGTCATTTCACGCCCGCGGAAACGGACGCTGACCTTGACGCGGTTGCCGTCGCTCAGGAACTTGATCGCATTCTTCATTTTGGTGTTGAGGTCGTTGGTATCGATGTTCGGAGACATGCGGATTTCCTTGACTTCCACAACACGCTGATTCTTGCGGGATTCCTTTTCCTTCTTCATCTGGTCGAAGCGGAATTTGCCATAGTCCATGATCTTGCAGACGGGAGGATTCGCAGTGGGCGAGATCTTGACCAGATCCAGCTCCTGTTCTGCAGCGAGATCCAACGCGGCCTTGCTGGACATGATGCCGAGCTGAGCGCCGTCGGGGCCGATGACACGGAGTTCCTTGTCCTGAATCTCCTCGTTGAGCTGATGGGTTACTTTAGCGATCGAAAACACCTCCAAAAAATACAACAATGCGGATGCCGACTGCACCCGCACATACCCCCGGACCCTCCGGGATTCGCTGTGTGAACCTCTTTGCCAGGGGCGTGAGGTGAGGCGGCGCAACCGACCTTCTTTGTTTTGCGGAGCTATTATAGCGGATCGCTCCGGCCTTGTCAAGAGGGAAAAACAGATTTTTTTCGCTGATTTTTCTGATTTTTTGTCGGAACCCTGCCCGCCCCGAATCGGAGCGGGCAGGGTTCGAGCGGTGCGCTTATTCCACGCCCCGGTAATAGAGCCCCCGGGTGCAGGATCCCGGGTCAAAGGCTGCGCCGCCGCGCAGGCCGGCCAGGACGGAATCCACCTCCATGGGGTTCTCGGTGGTGAATTGCAGGCGGATGGCCCAAAGGCCCATGCTGCGCAGCTCCGCCTGCTTGTCCAGCAGATAGAGCTTCTTGCCGTTGTAGATCACGCTCCGGCAGGTGCCGGGGTCCGGCAGAACGCGGAACTCCTCGCCACGGCGGTCGATCAGCTTGGTCTGCCCGGTGTGGCAGGCGCAGTGGCCGGACCGGTTCTTGATGATGCAGTTTTCCGTCAGCATCAAAGGCAGACGTCCATAGGCCAGCAGCTCCGTCGGCAGGGGCTTGGAGAGGTCCCGGATCCGGGGCAGGGTCAGCTCAAAGCTCGCCATGACCGAATCCAGCCCCAGTCCCCG
This sequence comes from uncultured Clostridia bacterium, assembly GCA_946186225.1. Taxonomy (GTDB): domain Bacteria; phylum Bacillota; class Clostridia; order Oscillospirales; family Oscillospiraceae; genus JAFRPC01. Next base: position 1,886 of record CAMHMK010000124.1, read on the forward strand.
GGCCATGTGCATCGCCCGGGAGTTGAAGAGGTTCAGACCGTAGTCCCCGCTCACCGCAAAGCCGCGCGACCGGGCCAGACCGATGTGACCCAGGTTGCCCACGAGACACCGCCGCACGCCCAGGGCATAGGCAGCGTCGAGCTGCTTGCGGACGCGCTCGGTCTCGGCGTCCTTGATCACGCGGGGAACCACGGCGCAGACCTCGGTCTCAGGCCGGAGGGCCTGCATCCAGCCCGTGTCGCCCTCGAGCATCGTCAGCGGCACGTAGAGCCGCGCGGGACGCAGGGCAATCAGCTTCGGTGTGAGCTGGTCCGGGCTCAGAACGCCCACGGTCACGCGGGGGGGCCGGGTTGGACCGGCCACGGTCTTGACCGTTGTGAAGCCGTTGAGCTCGCGGTTTTCCCCACGCCGGCCGCGGATCGCGGTCAGGTGGGTCAAAACCTCCCGGCGCATCGCGTTCAGGGCTGCGGCGGAGAGCGTCAGCCCGGGCTCGACCACGCTCTTGGTCTCAATGCAGCGGAAGGGGGTGCCGCCGGTCTTTGCCAGCCGGGCGGCCAGATTCTCCTGGGTCAGCGGGCGGCTCAGGGCCGCCTCGGGGACCGGCCCCTCGGTTTTGCAGATATTGCCCTGGTCGTCCTGGACGGCCAGCATGGCGTTCCGCCCGGCCGCGACCACCGCGTAGAAGCGGACGGGGACCAGGGGATTCTCGGTGTTCTCATAGCCCGCGCGGGCGGACTGCATCAGCGTCTTGTTCTCCCGCTCCTTCTGCCGGGTGCCGAACATCTCCGGCCCGGTCTGGCCGATATAGTAGCCCTGGGTGAAGCCCTGGCGGGAGAAGGCGTCGCGCAGATCGCTCAGATCGGCGGCGGAAATGGTCTGCCCGTCGATGGCGGCACGGTAGAGCCGCGTGGCGATGGCCACGTACTCCGGCCGCTTCATCCGGCCCTCGATCTTCACCGAGGCCACGCCCATTTCCTCCAGCTCCCGCATCCAGGGGATCAGGCAGTTGTCCTTGAGACTCAGGGGATATTTCTCCGCGAACCGGCCGTAGCCGTAGGGCAGGCGGCAGGGCTGGGCGCATTGGCCCCGGTTACCGGAGCGGCTGCCCACCACGGCGGAGAAATAGCACTGGCCGGAATAGCACATGCAAAGCGCCCCGTGGATGAAGACCTCGATCTCCACCGGGGAATTCCGGCAGATGTAGGCGATGTCCGCCCGGCTCAGCTCCCGGGCCAGGACGACCCGCGAGACGCCCAGAGCCGCGGCCTGCTGCACGCCCTCCAGGGAGTGGATGCTCATTTGGGTGGAGGCGTGGATCGGAACCTCCGGGGCCATCTGGCGCAGGAGGGAGACGATACCGAGATCTTGGACGATGAAGGCGTCCACGCCGGCCCGCACCGCCGCGGTGATGGTCTCGCCCGCGGCCTCGAGCTCCCGGTCTGTGACCAGGGTGTTGAGCGTCAGATGCACCGCCACCCCCCGCACATGACAATAGCGCACGGCGTCCGCCAGCTCGTCCACCGAGAAATTCTTGGCGTTCTGTCGTGCGTTAAATTGACCGGAGCCCAGATAGACCGCGTTCGCGCCGCTCTGAACGGCGGCCCGGAGCGCGTCCATGGAGCCGGCAGGGGAGAGTAATTCAAGCATAGCGGGACCTCGCATTAAAGCATAATATCACTTGGGATTCTCATTATATCAGACCGTTTCCCAAAATTCCAGAGCGAATCCGAGATTTCCGCCTGCCAAAAATACCCGTCTTCGGCATATTTACGGAGAAATTACAAATCGATACTTCTTCCGGGCAAACCACAAGGGGTAGTTTTTGGTAAACATAACGTCCACTAATAATCAAATTTGTTTTCGAGAAAATGGAGAAGTTCTCCACATTTTCCACCGGGTTTTCCACCGCTCCAACATCCCAAACCCCGAAAAATCCGTCGAAAACGGGCAGTTTCCGGAAAATTTTTGTAGGTTTCCACAGAACCGCAAGAACC
>CAMHMK010000125.1 GCA_946186225.1 uncultured Clostridia bacterium
CTGGGCATGGGCTTTGGCCGGGGCATGCACTTTGAGAGCACCTGCGGGACGCTCACCGCCGCGCTGATGGTGCTCGGGATGCAGGGCTATGACAAGGAGGCCAGCGCCAGCCTGGTCCGGGATTTTACGGAACGCTACGAAACCACCGTCTGCAGGGAGCTGACCGCTGCCATTGAAGCGCGCGGACTGCCCCGGAAGGCGGGCTGCGACCGGATGGTCTATGAGATGGTCGAGGCCCTGAGCCGTCAGCTGGACGGCTGCGGCGATCTTTGCGCCGGGACGGAAAGATGACGGTTGCTATTTTGGACGCCCTGTGTTACAATAGTCGAAAACAAAAAAACTGGAGGCAAATCCCCATGAAATTGATTGAAAACCAGACCCTCGATCAGGAACGTGCGCTCTACGGCGTTCACGGCGTCACGCTGCGAAATATCCGCTTTGACGGCCCCGCCGACGGCGAAAGCGCGCTGAAGGAATGCTCGGACGTTGTGGCGGAGAACATCTTCTTCAACCTTCGCTATCCCTGCTGGCACGACCGCTTCCTGACGATCCGCGACTCCGAGCTGACCGAGGCCTGCCGCGCCTCCCTGTGGTACTGCGACCATGTGGAGATCGCCGGCACGAAGCTGCACGGCATCAAGGCCCTTCGCGAGTGCCGCGACGTGATGATCACGGACTCCGACGTCGACTCTGCCGAATTCGGCTGGAGCGTGGACAATGTGACCATGCGCAACTGCGCGGCAAAGGGCGAATACTTCATGTTCCGCTGCCGGAACCTGGACTTTTCCGACATCCGCCTCAAGGGCAAGTACTCCTTCCAGTACCTGGAAAACGCGGTCTTTGACAACTGCGACTTCGACACAAAGGACTGCCTCTGGCATTCCCGCAACGTGACCGTGAAGAACAGCACTATCAAGGGCGAGTATCTGGCCTGGTACGCCGACCATCTGACCCTGATCAACTGCACGATCATCGGCACCCAGCCTCTGTGCTACTGCACGAATCTGACGCTGATCGACTGCAAGATGATCGATACCGACCTGAGCTTTGAGCGCTCCGAGGTGGAGGCGACCATCCTCTCCCCCATTGACAGTGTGAAGAACCCCCTGCGGGGCAAGGTTACCGCGCCGAAGATCGGCGAGATTATCTTCGATATCCCCGAGGCCCACGGCGAGGTTGTGGTCACGGGCTGAACGCGCCGCATGGCGAAAAACAGGAACCGGAGCAGCTGCTCCGGTTCCTGTTTCTTGTTGATTGAATGTGATCCGGCCTAGTGGTACGCCCGATACAGGAAGGTCACGATCTGACCGCGGGTGCAGACATCGTTGGGGCTGAATCTGGTTTTGCTTGTACCGGCTGTGACGCCGGTTTCGACGGCCCATAGGACGGCGCTGCAGTAATAGGCATCGGCGGAGACATCCCGGAACGGATTTTCCGTTGTCGATGGCGTTGGGGCTCCCTTGGCACGGCGGAGGAAGGTCACCACCTGCGCGCGGGTGCAGGCCTCGCCCACACCGAATTTCGTCCTGTTGACACCGTGCGTGACGCCGGTTTCAACAGCCCAGAGGACAGCCTCCTCGTAGTATCCGCCCTTTTTGACGTCGGTAAACGGGCAGTCCGCCACACTCGGCTTCGGGCAGCCGGCTGCGCGCCAGAGGAAGGTCACCACCTGCTCGCGGGTACAGGTATCGTTCGGGGCAAACCTGGTTTTGCTGACGCCGGCCGTCACCTGGGGCTCGCAGTAGACGGCCCAAAGGACGGGCAGGAAATAATAGGCCGATTCCTTCACGTCTGGAAAGGGATTGTTTTCCGCGGATCCGGTCTCGGAGACGGCAGGAATGGTTTTCGTCATCGTCGCCTCACAGCGGGTACAGGTGAAGGTTCTCACGCCGGGCTCCGTCCAGGTCGGCGGCGTGGTCACGACGCCCGCATCCCAGGCATGGCCCAGGGCGGGGAGGGCGGCGCGAATGGTGTCGATCGCCACGGCGCCGTCGGCAAAGACCGCAGTGGCAGTGCAAGTCGCCTCGCCCGGCGTCTCACAGCCGGCTGCCTCGGTTTCGACGGAAGTCACCTTGCAGTTCTTCGTCTCGGTGTGGCTCGGGTCTGCGGCACAGGTCCGGGTCGCCGTTGCGCTCTCGCTGCCGTTCCATGTGAAGACCGGCGCATTCCAGTCATGGCCCAGGGGCGGAAGCACTCTTGATATGCTCAGGTCGCAGTCCACGCAGCGGCTGGTCAGGCTGCCGGATTTGGTACAGCCGGGAAGCGCAAGGGTCGCGGTGCAGCGGTGTTCCCGGCTGCCGGTCTCGCCGAACCAATAGTCCACGTTCACGCGCACATCCTGTCCGTCCGAGGCGGTAACGCCAGGCAGGGTTTTCTTTCCGTACTGCCAGATGTTGGCGCCGGTATTCAGGGTCAGAACGGCGCTCGGAGGAACGCTCCCGTCCTCCTCCGCCCAGCTGGAGACCCAGCTGAACGTCTCCTGATAATACTTTCTTGTGAGCTGTTCCTTCCAGGGTCCCTCGCCGGCATAGACGCCGGTGCGGAAGCCGATCTCCTCCAGGTATTCGCAGAAGGAGCTGATCGTATCCAGCAGCTGATCGCTGTTCAGGTCGGAAAGCATGTCGGTGCCCTCCACATTCATGAAAATGGGGAGCTGCGGGCTGCCGTCTGTCTCTGCCAAGGTATCCAGGACAAATTCTGCCTCCTCCCTGGCCTCCGTCCCATCATGGGCGGCAGAATCAAAATACAGACCATAGGGAATGCCGTTGGCCTCGCAGCCGATGAGGTTGTCCGCAAACCTGGCGTCACGGTTCAGCACACCGTCCTCCGTCCGGCCGCCGATGCGGATCATGGCAAAATCAGCATAGGGGGCAAGGGTCCGCCAGTCGAGCCCGCCCTCGGCTTCACTGACGTCCACGCCCATCCGCAGCGGCAGTCCGGCGCCGCAGAGGATGCACTCGTCCCCTTCCAGCGGGACGACACAGCTGTGCCGGTAAGAGACAGCCCGGTCGTACTTGCGGCTGTAGAGCTTGTAGCCGCCGCCGAAATACTTTGTATTCAGCTTTGCAAGCCCTTCGCTGCCGGAAAACCAGGTGCTGCGGCAGCAGCCAAGCTTCTCATCGCTGTCCCAGACCGTGGACTCGGAGATCTCCACGCCGGCAAGCGTCCCATCGGAATTGTAGGCCACATCCGTGACCAGGACCACGTGGGCGTCAAACTTGTTCAGGAAGTCGCCCACTGAGATCGCGGAGACGCTGCTCTTTTTCTGCGTTCCGTAGTTGGCCAGGGTCCAGGTCGTGCGGCGGTAAGGGAGATCCAGCGCCCAGGAGACGAAGGCGGAGCAGTCCACCCCGTAGGAGGGGCCGCCGTTGCCGTAGGTGCAGCGACCGGTGTACTGTTTGCTGTTGGCGTCATTGGTCACTTCGATAAACGTTTCCAGAGAGGCCGCCCAGGGGACGTAGTATCCGCCGTAGCCGCTGACGGCCTGACAGTATGGCAGGCCCCGATAGGTGACCCCCGCCTGATAGGTGAAATAGCCGCCCCAGCTTTTCAGGTCTTTCCGGGGCGTCCAGTAAATATCCAGCATCTGGTGGGCGCGCTTCACGATGTTCTCCACGTCCGTCGTGGTCTGGCGGCGAGGATAGCCCGCCATGGCGTTCGGCTGCTTCTTCAGGGGCTGTGCAGGGGCACGCTCCTCCGCCCGGTTGATGGGGGCGTCGTCCACGTCGTCCAGGCCGTCGTGGGAGTGCTCCGCACCGTCCGCCTCGTGGG
>CAMHMK010000126.1 GCA_946186225.1 uncultured Clostridia bacterium
ATGCAGCCGAGGTGTGCAATACGCGCACCCCGGCTGCTGCTTTTTTCACGATTCAGAAAACGAGGAAGAAGGGACCCAAACGAGGATCCCCTGATCCGGTCAGATAAACAGATTGACGTCAGATTCTTCCGCATCGCCGAGGTAGGTTCCCACGCCGCCGATCTCGACGCCGTCGATCAGCTCCTCCGGGCGAATGCCCATCACGTCCATACTCATGGAGCAGGCGATGATCTTGACCCCGTTTTCCATGGCCTTCTTCATCATGTCCTGCACGGAGTCAATGTTCTTGTCCTTCATGATCTTCTTCATGAAGGCTGCGCCAAGGCCGCCCATGTTCATGCGGGAAAGGCCGGTCTTGGCTGCGCCGCGGGGCAGCATGGCTCCGAACATCTTTTCAATGGGATTCTTCTGCACGCTGCTCTTTTCCGGCTTCCGCAGGGCCGTGAGCCCCCAGAAGGTAAAGAACATGGTCACCGGGCGGCCCATGGCAAGGGCGCCGTTGGCAATCACAAAGCTCGCCAGGATCTTGTCCATCTCCCCATCAAAGACGATGATGGTTTTTCCCTTCGGGCGCGCCTCCACCGTTTGGGTCGGCGCGGGGACTCCGCCCCGGCGAATGGTCGCCACAAACTCCCCGTTTCGTTCCGCATTGGACACCAGCGTGTTGCCGGTTCTGCGGCACCAGGCGTCTACGTCTCTGGCAAAGCCGGGATCGGAGGCAGTCACCTCCAGCAGCTCTCCGGGTGCCAGGTCCTTCATCGAACGGAACACCTCCATGATGGGGCCGGGGCATTGCATACCGCTGCAATCTAACCGTACTGTTTTCATCCGGTCTCCTCCTTTCGCCGCCTTGGGCGCCGGGCCGGGGGCGGGCACTTTAGCGGGCTGCGGATCTGCCTGCTCCTCCCCGGGGTGGGTAGCGCCGTAGAAACGCGCGCCGCCGGGATAGACCTTGACCCGGGGGAAGCCATTCTGGGAGAGGATCCGCGCGGCATTGTAGGCGCGAACGCCGACGGCGCAGAAAACAATGTGTTCCCGTCCCTTGTCCAGCTCCGCAAGCCGGTCTCTCAGCTGCCCCAGGGGGATATTGACCGCGCCGGGAATCGCAAAGGCTTCCGTTTCCGCCTTCTCCCGCACGTCCAGGAGCACCGCATCCCGATTGGTATCCGGCTCCCGCCAGTCGGCAAAGGCGACCAATCCCGTCATCAGGTTTTCCGCCACGAAGCCCGCCATGTTGACCGGGTCCTTTGCGGAGGAATAGGGCGGGGCGTAGGCCAGCTCCAGCTCCTTCAAGGCGGATACGGGAGCCCCCAGCCGCAGGGCCGTGCCGATGGTGTCGATGCGCTTGTCCACTCCGTCGCGTCCCACGATCTGGGCGCCGAGAATCCGCCCGTCCGCCGGGGCAAAGAGCAGCTTCAGCGTCATGGGCGTGGCTCCGGGATAGTAGCCCGCATGGGAATTCTGGGTGATAATCAGCGTTTCGTAGTCCTTGCCTTTTTCCAGCCCCCGGCGGATCAGCGTTTTCTCGTTCGATCCGGTGGAGGCGGCGGTGAGATCAAAGACCTTCGCCACAGAGGAACCCTGCGTTCCCCGATAGACCGAATCCCGGCCCGCAAGATTGTCCGCCGCGATGCGTCCCTGCTTGTTTGCAGGGCCGGCAAGGGGCACCATGGTCCCCTCGCCGGAGACCAGATCCCGGACCTGGATCACGTCACCCACGGCGTAGACGGAGGGGTCTTCCGTCCGCAGATGCTCGTCCACCAGGATGCCGCCCCGGTCGCTCAACGGCAGCCCGGCCTCCCTGGCAAGCCGGCTGTTGGGCCGGACGCCGATGGAGAGTATGACCAGCTCCGCCTGAAGCGCCCGACCGCTGTTGAGCCGGATCGTGACCCGGCTGCCGTCGTCTTCAAAGGCCGCCACGCCGTCGGAGAGGTGCAGATGAACGCCGTTCTTTCGGATGTTTTCATGGAGCAGTTGAGCCATCTCCGGGTCCAGCGGGGCCATGACCTGATCCATGGCCTCGATCAGAGAGACGTCAAGCCCTGCATGCGCCAGGTTTTCCGCCATTTCCAGGCCGATGAATCCGCCGCCGATCACCGCGACCCTTGTGAGCTTCCCGCTCTGCACCAGCTCCCGGATGGCGTCTGTGTCCGGAATGGTCCAGAGCGTGCGAATTCGCTCCGAGTCGATCCCGGGAATCCTCGGACGCAGGGGGGAGGAGCCGGTGGCAATCACCAGATCGTCATAGGACTCCTCGTATTCTCTGCCGGTCTCCAGCTCCCGGATCGTTACGGTTTTTGTTTCCCGATGGATGGCCACCGCCTCGTGGCGAACCCGCACGTCCACCCGGAAGCGCTGGGCCATCAGCTCCGGCGTCATCAAAAGCAGGGAATTCCGGTTTCGGATCACGTTTCCCACGTGATAGGGCAGCCCGCAGTTGGCATAGGAAATATAGGACCCGCGCTCAAGAAGCACGATCTCCCGTTCTCCGTCCAGCCTGCGCAGCCGAGCCGCGCAGCTTGCTCCGCCCGCGACGCCGCCAATGATCATCGTTTTGCGTTTTTCATTGCTCATATCAGTTCTCCCTGTCACTCAGTTTTGTTGATCGTTCCGATTGGCGCGTTGGAGCGCGCCAGCTCTGCCGCTTTCATTTTAGCATATTCTTCCCGCGAAATAAACTCCATATTTACACGCCGGAGGATTTTTGAAAGGTGAAAAATCCCGGTCTGATTTCCGAAAAGAAATCAGACCGGGATTCGCACCGCTCAGCGTTTTTTGTAGAGAACAAGCTCCGGATCGGCGCCATCTGCCCCGTAGGTGCAGATCAGAATAAACTCCGGATTCGCAAGGACGCCGAAGCATCTGCCGGGGGCAAGCTCCGAGGGCAGTTGGTTGCCCAGATAGGTGGTCCGGTCGTCCAGGAATCTGGCCTTCCTCCCCCCGGGGAGCGGGTACTCCAGATTGACGTAGGCTCCGACCAGCGCGTTCAGCTGTTCCAGCTTCGGCATGCCCGGGATGTGGAGCGCGTTGATCTCCTCGATCAGCTGCCCCTTGAAGGTCTCGAACTGTCCACCGTCGTCCAGCTGCGCCTGCCGTTTCCAGTAATCCAAAGAAGGGAGCGTCTGCTTCATGTATGCGCGGGCTTGCTCCTCGGTGAAGCCCTGCTGCACCAGATGGGGAAGGCACACGCGGATCAGATCATCCATATCGCTGTAGGTATAGGTCCCGTCGGCATAGCACCATTGGCAATAGTCCTCATTGAGGGAGCCGTCCCGATTCCGGCCCAGGATCTCGTCCTCCATGGGCATCCCGCAGCACTGGCAAATGAGCGGATGGGGCGATCCCAGCAGGGTATTAATGGATACCTGAAATTCCTTTGACAGCAGCTTCAGGGTTTCGGTGTTCGGAACCGTTTCCCCGTTCTCCCAGCGGGAAACCGCCTGCCTGGTGACAAAGACCTTTTCGGCCAGCGCATCCTGGGATAAGCCGCTTCGGGTCCTGAGGGTATATAAAACGTCCTTCGTGTCCATGTCAACACCTCCTGATTTGATAATACGGCAGGTTGCTTTCAAATGCAAGCAACGCGCTGTTGCGCTTCGTGTTCCGTCCTTTTTCAGCGGCACCCAAATGCGGCGGGGATGGCGCTCATGACAGCTCCTTCGCCGGAGTCAATCAGGGGACGGTTC
>CAMHMK010000127.1 GCA_946186225.1 uncultured Clostridia bacterium
CCAGGAGGTGTTTTCATGCGAAAAACCGGCTGGATCGCCACGGTTTCCGGAGTGATCCTGAGCATCGTTCTGTTTCTGGTGCAGCAGACCCGCTGGTACGCAGTCCAGCGTGCCGGTGAGATGTCCGACTTTGCCCAGACGATCTACTCCGCCTTCTGGGCAACCCTGATCATGACGGCCTTCGGCGTGGTCCTGCTGATCGTGACCCTGCGCCGCCGCAGGCAGCCGGAGATCGAGCGGCCCGCCCCGCTGGAGATCACCTGGATCTGCCCCTACTGCGGCGGCCGGAACACAGAGGGCGATGAGGTATGCTCCACCTGCGGCACGCCAAAATACAGGCCGCCCGCCCTCTGGATCTGTGGCTGGTGCGGGACCGAAAATCCCGAGACCGAGGCCGTCTGTTCGTTCTGTCACGCGCCCCACGACGCCCCGGTCCAGGCCTGGACCTGTCCCCACTGCGGCTCCCAGAGTCCTGTGACCGCCGAATTCTGCGTGATCTGCCGCGTCGCGCGGCCCCAGGCGGTCCCGACCTGGAGGTGCCGCGCCTGCGGCTCCCTGAACCCGGAGAATCTGACCTGGTGCCAAGTCTGCAAGACCCCGCGCGCCGCCGAGACCTGGGCCTGTCCCACCTGCGGGACCCGAAACCCGGTCAAGCTCGACCGCTGCTTCGTCTGCCGGACCAGACGCCCCGAAGGCGCTGCACAACCCAATTGGAGGAACCCCGAATGAAACAAGCGATTGCCTGTCTGCTCACCCTCTGCCTGCTGGCGGCCCTGCTCTGCGCCTGCACCACCACCGGCGCGCTGCCGCCGGAGGCCGGGCAGACGACGGCCTCCGACGCCCCGGCCAAGACCGCAGCGCCGGAAACCGACCTTTCCGCCCCTGCGTCTACCGTCCCCGCGACGGAGCCTGCCGAGGCGCCTGCGACCACGGAGCCGCCCATCGAGATCCCGGAGGACCTGCACCCCATGCTCTTCCGCGTCACCGGCGCGGGCGGGGAGGAGATGTACCTCTTCGGCACGATCCACGCCGGCGACGAGCGCAACGCCGCCGCCCTGTCCCTGGTCGCGCCGCGGCTGGACGAATGCGACGCCCTGGCCGTGGAATTCGACATCCTGGCCTTTGAGGCAGACAGGAACGCCGCGGCCGAGATGATGCTGCCCTTCCTCCTGCTCGACGGCACCACCGTGGAGGACCACATGCCCCCCGAGACCTACCAGGCTGCCTCCAGCCTGCTGGATCAGGCCGGCCTGATGCCGGGAATGATGAAGCAGTTCAACCTCGCCATGTGGGCCCAGCTCGTGGAGCAGGCCGCTATGATGACGAAAAGCGACCTGAGCACCGAATACGCGATGGACAGCTACCTGATCCGCTACGCCTACGACCGGTCAATCGAGGTCCGGGACGTGGAATCCGCCGCCCTGCAGTATGGCATGCTCTCCTCCTTCCCCGACGAGCTGAATCTGCTGATCATCCAGGATACCCTGGACAGCCTCGACACCTACGGCGAGGATCTGGACGAGCTCTATGAGGCCTGGTGCAGCGGCGACTACAAAGCCATTCAGGCCCTGAACGAAACCGAAGCGGATGCGGACGAATACACGGCCGAGGAGCTGGCCCTCCTGGAGGACTACCACCGCCAGATGCTCGACGAGCGCAATCTCGGCATGCGGGATCGGGCCGTCGAATGGATGCAGGCCGGGGACAAGGTCTTCTTTGCGGTCGGCGCCGGACACCTGGTAGGAGAGGCCGGCCTCGTCACCCTCCTGCGCGAGGCAGGCTATACCGTGGAGCAGCTGAGCGGCTCCGGCGCGGACTGACGAAATCGGTAATCCTTGTCCCGCCTCCAGCTTTTGCTTGCTTTTTTCTTACGATTATGGTATAAAAATTCTATGGTATAAAAATTCCAATAACCCGGCAAAAATGGAGTTTGATAAAAAGAAGGAGGAACCTCGCATGAAAAAACGAATCGCGATCCTGCTCGCCCTGGTGCTGATGCTGACGGTCTTCGTCGGCTGCAAGAACGAGGGCGAGACCCCTGTCCCCCCTGCAAACACGACCGCTGTAAAGACGGCGACCGCCGATCCCGAGACCGGCGCCCCGACCACCGCATCCCATGCGCCGGAAACCAGTGCCGCACCCATCGAAACCGCAGCCCCCGCTGATACCACGATCAACCCGCCCGCGACGGACGGAGAGGTTGCCGGTTACTATCAGCTGGATACCATGAACGGCCAGAGCATTATGGAGTTCATGATGGACCAGATGGGCGACAGCGAAATGACAATGGACCAGCTGGAAGAATACCTGGATCTCATGGACATGGACCTGAACACCCTCTTCTTCCTGGAGATCCGCGAGGACGGCACCTTTGATCTGGGCGTAATGTCCGAGACGGTAACCGGCGAATGGACGCAGGAAGGACCGGAGGACCTCTCCATGACGGTGGACGGGGAAACGGTTCACGCCAAGTTTGACGGCATCCACGTGGCCCTCTCCGAGGATGGCCAGGAGATGGTCTTCGTCAAGGGCGAAAAGCCGGCGGAGACCAAGCCGGCCGTGCCCGAGACGACGGAGGACCTGGACGGCCCCACCGATCCGGACAACATCGTCGGCTCCTACGTTCTGGTTGAGATGAACGGTCAGACGCTGGAGGAGATGATCGCCGATGCCGCCGCCGATTCCGGCATGACCGTCGATGCTTTCCTGGACGCCATGAAGGAGGTCGGCATGGACTTCGAGAACCTGATCGTATTGGAGATCCACGAGGACGGCACCTGCAAGATGACGTCCATGGCTGATGACAGCGAGGAAGGCACCTGGAGCCTGGACGGCGATCAGGTGACCATCACCTTCGACGGCGACGACGCTACCGGCACCTTTGCCGACGGCAAGATCAGCCTGTCGGAGGAGGATACGACCATGGTCTTCGCCAAGCGCTGATTTGCCGGGAAAATATCCCTCTTGCGTCAAGTTTTGCTTGCTTTTTCCCCATGCCTATGGTATAAAGAGGCTAGAGGGTACTGTGTGCCCAGAATATGACAAAAGGAGAAGAAGACCTATGAAACGCATTCTTTCCCTGATGCTCGTTGTTCTGCTTGTTGCGGCCCTGTTTGTCGGCTGCTCCAAGTCCGACCTCGTCGGCACCTACAAGATCGACATGGACAGCATGATCGAGGCGAGTAAGGAAGAGTCCGACGAATTCAAGGATAAGTCCAATGAGGAAATCAAGGACCTCCTGAAGCAGGCAGGCATCAGCGAAGACTCCTTCGGCCTTGAGATCAAGGATGACGGCAAGTTCACCATGGAATTCGCCGGAGACAAGGAAGAAGGCACTTGGAAGCTGGACGGTTCCACTCTGACCCTGACCGTCGATAACGATCCGCTTGAGTGCGACTATGAAGACGGCAAGATCACCATGGAAGTGGGCTCCGGCACGACGCTGATCTTCATCAAGAAGTAATCCCACGCATCCCCAAGAAAACCGGGCCGGAGGGAAACCTCCGGCTCTTATTAAATCATGAAAGGAACCCAAAGAACACAATGAAAAGATTCTTAGCACTCACCCTGGTCCTCGTCCTTGTTCTGGCGGCCTTCGTCGGCTGCAAGAAGCCCGACACGACCGACAAGAACGGCCAGACCAC
>CAMHMK010000128.1 GCA_946186225.1 uncultured Clostridia bacterium
ATGACTATCGCTTTGACGGCGTGAACGGGGATGCTGCCGCCCTGTGCATCGAACTTGCCTGCAAAAAGTTGTGAGAGCATGGGGTGGAAAAACATATGATGCATTCTATCTGGCTGCGGAAAGCGGAACAGTCGCAGGGCAAAGAAATACCGGCGTAGCCATAAGGCCACACCGATATCACATCAAAACAATATTCAATTTAGATACAAGAGCCGCCTTGGGGCACCTTCCTTACGGAGGGTGCCCCAAGGGATGTCTTTTTGTTGGTGACCCGTACCGGATTCGAACCGATGTTAAAGGCGTGAGAGGCCTCTGTCTTAACCACTTGACCAACGGGCCATTGGTCCGCCTTCAGGGACTCGAACCCGGGACCCACTGATTAAGAGTCAGTTGCTCTACCAACTGAGCTAAAGGCGGATGTTCAATTGCAAGCATTATTATACGCACTCAAACCGGATTTGTCAAGGAAAATTTTGAAGAAAGCGCAAGGAAGCCGCTCCAGGTTCAGAGCGGCTTCTGCTTCATCCGATTCCAGGCACGGGGGTACTGGGGCGGAGTGTGCGCAGTCTTGCGAATCACGATGACCGTGTGGGTCGCGCCGCCGATCTCGAAGCTCTCGGTGCGCTCGAAGCTGCCGCCCAGGGTACGAATGGCCTTTGCAGCCTCGGTGAGCTCCTCCCCCGCCTGTGCGCCCTTCATCGCCAGGAAGTAACCGCCCAGGTGGACGTAGGGCAGGCAGAGCTCGCAGAGGAGATTCATCCGCGCCACGGCGCGGGAGGTCACGACGTCATAGCGCTCCCGGTGCTCGGCGGCGAAGTCCTCGGCACGACCCGACAGAAAACGGGCCTCCACGCCCAGGGCGGGCAGGGCCTCGTCCTCCAGCCAGCGCATTCGTTTTTGGAGGCTGTCGAGGAGGGTGAGCCGGAGGCTCGGCTCAATCAGCTTCAAGGGCACGCCGGGGAAGCCTGCGCCGGTGCCGACGTCCAGCAGGGACTTCCCCGCCAGAGGCAGGACCTTGCACAGCGTCAGGCTGTCGAGCAGGTGAAGCTCCGCGGCCTGGGCCGGGTCTGTGATCGCCGTAAGGTTCATCACGCGGTTTTTTTCCAGAACGGCCTGGCCAAAGGAGACCAGGCGGTCCACAGTTTCATCCGGGAGCGCAATGCCCAGACGGGAGAGGCCGGAGAGAAGAGTAGGTTTCATGGGAGGCTCCTCATGGAAATCGGGGCGGCCGGGTTTCCGGCCGCCCTAAGTGGGTGCCGCCTATTTCTTCAGGGCGACAGCTTCGCGGCACTTTTCGGCCAGCTTTTCGGGGGTCAGGCCGTAGTATTCCAGGACCGCGTTCGCGGTGCCGCTGCGGCCGAAGGTGTCCTCGACGCCATGACGGACCACGGGGACCGGGCACTTGGCGGAGACGAGCTCTGCCACGGCGCCGCCAAGGCCGCCGACCACGGAGGCCTCCTCGGAGGTCACGATGGCCCCGGTCTCGCGGGCTGCCTTCAGAATCAGCGCCTCATCCAGGGGCTTGATCGTGTGGATATCCAGGATGCGGACCGAGATCCCTTCCCCGGCCAGGAGCTCGCGGGCCTTGCGGGCCATGTTCACCATCATGCCGGTGGCAGCAACGGTGACGTCGGTGCCCTCGGCAACCGTGACGCCCTTGCCCAGCTCAAACCGATAGCCCTCCAGCTCGTCGGTGAAGGTCTCCACTGCCGGACGGCCCAGGCGAAGATAGGCAGGGCCGTCATAGTTCAGCAGGGCCTCTACTGCCTGGGTCATCTCGTTGCCGTCGCAGGGGTTGACCACCACCATGCCGGGAATCTGCCGCATCAGGGCCAGGTCCTCGGTGCACTGGTGGGTCGCGCCGTCCTCGCCCACGGAGATGCCGCCGTGGGAGCCGACGACCTTCACGTTCAGGTGGGGATAGCACACACTGTTGCGCACCTGCTCATAGGCCCGGCCGGAGGCGAAGATCGCAAAGGTATTGACGAAGGGCTTGAGCCCTGTCGTGGACATGCCGGCGGCGATGCCGACCATGTTGCATTCGGCGATGCCGCAGTCAAAGAAGCGGCTGGGGTAGGCTGCGGCGAAGTCCTTGGTCATCGTGGCCTTGGACAGGTCGGCGTCCAGTACCACAAGCTCCGGGTACTTCTCGGCCAGTTCTACCAGCGCCTTGCCGTAGGCGCCGCGGGTTGCGATTTTACCTGCCATTTCAGTTCTCCTCCAGTTCCTTGATCTTGGCCTCCAGCTCGGCCTTTGCAATCGCGAATTCATCCGCATTGGGCGCCTTGCCGTGCCATCCGGCGTTGTTCTCCATGTAAGAGACACCCTTTCCCTTCACGGTCTTCATCAGGATCGCCGTCGGCATGCCCTTCGTGTTCCGGGCCTCTGCCAGCGCGGAGAGTATCTGGTCGTAGTTGTGGCCGTCGATCTTGATCACATGCCAGTTGAAGGCTTCCAGTTTCTTGTCCAGCGGCTCGGTGGGCATGACGTCGGCGGTATTGCCGTCGATCTGCAGGCCGTTGACGTCGATGAAAGCGCAGAGGTTATCCAGCTTCCACTTCGCGGCTGCCATCAGGGCCTCCCAGATCTGGCCCTCCTGGATCTCACCGTCGCCGCAGATGGCATAGGTGCGATAGGTTTTGCCGGTGTGCTTGGCGGCCAGCGCCATCCCCACTGCCGTGGACAGGCCCTGTCCCAGGGAGCCGGTGGACATATCCACGCCGGGAACGTACTTCATGTCGGGGTGGCCGGAGAGATGGGCTTTGATCGAACGCAGCAGCTGCAGTTCCTCCACCGGGAAGAAGCCCCGCAGGGCAAGCACCGCATAGAGGGCCGGGGCGCAGTGCCCCTTCGACAGAACGAAGCGGTCCCGCTCCGCCCACTGCGGGTTCTGCGGATCGACTCGCATTTCATTGAAATAGAGCGTGGTCAGGGCGTCCAGACAGGACAGAGAACCGCCCGGATGTCCGGACGACGCCCGGTGGACTGCCTCCACTGCCAGAAGGCGCGCCTGGTTGGCCTTGATGGCCAGGTCTTTGCCGTACAGTTTTTCCATGGTATCCTTCCTTTGTCGTTGATTTATCGGACTTCCTCGTAGAAGAAGTTGTTCCTCCAATAATAGCTGAGATACTGCATCCGGTGATACTCCTCCACATCCTTGCCGGGAATCGTGGTGGAAAGAGCTCCGTCAATGCTGACCCTTCCCTTTGTGGAGTAGACCGGGAAGCGATCCAGCTCCTCCTCCATAGCCTGCAGGTAGGCCGGGCCCTCGCCCCAGCCCAGGGTGTCAAAGAGCACGTTCATCAGATAGCAGGGGGAGATCATCGGACCGGTCTGACCTGCCGGGTCCACGCCGAGCGTCTGCTTGGCTGCGTCATTCATCCAGATCAGGTACTCGGTCGCGTAATAGTTTTCAAAGCCCTCGGGCGTGGACAGGTCCAGATCCATGCCGAAGGTCTGATAGGCCGCAGTGGTGAAGTTGTTGATGTCCTTGCCCAGGGTGGCCTTGTGGTCGCCGTAGGTCAGCAGGACCACAGGGCGGTCCGTTGCGCGCAGGGCGTTCACAAAGTCATTGAGCGCCTCGTCGCGGTGGGCCACGATGGACAGATAGTTGTTCATCGCAT
>CAMHMK010000129.1 GCA_946186225.1 uncultured Clostridia bacterium
CCTCCTGTGCCGGCGCGAAATCCGCGCATTGACAGGGTTCTGCTTTCATGGTATAATAAACTGAATTATTGTGAAAATCATGCGCTTTGTCGGGCGTCAGTCCGGCCTCTGCGCTCTGCATTGCCGCGCCGCACGCGGCACGTTTGAGGTGAATCTTATGACGCAAACGGCTCTCCATAGCTCCTTCCGGGGTGTTCAGACCGGCGGAGGCTTCTTTGCCCGCCCCCGCAAGCCCCGCTACGTCTATCTGGCGGCCTTCTTTACGCCGATGCTGATCATGGCGGCGCTCTGGGCGGTCCAGGGCGTCATGCCCTTCGGCGACCGGATGATCCTGGCCCACGACCAGTGGCACCAGTATTACCCCTTCTATCTGGACCTGCGCGAGCGGCTTCGGGAGGGCAGCTCCCTGTTCCACTCCTGGCGGACCGGCCTGGGCATCAACTATCTGTCCATGTTTGCCTACTACCTGGCCAGCCCCCTCAACTGGGTCGCCGCTCTGCTGCCCGACGGCCTGGTCATGCACTGGTACAACCTGGCGGTTCTGCTCCGCATCGGCCTGGCCGGTCTGAGCTTTGCCTTCTTCCTGCGCAAGACCTTTGACCGCAGCGAGCTTACAGTTTCGGTCTTCTCGATTGCCTATGCCCTGTGCGCCTTCTTCATGGGCTACTATTGGAACGCGATCTGGCTGGACACGGTTGCCCTGACGCCGTTTGTTGTAACGGGGACCCTCTCCCTTCTGAAGGACGGCAAGTGGTCGCTGTATATTTTCAGTCTCTTCCTCTCCGTCTGGTGCAGCTATTATATTGGCTTTTTCGTATGCATCTTCGTGCTGCTGATCTTCATCGGCTGGCACATCGTCAACTGGGATGACCTGGGCGGCTTCGGCATCCGCCTGCTCAAGTTCGTCCTCTTCACCGCAGTGGCCCTGGGTATGACCGCCATGCTGACCGTTCCGGCCCTCACGGCCCTGCAGTCCACCTCCAACTCCGTGAATAAATTCCCGAAGGCGAACGCCCTGAACGCGCAGATCGACTCCACGGATTCCCTCGTCACCGCAGCCGAACGGCTGTCGGCCGGGGAGCTCGCCGAGCTGAGCAGGTTCTTCGGCGAGGAGCCCGCCCAATTTGAGGGGGATCGAACGGTCTCCTTCGTCTGGGCCGGGCCGGACGACGCGATTTTGAATCTGAAACTCGGCGAGTTCAAGGCGGCGGCAAGGTCCTTCCTGATGCCGATGCAGGGCTTCCGAAAGATCCTGGCCAATACCGGAGACGGCGTTGTGCCGACCACGATGGACGGCGCGCCGAATATCGCCTGCGGCTTTATTACCCTCATCCTGGCGCTGCTCTACCTGTTCTGCCGGCGCATCCCGCTCAAGGAGCGCATCCTCACGGTCCTGCTCCTCTTCTTCTTCGGCTGCAGCTTCATTTTCCGGACCCTCGACTATATCTGGCACGGGTTCCACTTCCCGAACATGCTGCCCTACCGGTTCAGCTTCCTGTGGAGCTTTGTGGTCATCTACATGGCCTACCGCGCCTATACCGAGCTGGATTCCGTCCGCTGGTGGCGGGTCGTGCTCACGGGCGTCCTGAGCGCCCTCGTCCTCTACCAGGTGCTGGACGTCTACCGGGACACGGTCGTGGTGGTCTCCACGCTTGCCGCAGCGCTGGTGAGCTTCATCCTGCTGCTGCTCTATTCCACCCGCACGGTCAAAAAGACCCTGCTGATCTGGATCATCTGTCTTGGGATCCTGGCCGAATCCGGCCTCACTGCCGTGCAGGGCGTCCAGGCGACCGGGACCACCGGCTCCGCGTTCTACCCTCTGAAAAACGCCCAGGTGCAGCCGCTGATCGCAGACATGAAGGAGCGGGAGGCGGACAACGTCGATCTCTGGCGCGCAGAGGTCGCGATGAAGTATACGCTCAATGAGGGTACGCTGTTCGGCTATGACGGGGTCAGCACCTTCTCCTCGGCGGCCAACAGCCGGGTCTCCGCTTTCCTGCAGAGCATCGGTATGGCGGCGAGCGTTGCCGGCAACCGCTACGTCTATCAGGAGGCGGATCCCTTCACGAATCTGCTGCTGAACCTCAAGTATCTGATCGACCGAAACGACCGCCACATCGACAAGGTCTATTTTGAGCAGGTCAACGCCGTGGACGGCGTCCGTCTGCTGGAAAACAAGGCCTATGTTCCGATGGGCTTCGTGGTCAGCGACAACGCCCTCAATTATACTCCGGAGGTCTTGAACCTCCCCTTTGACCAGCTCAACCGCCTCTTCCGCGAGATGACCGGCCAGGAGGCTCCGCTCTATACGGCCTTCGAAGCGGAATCCGTCGAGGCCATCGGCAGCGCGAAGCTGAACTCCCATACCACGACGACCTTCTCCTCCACCTGTGAAAAAGGCGACGAAGAGAACTGCGTAGAGGTCACCTTCCGGATGCCGAAGGACGGCTACCTGTGCATCTACTCCAAGAGCACCAAATGCAAGGATCTGGTGGTCTTCCTCAACGACGCCCGCCAGTACACCTATTCCGACGGCTATGGCTACAATCGCAGCTTCGGCAGCCTCTCGGAGGGCGATACGGTCCGGATCCGCTATATCTGCAAGACCAACGGGACCCCCTGTTCGGCGACCTTCGGCGCGGCGACCTTTGACACCGAGCTCTTCGACACGGTCCGGAAGAACCTGATGAAGAACCGGATGATCACCACGCTGGTCAGCGATACCCGCATCGAAGGCGCGGTCTCCATGCAGGAGGCCGGTCTGGTCTACACCTCCATTCCCTATGACAACGGCTGGCGTCTGCACATCGACGGCGAGCCCGTGGGCATCACCCCGGTCGGCGATGCGATGATCGCCTTCCACCTGGAGCCGGGAATGCACTCAGTGGATCTGGAATTCGAAACGCCCGGCTTCAAGCTTGGTCTGACCGTCTCCATCTTCTGCGGCGTGGCCTTCCTCCTGCTGCTGATCCTGGCGCTGCTGATGCGCTTCAGCGCGCCCCCCATCGTCAAGGTCAAGCTCCATCTGGAGGATCCCGAGGCGGAGGCCGCGGCGGCCGACTGGGCCGATGCCGCGGCGGAGGACCAGAGCGAGGATGCGGAATACGCCGACGTCCTTCTGCAGGAGCAGAGCTTTGCGCCGCCCGCGGAAGCTGGGCCTGCGGATCTGGCGAAGACCGGCTCCATGCCGCCGCTGGAGGTGGACCGGCCCTGGACCGCCCCGGAAGACGGCTCCGTTATGGACGGAAACACTGCAGTCTTCCACCCCCAGAACGGCCTTGAACCGGAGGCTCCGCCCATCCAGGACTACCCCGAGGATGATATCAACGAGATCTTCCCGCCGAAGGAGCCCGAAACCCCGGAATCAAGGAGTGACCAGTGACCGTTCACCGGCGGGAGGGTTGAAATCGGCTGTGCCAACATGCCGAAACGCGCCCCTGCGTCCACGTTGTCCACTGCCCACTGTCCTTTTCCGTTACGAATCGCCGCGCTTTTCCCTCTTGACAACCCAAGAATCCGTGGTATAATGGATTTCAATGAAAAAAGCGACGACGAAGACGGACGTCCGCGTCCACCGGTCAGAGAG
>CAMHMK010000130.1 GCA_946186225.1 uncultured Clostridia bacterium
TTCTGGCGTCGCTGTTTGTGCTGTCGCTGTTTGCCACGAGCATCGCGCAAACCTGGTCGGGCAAGATCAATACCTTCCTGGGCACCTCGAGCTACAAAACCGAGAAGAGCGGCGAGAGCACCAGCGACGGTATCTACTTCGAGTCCGAGTTCAGCTCCGTGAAGGAGGTCATCGACGCCAAGGAAGCCCTGGCGCGGGAGATCTCCCAGGAAGGCACCGTTCTCTTCAAGAACGACGGCGCCCTGCCCCTGGACGCTTCCAGCGAAAAGGTGACCATCTGGGGCCTCAACGCCCTGGCGCCCACCTTCGGCGGCCTGATCGGCTCCACCACCTCCGTCAACTACGAGGCGGGGCAGACCACCGTCACCCTCATTGACGCCCTGAAGGAAAACGGCGTCACCCTCAACGAGGATCTGCTGGGCCTGTATGGCAGCTCCGACGCGGACGCCTACCGCCGCAAGGCCGCCTTCTTCGGCCAGGAGGTCCCGGGCCACTCCCTGATCCCCGTGTTCTGGCCCATGTTTGAGACTGCCGACAGCTACATGATCGGCGAGCCTCCCGCAGATTTCTACACCCAGGAAGTTCTGGACGCCGCCAAGGACACCACCGCTCTGGTGTTCCTGTCCCGCGACAGCTCCGAGGCTTCCGACTACGCCGTGTCCACCATGAAGGACCCCAACGGCGACAACTTTGAGCGCCCGATGGCCCTCTCCGACAACGAAAAGGCCATGATCGAGCTGGCCAAGGCCAACTCCAACGGCAAGGTCATCGTGGTCCTGAACTCCGACGTGACCATGGAGATCGGCGAGCTGAAGAACGACCCCGCCATCTCCGCCATCGTGTGGGCCGGCCTGCCCGGCGCCTACGGCTTCCGCGGCGTGGCCGACGTGCTGACCGGTGCGGTGAACCCCTCCGGCCACATTGCCGATACCTATGCCGTGAACTCCACCTCCGCTCCCTCCATGCAGAACTTCGGCCTGTTCTTCTTCGATGCCCCCGAGGGCGAGCTTGATCCGGGCACCGACAAGGGCAACTGGTACATCGTCGAGACCGAAGGCATCTACGTAGGCTACAAGTACTACGAGACCCGCTACGAGGACGCCGTCCTCGGCCAGGGCAACGCCGCCTCCTCCGCCGGCACCTTCGCCTCCACCGGCGATTGGGACTATGCCGCCGAGGTGGCCTATCCCTTTGGCTACGGCATGTCCTATACCAGCTTCGAGCAGGTGCTGGAGAGCGTTGACTTCAACATCGGCGGCGAGAGCAAGGCCGTTGTGAAGGTCACCAACACCGGCGACGTGGCCGGCAAGAGCGTGGTGCAGCTCTACGCCCAGGCTCCTTACATTGAGGGCGGCGTGGAGAAGGCCGCCATCCAGCTGGTGGGCTTCGGCAAGACCCAGACCCTGGAGCCCGGCGCCAGCGAGACCGTCACCGTGGGCTTTGACGCCAAGTACCTTGCCTCCTACGACGAGAACGCCGTGAAGGACGACGGTACCCAGGGCGCCTGGATCCTGGACGACGGCGACTACTACTTTGCCATCGGCAACGGCGCCCATGAGGCCCTGAACAACGTCCTGGCCGCCAAGACCGGCAGCGACGAGGGTCTGGTCACGATCACCGATGACGAGGTCATCAACGCCGACAACGCCAAGAAGATCAGCATCGGCAGCAAGGACATCGAGACCTACTCCGAGGGCGTGCAGAACCAGCTGCAGGACGGCGACATCCGCAAGCTCCTGCCCGAGCGCGGCGTGGAGTTCATCACCCGTGCCGACTGGACCAAGGGCTGGGATCCCGTGTGGGGCATCTCTCCCTCTGAGGAGATGCTGAAGAACCTGCACAACCAGGTGTTTGAGTTTACCGAGAACGGCGAGGGCGAGACCTGGGGCGCCGAGAACGGCATGCGCCTCGTCGATATGATCCTGCTGGACGACCAGGGCAATTATCAGGGCAGCGTGGCCCTGGACGATCCTCTGTGGGACACCCTGCTGGAGAACGTGACCCTGGAGGAGGCCGTGGCCTTCATGAAAGGCGCCGGCGGCAACTTTGATCCCATCAACTCCATCGGCCTGCACATGGTCGCCATCTACGACGGCCCGGTTGGCTTCGTTGCCGACCAGGTCCCCGGCTACACCGCCAACTGGACCGAGTCTGAGTCTGACGAGCCCACCTACGTGGGTCCCGACAGCGAGTATGCCAACTGGCAGATGCCCACCATGCCCACCGAGCCCGTTGTGGCCGCCACCTTCAATGTGGAGCTGGTGGAGCGCGAGGGCGAGCTCTTCGGCGAAGACTCCCTGTGGGCCAACGCCAGCTCCCTGTTCGGCCCCGGCCTGAACAACCACCGCGCCACCTACTGCTCCCGCAACCACGAGTACTACTCCGAGGACTCCATGCTCACCAACATCCTGGGCGTGGCTGTCTGCAAGGGCGGCCAGTCCAAGGGCCTGATGATGGAGCCCAAGCACTTCGCCCTGAACCACCAGGAGGCCAACCGCTCCGGTACCGCCACCTTCGTCTCCGAGCAGGCTGCCCGTGAGATCGAGCTGAGAGGCTTCCAGGGCGCGCTCGAGGGCAACTACGCCCAGGGCGTCATGACCGCCTTCAACCGCCTCGGCTGTGTCTACGCCGGCGCGCACCGCGGCCTGCTGACCGAGATCCTGCGCAACGAGTGGGGCTACACCGGTTATGTGGTCACCGATATGATCAACGGCGCTGAGTACATGAACTGGCGTGACGTCACCTTCGCGGGCGGCGGCGGCTGCCTGACGGAGAACGCCTACGAGTCCTCCATCATCGGCGATCCCAACTCTGCTGACAACATGAAGCTCATTGAAAAGGACACCAAGTTCCAGCAGGAGCTCAAGCAGATGCTGAAGTATGACCTCTACACCTTCGCAAACTCCAACACCATGAACGGCGTCACCAGCGATACCCGCGTGGTGCGCGTGCATCCCTGGTGGGAGACCACGCTGACCGCTGTGAACTGGGTCACCGGCGTGCTGGCTGTCGCAGCCTGCGCCTGGTATGTCAGCGCCGCCCTCAGCAAGAAAGAAAAACAGTAAAGGAGGACTGAACCATGAAGAATAACAAGATCACCCCGGGCTTTGTCCTCACTGCGATCTCGACCGTGCTTGCCATCGTGTGCTGCTTCCTGTACAAGTCCGTTGTGCAGCAGAGCAGCACCACCTACACGCTGCTGATCTTCGCGGCGATCGCCGGTGCCGCGGCACTGGTGCTGGCCCTCGTGATGGGCAAGGAGATCCCCAATCTCTTCCTGATCGCCCACGCCGTTCTCCTCATGGCCGTGATCGGAATCTCCATCGCGCCTGTGGTGAATGATATGGGCCTGGTGTTTGCCGGCCTTTACCAGATGGACATCATCAACGCCTACATCACCTTTGCGGTCTTCGCCTGCATCGCCTGGCTGGCCGCAGTGGTGGCCTCCTTCCTGGGCGTAAGCAAGAAGGAAGCGTAAGTCATTAGCCTGGATGGGGCTGTGAAAAAACTGCGTTTTTTCACAGCCCCAGTTTTGAGTTTTGGGCTTGCGGCCACAAAACAATA
>CAMHMK010000131.1 GCA_946186225.1 uncultured Clostridia bacterium
TTTTGATTATGAATCAGGCGCTGTCTCTCTATTCTGTTTTACCAGTGGTGAGACAGCGCCTTTGTTATGATCGTAAGATTTTTTTATTCGTCCCCGTACTGCAGGTACGCACCCTTCATGGGGGAGGCTGCGTGCTCGCTGAACAGACG
The DNA here is from genome assembly GCA_946186225.1 of uncultured Clostridia bacterium. GTDB lineage: Bacteria > Bacillota > Clostridia > Oscillospirales > Oscillospiraceae > JAFRPC01. Next base: position 150 of record CAMHMK010000131.1, read on the forward strand.
GAGGACGCCGCTCTTATATTTGCGGGGCTTGGGCTTCCAGTTCTTTTTCCGCTCTGCCAGGACGAGATCCATCTCCTCCGGCGTCTTCCGTTCACCCTTGACGCCGACAATGGCGAGAATGCGGCCGGGTACGTCGATCTCAATCAGGTCGCCCTCTTCCACCAGGGCGATCGGCCCGCCGGCCTGCGCCTCGGGGCTGCAGTGGCCGATCACGGGACCGGTGGAGGCGCCGGAAAAGCGTCCGTCGGTGATCAGAGCGATGGCGCGTCCCAACTCCTTGTCGGTGCTGATGGCCTCGCTGGTGTAGAACATTTCCGGCATACCGGAGGCCTGTGGGCCCTCGTAGCGGATGAACACGGCGTCGCCCTTCTGTACCTTGTGGTGCAGCACGGCGTCGAGGCATTCCTCCTCGCTGTCGAAGGGACGCGCGTTCAGGACGGCCTTGAACATCTCCTTCGGGCACGCAGTGTGCTTGATGACCGCACCCTCGGGGGCGAGGTTGCCCTTGAGCACAGCCACGCTGCCGTCGGTGCCGATGGCCTTGTCATAGGGGCGAATGATGTCTTCCTTCGTGACGTGGATGCCGTACTTGGCGTTCGCCTCATCCAACCACTTCTGACAGCGCTCATAGAAACCGTTGGCTTTCAGCTCGTCCAGGTTCTCGCCCAGGGTCTTGCCGGTTACGGTCATGGCGTCCAGGTGCAGGACATCCCGGATCTCCTCCATGATGGCGGGCACGCCGCCGGCATAGTAGAAGAACTCAGCGGGCCAGCGCCCGGCGGGACGGATATCCAGCAGATAGTGCGCGCCGCGGTGCAGCCGGTCAAAGGTGTCGCCGTCGATCTCCAGACCGTACTCGTGGGCGATGGCGGGCAGGTGCAGCAGGGTGTTGGTGGAGCCGGAGATTGCCGCATGAACCAAGATCGCGTTCTCCAGGCTGTCCATGGTCACGATATCGGTAGGCTTGAGACCCTGCCACGCGAGCTCAACAGCCTGCTTGCCGGCGCGGTAGGCGTAGTCCAGAAGATCGGGGCTGGTGGCCGGGAGCAGCGCAGAGCCTGGCAGACTCAGACCCATGGCCTCGGCCATGATCTGCATGGTGGAGGCGGTGCCGATGAAGCTGCAGGCGCCGCAGCTCGGGCAGGCGTTGCATTTGGCCCAGGTGAAGCGCGCCTCGTCGATCTCGCCGCGCTCATACTGCGCGGAGTACATGCCAAGCTGTTCAAGCGTCAGGAGCTCAGGCCCCGCGCTCATGGTGCCGCCCGTGACCATCACGGAGGGGATGTTGACGCGGGCCATGCCGATGAGATTGCCGGGCATTCCCTTGTCGCAGCTCGCCATATAGACGCCGCCGTCAAAGGGCGTGGCGTTGGCGTGGATCTCGATCATGTTGGCGATCATCTCGCGGCTGGCGAGGCTGAAGTTGATGCCGTCCGTGCCCTGGCTCTCGCCGTCGCAGATGTCGGTGGCGTAGTAGCGCGCGCCGTGTCCGCCAGCGTCCGCGATGCCGCGGCAGGCGGCCTCGACAAGCTGATCCAGATGGCCAGAGCCGGGATGGCTGTCGCCGAAGGTGCTCTCCACGATGATCTGGGGCTTGGACAGATCCTCCAGTTTCCAGCCGGTGCCGAGGCGCAGGGGGTCGAGCTCAGGCGCGACCTTGCGCATTTTCTGACTGGTCAGTTCTTTTGCATCTCTCATGGGTTCATTCTCCTTTTTCAGATTTCGATGGCTCTACTTTATCAGACGAAGAAGGAAATGACAAGCGCGACCAGGAATCCGGTCAGGCCGACCAGGGTCTCCATGATGGTCCAGGTCTTGAGGGTGGTCTTCTCATCCAGGCCGACCAGGGACTTAACGAGCCAGAAGCCGGAGTCGTTGAAGTGGGAGCAGACGGTAGCGCCGCCGGCCACAGCGCACACCGTGCAGGCGAGGTACATCGGGCTCAGCTCGCTGATGCCGGGGAGAGCGGCCACAATACCGGCAGCCATGGTCATGGCGACGGTAGCGGAACCGACGCTGATGCGGACAAGGACCGCGACGATGAACGCGAGGAGCACGATGGGCATATTCATGGAGGCGACAGCATTGCCGATCACATCGCCGAGACCGGAGTACTGGAGCATGTAGCGCAGGACGCCGCCGCAGGCGGTCACCAGCAGGATCAGGCCGGTGGGCTCGAGGGACTTGGTCATGATCTTTTCAAGCTCTTCCATGCTGTAGCCGTGCTTGACGCCGAGGAGGAACATGGCGACGATGGTGGCGATCAGCAGGGCCACGAAGGGCTCGCCCAGGAAGTTGAAGACAGGCTGGATACCGGAGAGCGCGGGGACAACGCCGGCGATGGACTTGATAATGATGAGGATCAGGGGGATGAAGATGATGGCGACGATGGTGCCGAACTTGGGGAGCTTGGACTCGTCGATGTCCTCCTGGGCGCCGATACGGTCGGGCACGGGGACCATGTACTTGTTGCCGCAGTACTTGCCGAAGATGGGGCCGGCCACGATCATAGCGGCGGCGCCGCAGAAGATGCCGAGAAGGATGACCCAGCCGAGGTCAACGCCCAGCATGGTGGCGACGAGGACGGGACCCGGCGTGGGCGGGATGAAGGCGTGGCCGACAGCGAGACCGGCGAGAAGAGGAATGGCATAGAACAGGGTGGAACGCTTCGTGCGCTTGGCGAGAGAGAAGGCCAGGGGAATCAGGATGATGAGGCCGGCGTCGAAGAACACGGGCATTGCGATGACCATGCCGGTGATGCCGAGGGCCCAGGCCGCTTTTTCATCGCCGAACTTTTTGACCATGGTCACGGCGAGGGTTTGTGCGCCGCCTGATATTTCGAGGATAGCGCCGAACATGGAGCCGAGACCGACCAATAGCGCGATGCCCTTGAGGGTGTTACCGATACCGTCATTGACGGCGGTGATGATCGTGGTGGCGGGCATACCGGCGATCAGGCCGATGCAGATTGCGCCAACCAGAATGGAGACCATTGCCTGAACCTTGAACTTGATGATCAGAACCAACAGGATAACCAGACCGATAATAGCCGCGATGACAAGTCGAGTGGGGTCGAGCATTACTTCTGCTGCCATTTTTAAATCCTCCGTTTCATTTTCTCATTTCATTATAGCACACTGTCGCCGGTTTCCGCTTTCTCCATTTCTCCTTTCTCTCATATTTGGCTTGGCGGGCTACACATTAGATGATGGACGTCTGACGTCTCATGTGAGTACAAAATAGCACAGCCTTTTCATGCTGTCAATGCTTTTCCTGCATGTTTTACATCTTTAGCGTTTTGCATAGGCACGCAAACCGGTTTTTGTTTAAAAAAGCGAAAGACCCGTCTGCGATCTCTCGCAAACAGGTCTTTCCAAAGTTCTCT
>CAMHMK010000132.1 GCA_946186225.1 uncultured Clostridia bacterium
ATGACCGTTTTCGGTTTTTTCGGCGGGACTCTGTTCTCGATCCGTGCGGGCGCGTGGATACGCGCCCCTACGAGGCGCTGCGTATCGACTAATTCTCAACTCTCAATTCTCAATTCTCAATCGCCCCCGGAGGTCCCTTCCATGAACCGTGTGATCGCGCTCGGATTTTTTGACGGCGTCCATCTCGGACACGGCGCCCTGCTTTCGCGCACGGCGCAGCTTGCCCGGGCAAGTGGACGGTCCGCCGCCGCCCTGACCTTTGACCGCAGCCCCGGCAAGGACAACTGCCTGCTGACCTCGGTGGACGACCGGATCCGCCTGATCCGCGGGCTCTACGGGGTGGACGAGGTCTTCGTCCTGCCCTTCACCGACGAGCTCCGCCACGAGCGCTGGACCGATTTTGCCGAGTCCCTGGTCTGCGACTACGGCGCGGCTCATCTGGTCTGCGGTTACGACTACCGCTTCGGCTTCCGCGGCGAGGGCGACGCCGAAAAGCTCTCCGCCTGGTGCGCGGAGCGCGGTCTCGGCTGCGACGTGATCGAAAAGCTGACGATGGACGGGATCACGGTCTCCTCCACCTTTCTGAAAACGCTGGTCAAAGCGGGCGACACGGAGGCAGCGATCCGCTTCTACGGCCACCCGCACACGCTGAGCGGCGTGGTCCGGCCGGGGCGGCATCTGGGTCATACCCTCGGCTTCCCGACCGCAAATCTCCTGCCTGAGCCGGAGATCCTGCTCCCGGCCCGCGGCGTCTACGCTGTGCGCGGGATCGCAGCGGGTCAAAGCTGGACCGGCGTCTGCAACGTCGGCACCCGGCCCACCGTCGGCGGTCACCGCCAGACCGTCGAAACCTGGCTCTCCGGCTTTGAGGGCGACCTCTACGGCAGGGAACTGACCGTCGAGTTCTACCGTTATCTCCGGCCGGAGCACAAATACCCCAGCCTGGAGGCCTTAAAGGAAGAAATTTTCCGCAACCAGCGGGAGGCGACGGAATATTTTAAGCATTTTCAGTCCAACTGACAACATAGAATAAAGGAGCGATCCCGTATGAATAATCCCTTCTTCCCGGAAATCCACGGCAAGTTCGGCTTCGGCTGCATGCGCTTCCCGAAAAACGGAGACGAGCTGGACTACGAGCAGATCAGCCGCATGGCGGACGCCTTCCTTGCCGCCGGTCTGAACTACTTTGACACCGCCCACGGCTACCACAGCGGGCTGAGCGAGACCGCCCTGAAGCGCTGTCTGACCAGCCGCCACGACCGCAGCGAGTATCTTCTGACCGACAAGCTGACCGGCAGCTACTTTAAGACCGAGGCAGAGATCCGGCCCCTGTTTGAAGCCCAGCTCGAGGCCTGCGGGGTGGAGTACTTCGACTTCTATCTGATGCACGCCCAGAACGCCAGGAACTTTGAGCAGTTCAAGGCCTGCCGTGCCTATGAGACCGCCTTCGAGCTCAAGCGCGAGGGCAAGATCCGCCATGTCGGTCTGTCCTTCCACGACACCGCCGAGGTCCTGGACAAGATCCTGACCACCTACCCCGAGGTCGAGGTCGTCCAGATCCAGTTCAACTATCTGGACTACGGCGACATCGCCGTGGACTCCAAGCGCGTCTATGAGACCTGTGTCCGCCACGGCAAGCCGGTCATCGTGATGGAGCCCATCAAGGGCGGCACCCTGGTCAATGGCCTGCCTGCCGACGCCGTGACCATCTTCGAGCAGCTCGGCCAGACGCCCGCCAGCATGGCCCTGCGCTTCGCCGCCGGCTTCGAGCAGGTGGCGATGGTCCTCTCCGGCATGAGCGACCTGGATCAGATGAACGACAACCTCTCCTTCATGGTCGAGCCCAAGCCCCTGAACGAGCTGGAGGGCACGGCGATCGAGAAGGTCCGCGACCTCTTCCGCGCCCAGAATCTGATCCCCTGCACCGCCTGCCGCTACTGCACCGACGGCTGCCCGATGGGGATCCTGATCCCGGATATCTTCTCCTGCCTGAACAAGTACAAGCAGTTCCGGGATTGGAACCAGCCCCGCTATTACCGCACCGTCCTCACCGAGGGCCACGGCAAAGCCTCTGAATGCCTCAAGTGCGGTCTCTGCGAGGGCGTCTGCCCGCAGAACCTGCCCATCCGCGACCTGCTGGACCAGGCTGTGGAGGCCTTCGAGAAGGAAGACGACTGACATAAGCACAAATCGCCCGGCGGGCGGTGGAGCTCCACCGCCCGCCGGGCGATCAACTTTTTTCACGGATTACTTTGCTTCCGTCTGCTGCGCTTCGTCCTTCTTCTCCGGGGCGACGATCTGACCGGTCTTGTGGCGGTTCATGATCGCGTAGGTCAGCTTCGCCGAGAGGGGCTTGACGACCAGATCCATCTGGCCGACCCAGGCGACGTACTTCGCGCCGAAGCCCTGCTTATAGCGGTGCAGGCCGTAGACCGGGTTGTCCTCCGTGGGCAGGCCCTCCACGCCGCGGAAATCGAAGCGGGTGCAGCCCCGGCGGATCGCCTCGGCCTGCATGTGCCACTGCAGAAGCTCGGTGCCGTTCAGATTCTGCTCGCTGGGCAGGGAGCAGCCGTAGAGGAAGGAGGCCGTCTGCCCCGCATAGCAGGCGATGGAGCCCGCCATTGGCTTGCCGTCCAGCTCCGCCAGGAAGAGGACGCCGTGGTCGCCCAGACCCTCCAGCAGCTCGCGGAAGTAGGCCGTGGACCGGGCGGTGAAGTGGTTCTTGGCGGCGGTGGCCTCCATCATCACGTGGAAGGCGTCGAGGTCGGCGGTCGTTCCGGTCCGGACGACCAGCGGACCGCGCTGGGCGCGGTGGATCTTGGTCCGACAGGTGCGGTGATAGATGGATTCCAGGGTCTCCGGCGTCAGGCCGGTCAGGTCGCTGATATAGACCAGGCGCGGCTGATAGAGGGAGAAGTCCGTGGCCGCGTCGATGGAGAAGCCCATCGAACGGGCCAGATCGGCAAAGGCGGTATCCTCCTCGGGCACCTCGGGGTCGAAGCGGAGGAAGCAGCCGCCGTGCTTTTTGGCGTAGGTCTTCGCCGCGTCGATCAGGTCGCGGAAGGTCTGATCGTCGCCGCGGGTCCAGACCGGCCCGCGCGGGGCGTAGAAAAAGCGGGTTCCGATCAGGTGCATCTTGTGCTCCAGCAGGGCGACGGTCCCGCGGATCTGCCCGTCAGCGCCGCGCAGGATCAGCCCGTGCCAGGGCCAGTCCGTCTTGACGCGGCCCCAGAGTGTGGTCTGCATAAAATGGCCGTTCGGATGGGCCAGAACGAATTCGTCCAGCGCCGCGGCGTTCGATAAGGTAACTTGTTCGATCATAGCGATTCCTCTGTTGCGTATTGCTCCAGAAAAAGCCGCCTGAAAAGGCGGCTTTTTCTGGAGCTACTGGCCGGACTTGAACCGGCGACCTGCTGATTACGAATCAGCTGCTCTACCGACTGAGCCACAGTAGCATA
>CAMHMK010000133.1 GCA_946186225.1 uncultured Clostridia bacterium
CTTGGCAGCGGGTGAAGGATTCGAACCCTCACAAACGGAGTCAGAGTCCGGTGTGCTACCATTACACAAACCCGCTATCTGCAGCTTGATGCTCTGACCTTTTGCTCAAGTGCATTTACTATTATATGCACTTGCACGAAAAAGTCAAGAAAAATTTTTGCGTTTTGGGATTTTTCTTTTTTGTGTTTCGTTTTTCCTCCCTTCCCGGCGTAAATTACCACAGTGTATTTTCCATCGGAACATGAATGCATATCACATTTGAGGCTGCAACACGGCTTGCATTCCGCGGCGGGCTGTGGTACAATGGGGTAAAAGGGCGAGTTTGCCCGAAATGATCGAATCTTATCTCCGGAGGTACCGTCATGCGTTATCAAAAGCTGGGAAACACCGATCTGAACGTCTCTGTGCTGGCCCTGGGGACCTGGGCGCTCGGCGGGGGCAGCGTCTGGACAGACCGCGACTCCACGAGCGCGGAGGCCGCCCGTCTGCTGGACGCCTGCAGAGACGTGGGCGTCAATTACATCGACACCGCCCCGGTCTACGGCACCGGTGCAAGCGAGGAGCTCCTGGGCCAGGCGCTGCTGGGCCGCCGCCACGACTTCATTCTGCAGACCAAATGCTCCCTGAACTGGCGCGGCGAGGGCGGAAACTTCCACTACTCCCGCGACGGCTACACCGTAAACAACGACACCCGGCCCGAGGCGATCCGCCGCGACGTGGAGGACTCCCTGCGCCGGATGAAGACCGACTACATCGACTCCGTGATCGTCCACTACGTCTGCAAGAGCTTCCCGGTGGCCGAGACCGTCGGCGCGCTGGAGGATCTGATCCGCGAGGGCAAGATCCGCGCCTACGGCCTTTCCAACAGCCAGCCGGACGATCTGCACGACTATCTGTCCGCCCCGGAGCGGAAGGTCGGCGCGGCAGTGGTACAGGAATTTTTCAGCGTCCTCTCCCCCTTCCACGGGCGGGACTACTTCCCGATCTGCCGGGAAAACGGCGTCAGCTTCCAGACCTACGGCGTGCTGGAGGAGGGCTTCCTGACCGGTCCGGCCTTCCTGGAAAAGGCCTTCCGCAAGACCGACATCCGCGCCCGCCTGCCCTGGAACGAGGCCGAAAAGCAGGAAGGTCTGCGCCGCGCCTTCGCCCTCTGGCAGCCGATCTGCGCGAACCACAACTGCAGCTTCGCCGCTCTGGTGGAGGCCTGGGCTCTGACGCAGTATGAAAAAATGAGCCTCCTTGTCGGTATGCGCCGCCCGGAGAACCTCCACGACAATCTGAAGTGCCTGGAGCTCAAACTGACTGCCGATGAGATCGAGCAGATCGAGGCGGCCGTGCGGGCCATCCAGGTGGAGGTACTGGATAAGTAAGGCCCCGCAGAAGGTCCGCGCCGCGGTTTTCAACGGTCAAATACAGAAAAGGTGGCATCCGTATGAATGAAGACGCGCTGAAATGGGAAATTCTGAATCGAAGGACGATCCTGCACACCCCGGTCTACGACGTTCTGGCGCAGAAGGAGCGGTCCGCCGACGGACTGGAGGGCGAGTACGTTGCCATTCAGGCCCCGGACTGGGTGATGACGATCCCGGTCTGGCAGGGGCAGTTCGTTCTGGCCCGGCAGTGGCGGCACAGCGCCGAGCGGCTGACGGTCGAGTTCCCCGGCGGCGTGCGGGATGCGGATGAGGACCCCGCCGAGACCGCCCGCCGGGAGCTGCTGGAGGAGACCGGCTTCCGCGTCGGCAGGCTGACGAAGCTCGGCGCGGTCAACCCGAACCCCGCCCTGTTCAAAAACACCTTCCACGTCTATCTGGCCGAGGAGCTGGAGCCCACCGGGACCCAGAGTCTGGACGAGGACGAGCTGCTCACCTGGGAGACGCGGCCCGTTGACGAGGTGCTGGCCGCCTGGGGCAGCCCGGAATTCTGCCACGGTCTGATGGGGACCGCGCTTGCCTTCTATCTGCTTCGACGGCAGGGGGATGGCACGCCATGAACATTTACGCCTCCGCCTCTCTGCTCGCCCTTTTGGTCCTGCTCTACTGGGTGATGACCGAGGTCTTTACGGTCCTGTTCCGTCTGATCGGCCTGCCTGAGGAGAAGGCTCGGTTCCAGGTGGTCTCCCTGCTGACGAGCTGCGGCTTTACGACCAGCGAGAGCGAGATGTTCCTCTCCACCAAATCCCGCCGCAGGCTGGCGCGGATCTGCATGCTGGTCGGCTTCATCTTCAACGTGGCCATCGTCTCCATTCTGATCAACGTCTTTCTGTCGTTCAGCAGCGCAGCCCTCGGCAAGATCTACGGCATTCTGATCCCGCTCCTGGCGGTGGCGGCTGTTCTGATCCTCTCGCGCACCTGGAGGATCCGCAAGCGGATCGATCACGTGATCGAGAATGCCGCCGGAAGGCTCTCCGGAGATGCGTCCGCCAACAGCATCATCATCATCGACCAGATCGGCGGCGACTGTATCGCCCAGGTCTCGCTCAAGCACGTTCCGGAGGCCTACCGGGACAAGCCCCTGTCGCAGACCGGGCTCAAGCAGGAGCAGAACATTCTGGTCCTGCTGGTGGAGCGCCACGACGCCAAGCCCACAACCGCCGTGGCCCGCACGGTCTTCCGCGACGGCGACCGTCTGACCGTATTTGGCGCATATGCCTCCATCTGCGCGGCCTTCCACGCTGTGGAACGCTTCACGGATGACTTTGACGAATCATAAAGGAGGGACTCTGCATGATCCCCATGCTGCTCTTCCGGATCCATCCGGTGCTGATCGCGGCGGCTGTGATCCCGGCCATCATCCTGATGCTCTATATCTACCGCTCCGATCATCTGGAGCGGGAGCCGGTGGGTCTGCTGGTCAAGCTGGCAGTCCTCGGCGTGCTGGCGACTCTGCTGGCGCTGGTCGGGGAAAAGCTGGGCTCGCTCCTCCTCCGGGGACTGGAGCAACGCTCCACGGCCTATCAGCTGCTGATGAATTTTCTGGTGGTGGGCCTGTGCGAGGAAGGCTTCAAGTTCCTGCTGCTCCGCCTGTCCACCTGGAACAACCCGAATTTCAACTGCCGCTACGACGGCGTGGTCTACGCGGTGTTTCTCTCACTGGGCTTCGCGCTCTGGGAGAATCTCTCCTACGTCTTCGTCTATGGCCTGGGCGCGGCCCTGGTCCGCGCCGTGACGGCGATCCCGGGCCATGCAGCCTTCGGCGTCTTTATGGGCGCCTGGTACGGACAGGCGAAGGCCCAGGAGCGGAACGGAAACCTGCCCCGGTGCCGATTCTGCCAGCGGATGGCCCTGCTGGTCCCCGTGGCGATCCACGGTCTGTATGACTATATCGCCCTGCGGGAGAACGACAGCGCCACCTCCGCCCTTTTCCTGATCTTTATTGTGGTCACCTTCGTGGCAGCGTTCTGGACGCTGAAACGGATGGCAAAGCTGGACCG
>CAMHMK010000134.1 GCA_946186225.1 uncultured Clostridia bacterium
CACGGCTGGCTGAACTTCAACGGCGACAAGATGTCCAAGTCCAAGGGCAACGTGGTGGATCCCTATCTGCTGGCCGAGCGCTACGGCGTGGATGCCCTGCGCTTCTTCATGATCCGCACCTTCCCCTTCGGCTCCGACGGCAACTTCACGAATGAGGCTCTGATCTCCTGCATCAACGTGGACCTGGCAAACGATCTGGGCAACCTGGTCTCCCGCACCGTGGCGATGGTCCAGAAGTACTTTGACGGTCAGCTCCCCCTGGAGCAGACCGAGGACCCGGAAAAGGATGAGGAGCTGATCACCCTGTCCTGCGACCTGGTGCACAAGGTCGACGAGCAGATGGAGAAATTCGCCCTGCAGAACGCCTTGGCTGAGATCTTCAAGGTGATCGGCCGCGCGAACAAGTATATCGACGAAAACGAGCCCTGGCGCCTGGCAAAGGACGAGGCGAACAAGCCCCGCCTGGCCCGCGTCATGTACAACCTGCTGGAGACCGTGCGCATCTGCGCAGGTCTGCTGCGGCCCTTCATGCCCGACACTGCCGACGAGATCCTGCGCCGCCTGGGCAACCCCGACAGCAGCTGGGAATCTCTCGCCTTCTTCGGCACCCTCTACCGGGACGCCAAGGTGGAGAACGGCCCCGCCCTATTCCCCCGCATCGACACCGCCAAGGAGCTGGAGACCCTGGAGGCCATGATGCACCCCGCAGAACCGGTGAGCGCCGAGCAGCACCCCGAGAGCGAGCTGCCCGAGCCCAAGGCCGAGATCGACTTTGATACCTTCGACCGCAGCGAGCTGACCGTGGTCAAGGTCCTGGCCTGCGAAAAGGTCAAGAAGTCCGAAAAGCTGCTCAAATTCCAGCTCGACGACGGCACCGGCACGCCCCGGCAGATCCTCTCCGGCATCGCCAAATACTATCAGCCCGACGAGCTGATCGGCAAGACCCTGGTTGCCGTGACCAACCTGGCCCCCCGCAAGCTGATGGGCCAGCTCTCCTGCGGCATGCTGCTGAGCGCCGAGCACGGCGGCAAGCTGACCCTGCTGACCCTGGACGACGCCATCCCCGCCGGCGCACGGCTGGGCTGATTGCCGCACTTCCGCCCCGTAAAAATGCAGGTCATTTTTGCGGGGCGGTGCTTTTTTGCCTGTCAACTGGGTAAGCTGACAAAAAACCGCCGAAAATCGGAGCGATTTTCTAACAATCTGTAAAAACCGAACTTTTTTCGTAAAAACCGAACTGTATAAGTTTACATAAAATCGTAAATTGCAGCAGACATAATCCCGTAACAAAACCGTTACCATTCATAAATACAAGGTGGAAAACCCGGTTTTTCCCCGGCAGAAACAGACGGGTTCTCCGGAAAACCCCTGAATTTACCGAGAGTTTTTCACACTATCCACCGGGTTATCCACAGCCCCGGCGATATGCAGACAATATTCGACATTATTCATTCGGTTGACATAAGCAAGTTTCCGCATCGATTCGACATTTTTCTGAAATCGTTCCGACCGGCCCCGGACGCCGGAAAACAGACGCTTGACAAGACATTTTTCCGGTTTTCGCCCCGCTCCGGGCGGAACTGCGCCGCGCCGCGGCCCCCGGAAAAAAGCGAAAAAACCCATTCCCTTTTTGGGTCGGCTGTGCTATAATAGATCGAACATCAAAGCGAGGCCGCCCGCAGGTCGGGACGGTCCCGCGCCGAGGGCTGACTTCCTCCGGTCTGCCGACGCAGGTCAGACACCCCGGCGCAAATCCTACCGCACGGAGGAACCCTCTATGGACAATGAACTTGACAGGGCCGGCATCGAACCGGAAGAGGTCGCTCTGCACACTGCCAATACAACCCCCGCCACCGGCAGCGGCGAATACCACTTCGGACGGGGCAGCTTCGAGGCGACGCCCACCGGGGCCGCCCGGACCTATTCCTTTACCCGGAACCCCCAGCCCCAGGATCCCGGCGCGGAGTCCTTCCGCCCCGCCCCCATCGGCGAGGCTGCGCTGCCGCGGGCAGCGGCGGAGCCGGTCCGGCCTTTCCCCGTGGAAGCGGCGGCGGCTGCGCAGGCGGCGGAGCCGGTCCGGCCTGTGCCGATGAGCGGCGCCGAGTCCCGGCAGGCGGCTGTGCCGCCGGTCTGGGCTGCCTACCAGGCCGGTTATGCCGCACCCTGGCCCGGCTATCCCTATCCCGGCTGGGGGGATCCCAGGCGATACGAGACCCTCCCCGCCCGTCCCAAGGCTGCTCCGACCCGAACGAAGAAGCAGTCCGCAAAAAAGAAGAAGCAGAAAAAGAGCGCCGGGATCGTCTGGGCCGTTGTGGCGGTCGCCCTCGCACTGCTCCTGGGTCTGATCGGCGGCGCCCTCGGCTACCAGGCACTCCATCCCACCGGCAGCAACCGGGGCAATTCGGTCACGCCCACGAACGGCGGCGCGGACCCGGCCCAGTCCTCGGCGCCCTCGCAGATCTACCGACAGTACGCCAACGCCGTGGTCAGCGTCTCCTCCGAGGCAATCGCCGGAGATGAAGGCGCCACGCCCAGCGTCGGCACCGGCTTCATCATCTCCGAAGACGGCTATATTCTGACCAACTACCACGTGATCCGCGACCCCGCCAGCCGGATCCAGGTCGCTCTTCACGACGGCACCGTCTATCCCGCCACCCTGATCGGCTTCCAGTACGACGGCTCCGACGCGGCCCTGCTCAAGATCGACGCCGCGAATCTGACTCCGGTGGAGCTCGGCGATTCCGACACGGTCGCAGTGGGCGAGCCGGTCTGCACCATCGGCAACCCCTTGGGCGATCTGACCAACTCGCTGACTGCGGGCTACGTCAGCGCCAAGGAGCGGACCGTCAATACCGACGGAAATTCCGTTTCCATGATTCAGACCGACGTCGCCATGAACAACGGCAATTCCGGCGGCCCGCTCTTCGATTTCTCGGGCAAGGTCGTGGGCATTGTGACGACCAAATACAGCGGAGCAGCCAGCTCCGGGGCATCCATCGAGGGACTGGGCTTTGCCCTGCCGATCAACGCTGTCATGGATCTCGTCAAAACTTGGATGAGCACCTAACATTCAGGAGGTAAGACTATGATTAAACGCAAAGAGGAAATGCGCATCGAGCCGCGGTTTGAGGTCAAAGGCGGCCGAGGCGGCTACGATTCCACCCACATCTTTGAGCAGGCCGAGGTGGCCAAGACCACCCTCTTCGCCGTGAACACCCTGCCCCCCGGCAGCTCCATCGGCGTCCATCCCCACCAGGAGGAGGGCGAGGCCTACATCGTCCTCTCCGGCAAGGCCACCGTGACCGAGGACGGTCAGGACTATCTGCTGGGCCCCGGCGATGCGGAATACTGCACCGGCGGCCACACCCACGGCATCGCCAACGACAGCGATGCGCCTCTGTCCTTCCTGGCCATCATCATGCGCTGAAA
>CAMHMK010000135.1 GCA_946186225.1 uncultured Clostridia bacterium
TGCCGGCCCTGCCGCCGATATCCATATTCATTCCGCCGATGACGGCGATGCGTTTTGGGTCCTGATGGATCATGATCTTTCCCCCAAAAAGTGAAAAATGAAGAGAGAAGCGTGAAGAGTTGTGATCACGCCTGCGGCGTGATGAATTGAAATCCGTCGCCGCAGGCGACACCAAAACTATTCACTTTTCTCTCTTCACTTTTCTCTCAAACAAGCGCCGGGTTTCCCCGGCGCCTGTTTGCTGTTTACTTGACCTTCCAGATGTCCCTGGCGTATTCCTCGATGGCCCGGTCGGCGGCGAAGAAGCCGCTCTGGGCGGTGTTCATGATGCCGAGGCGCGCCATCTCATCGGCGTTGCTGATCCGGTCATAGAGTCTGCGCTGGCAGTCCACATAAGGCCGGTAGTCGGCGATGAGCATGTAGGGGTCGCCGCCGTAGAGCAGGCCGGACACCAGGTCGGAGTAGCTCTTGCCGTCCCGGAAGCCCTCCCGGAAGCGGTTGAGCACCCGCATGATCTCCCAGTCGGCGTTGGCCGCGGCATTGGGGTCGTAGCCCTCCCGGCGGATGCGGGCGATGTCCTCGGTGTGCAGGCCGAAGAGGAACATGTTCTCGTCCCCCAGCCGCTCGTACATCTCCACATTGGCGCCGTCCAGGGTGCCGATGGTCACCGCGCCGTTCATCATGAGCTTCATGCAGCCGGTGCCGGAGGCCTCCTTGCCGGCGGTGGAGATCTGCTCGGAGACGTTGGCGGCGGGCACGATGGCCTCTGCCGCGGAGACCCGGTAGTTCTCCACAAAGATCACCTGGAGCTTGCCCTTGCAGACGGGGTCGTTGTTCACATCGTCCGCCATGGAGAGCAGCAGCTCGATGATGCGCTTGGCGGTCTTGTAGCCCGCGGCGGCCTTGGCGCCGAAGACAAAGGTGCGGGGCACGAACTCCATATTGGGGTTGTCGTGCAGCTGCATCTGGAGATTGGCGATGCTCATGGCGCACAGCAGCTGGCGCTTATACTCGTGCAGACGCTTGACCTGCACGTCCATCACGGCCTCGGTATTGAAGGCCAGATTCTGGTTGCGCTGCAGGAAGGCGGCGAAGCGCTCCTTGTTGCGGTGCTTGATGGCGTTGTAGCGGGCGCGGACCTCGCTGTCATCGGCAAAGGCGGCAAGCTTTGCCAGCTCCTCGGGATGGGTGAGGTAGTCCTCGCCGATGAGCTCGGTGACCAGCTCGTGGAGACCAGGGTTGATCTGGGCCAGCCAGCGGCGGTGGTCGATGCCGTTTGTGACATGGGTGAAGCGCTCGGGCCGCAGGGTGAAGATATCATGGAACAGGTCGTCCTTCAGGATCTGGCCGTGGAGCCGGGAAACGCCGTTGACCTTGTAGCAGGCGGCCAGGCACATGTTGGCCATGTGGACCTGTCCGTCCCGGATGATCAGGTTGCGGCCCACCCGCTCGTCCCAGTTGAAGTTGTAGACCAGATAATCGCACCAGCGGCGGTTGATCTCGCACATGATCTCCCACAGACGGGGCAGCAGCTTCTGCACCAGCTCCTGGGGCCACTTCTCCAGCGCCTCGCTCATGACGGTGTGGTTGGTGTAGGCCACGCTCTGGCGCACGATGTCCCAGGCCTCATCCCAGCCCAGGCCGTGCTCATCCATGAAGAGCCGCATGAGCTCGGGGATGATGAGGGTGGGATGGGTGTCGTTGATCTGGATGGTGTGGTGCTTGTGGAAGCTGCGGATATCGCCCCACTTCTTGATGTGCTTGCGCACCACGTCCTGGGCGGTGGCGGAGACGAAGAAGTACTGCTGCTTGAGGCGCAGGGTCTTGCCCTCGATGTGATCGTCCGCCGGGTAGAGCACCTTGGTGATGACCTCGGCCATGGTGCGCTGCTCCATGCTCTTCACATAGTCGCCCTCGGAGAAGAGATACATGTCCAGGGAGTTGGGGCTCTTGGCGTCCCAGAGGCGGAGAGTGTTGATCTCCTTGCCGCCGTAGCCGGCGATGAGCATATCCCGGGGCACGGCGATGACGGCGTCATAGCCGGTGTGCTCGGCGTGATAGTGGCCGAAGCTGTCCCAGCGGGGGGAGATCTGACCGCCGAAGCGGACCTCCACCTCATCCTCATAGCGGGGGATCAGCCAGCTCTCCGCGGCGATCTTCCAGTTATCGGCCACTTCGGTCTGCTTGCCGTCCTGGAAGCGCTGGCGGAAAATGCCCAGCTCGTAGCAGATGGAATAGCCCGTGGCCTCCAGGCCAAGGGTCGCCATGCTGTCCATGTAGCAGGCGGCAAGGCGGCCGAGACCGCCGTTGCCCAGACCTGCGTCGGGCTCTTCTTCGAAAATATCGGTGGCGTTGCGGCCCAGATCCTCCAGCGCGCCGGTGACCGCCTCGGAAATGCCCAGGTTGAAGGCGTTCTTCATCAGGCTGCGGCCCATCAGGAACTCCATGGACATATAGTGGACTTCCTTTTCGGCGTGCCGGGGATCCTCCGCAGCCAGGAACCGGCTCATGATCTCGCGGATGACCATTGCGGTGGCCCGGAAGACCTGCTCGTCGGTGGCGGCGGCGGAAGTGGTGGCGAAGTAGGCACAGAGCTTGTCTTCGATGGCGCTGCGCACTTCGTCGCGGGAAATTTGTGCAATCATTCGGGAAAATACCTCCAAAGGGAAAGAATAAAGGGAAGGAATAGGGAAAAGTGAAGAGAGAAGAGGTATGGTGTCGCCTGTGGCGACTGATTGGAATCCATCACGCCTGCGGCGTGATGCCATTCTTATTCCTTATTCACTTTTCCTTTTTCCGTCAAATGCGTCCGTCCTTGGGGACGACAGTGGGCAGATTGGGGCTGCCGATGAGGACGCTGCCGGGGGAGAACACGGCCTGCTTATCGGAGATGATGTACTCCAGCCTGGCGTTCTCGCCCACCACGCAGTCGCGCATGAGGATGCAGCCCTTGAGCTTGGCACCGGCGCCGATGTGGCAGCCGGAGAAGATGATGCAGTCTTCGATCTCGCCCTCGATGATGCAGTTGTCGCCCACCAGGCTGTTGCGGGACTTGGCCTGCTCGCCGTAGTAGGTGCTCACATCCTCGTGGATCTTGGTGCGCACGGGCCGGTCCGCCGGGAAGAGCTCACGGCGCACTTCGGGGCGGAGCACGTCCTTGCTGGCGGCGTAGTACTCGTCCACGGTGCGGATGATGCGGGCATAGCCGGGGTGGACATACACGTCCATCTTGCCGTGGGCCTCATAGAGGAAGTAGGTCATAGCGTCCTGGTGGAAGCGGAAGAGGTTGCGGGTCTGGCAGACGTCCATCAGCTCCAGGAGCTTGTCCTTGTTGAACACATAGCCCTCCAGGGAGGGGATGCCCTTGGCCTCGCCGGTGCGGAAGAGGTCGATGTACTGCACCAGAC
>CAMHMK010000136.1 GCA_946186225.1 uncultured Clostridia bacterium
GGGCGACAATTTGGCGGTTGAAGGGTCCTCCAACGGGCAAAGCTTCGGGCCGACGGACAGAAAACACTGACGTGGTGGATGGAGGGTCAGTCAGCGAACGGGTGACCTCCTGCCCGATGGTCTTTTGGAGCTTCGTGTTAATACCTTGGCTGGATATACGGCGACTTCGCCTCCGGGTCGGGGCGCATGTGGATGCCGGAGACCAGGCCCATGGCCAGGAAGCTCGTGATCAGCGATGAGCCGCCGTAGCTGATGAAGGGCAGGGTCAGACCGATGACCGGGAAGAGGCCGATGCACATGCCTGTGTTGGTCAGGACCTGGAAGACCATCATGGCGGCGATTCCGAAGCAGACGGTCCGGTTCATAAAGTTCGGGGTCTTCAAGCCCACGCGGATGCAGCGGAAGATGATCAGTACCTCCAGCAGGATCGCGAACAGGCAGCCCAGGATGCCCAGCTCTTCGCCGATGGCGGAGAAGATGAAGTCGGAATACTGGGAGTCGATGGCGTGGGCCTGGGTCATCGACCCGTGGAAGAGGCCCTGACCCGAGATCCCGCCGCCGGAGAGCATGGCGATGGACCGGTTCGTATCCCAGCGGACGCCCTCGCCGCTGGGGTCAATGGTCTTGTCAAAGACCACCAGGATGCGCTGCTTCTGATAGTCCTGCAAAAAGTGCTCCCAGACGAAGGGCAGCACCAGGGCGGCCAGGGCCGCGCCGAGCAGGAACCACCAGCCGCGGATGCCGCTGACGTAGGCCACGATCAGGAAGATCAGCAAAAAGACCAGGGCCGAGCCCACGTCCTTGGAGAGGACGACGATCAGGCCCATCATATAGACGGTCAGAGCCGTGACCAGGCCGACGGTCTTGGGAGAGGAGACGTGGTCCCGGCGGAGGCTGAGGGTCTTGGCCAGGAGGATGATGAAGGTCAGCTTGCAGATCTCCGCGGGCTGAATGTTGAAGGGGATGCCCGGCAGCTTGAGCCAGGCCCGGTTGCCGTTGACCTCAATGCCGAAGCGGAGCAGCAGGGCCATCAGGCCCGTGCTGAACAGCAAAAGGAGGATCCGATGCTCGGCCAGGATCTCAATGTCCAGCAGAGAGACCGCCGCATAGAGGAGGATGCCCAGGATCAGAGACGCGCCCTGGACGACCAGAAAGCGGGGCGAATCCGAAAAATGGGTGGCAGAGGCGATCACCACGATGCCGAAGATCGAGGTGATGACGCACAAAAGCAGCAGAAGCAGATCGCCTCTGCGGTAGAATTCAGTTACGGCATTCCAGAGCCGACGCACACAGACGCCTCCTTTCTCGGATGGTCATTCCATCAGAGCGCCGTCCCCTGATGGTCCAGATAGGCCTGCCGGAGCTCGGCAGCCAGATAGAGTGAGCCATATGCCAGCACAGCCCCGTCCTTCGGCGTGGCAGCCAGGGCGCGGGCCACGGCCTCCGCCGCGCTCGCGCAGGCCGCAGCGGGCTTGCCGTAGCGGCCCAGCCAGGCGGCCAGGTCCTCGGCAGACAAAGCGCGGGGATTGGGCGGCGTGACGGTGAAGAAGCGATCGGCCAGCTTGGCGGTCCGGTCGTACATGTCGGCGTAGTCCTTGTCGGCCAGCACGCCGGTGATCACGGTCAGCGGCCTGCCGGCCAGATAGGTCCCGGCGGTGGCCAGCAGGGCCTCCATGCACTGGGGGTTGTGCCCGCCGTCGAGGATGAAGAGCGGGTCCCGGCCCAGAAGCTCAAAGCGGCCCGGCCAGGAGACCGCGGCAATCCCGTCCTGCACGTTCCGGTCGGAGACGGTCCAGCCCCGGCGGCGCAGGACCTCGACCACGGCCAGGACGACGGCGGTGTTGTACCGCTGGTGGTCGCCCAGCAGGGGCAGGAAGAGCTCCAGCTTGCCCCGGCGCAGACGCTGCCCGTCCAGACCGCGGGAGAGGGTCTCGATCCCGTCCGGGTCGGCCAGGGTCAGGGGCACGCCCAGGGCCGCGCATTTTTCGCGGATCACGGCCTCGACGCCGGGGACGTTGGGATAGAGGACGGCCTCGCAGCCGGGCTTGAGGATGCCGGCCTTCGTGGCGGCGATTTTCTCCACGGTGTCGCCCAGAAATTCCGTGTGGTCCAGGCCAATGTTGGTGAACACCGCGGCCTCCGGGGCAGGGATCACGTTGGTGGCGTCAAACTCGCCGCCCATCCCGGCCTCCAGGATCACGATGTCGCAGCCCGCCCGGGCGAACCAGCACAGGGCCACGGCGGTGATCAGCTCAAACTCGGTCGGCGCGTCGGCCATCGCCTGGGCAAAGGGGCGGACGTAGTCGGTCGCCTCGGCCAGGGCCTGGCGGGAGATCATCTCGTTGTTGATCTGCATCCGCTCGCGGAAGTCGATCACGTAGGGAGAGATGAACAGGCCGGTCTGATACCCGGCCTTTGTGAGGATGGAGCTCAGCATCGCAGCGGTGCTGCCCTTGCCGTTGGTGCCGACGATGTGGATGAATTTCATGCCGGCCTGCGGGTCGCCCAGCCGGTGCATGAGCTCGGTAATTCTGGAGAGCCCCGGCACGGAGCCCTTCCAGGAGACGGCGTGGATATACGCCAAGGCTTCTTCGTAGGTCATGGTCAGCTTCCTTTCCGCGCCTCCTCCCGGGGGAGGGGCAGAATGCCGCGCTGCTCCAGAAGGTAGCAGATGAGTTTTGCCAGGAGCATGTCAATGGCTGCAACGACGGCAAACTGGATGGCCCGCTTGGTCAGGAAAGCCAGGTAGGAGATCCAGAGGGTATCACCCTTGCCATAGAGGTAGGCCAGAGGAAAGCTCTGCCAGAGCACGTAGCCCAGGGCAATGGGCGGGAGCACGGCCAGCAGCAGGGTGGTCCAGCGGAGCCCCTTCTCGGCCTGACGGCGGAAGAGCCCTGCCCACAGACCCAGCAGCAGGGGCGGCAGACAAAAGATGGGGTTGTAGCCCATGGGGTTGAGGAGCAGACAGCCGATCAGATCGGAGCCAAAGCCCACCAAGGCTCCGGCCACCGGCCCGAAGAACAGACCGGCCATCAGGATCGGGAGGGTCTCGAGGGAATAGCGCTCGCCGATCACCTGAACGGAGAGCACACGGGCCAGGACTACGGCAATCGCTGCGAACATGGCGCTGCCGGCGAGGGTACGGGTGGTGATGCGATGAGACATAAAAAAATCCTCCAGTGGGAGGAGGTTGTCTGGCTCTGGATATTTCGGAGCGGCTGCAAGCGCGCACCGCGTGGCAAGGCCACTTCGTCCGCCGGCAACCTCCCATCCGACGGCACTACCGGGAAAACCCGACGCGCGCGCTCTACTCTCCGAGAGCCACGTCTATATTAACCGAAGCGGCAGCAAAAATCAACAGGAATTTGCGGAATTTTTGCA
>CAMHMK010000137.1 GCA_946186225.1 uncultured Clostridia bacterium
CTCCACCACGTCGGAGCACCCTCCGCACGGCTCAGGAGTCCCGGTTTCGTAAGAGCCGGGCCTCCTTCGACTGTGCTGCAGGGCTCCTCCTTTTCCCCATCGAAGCCCGCTTCGATGGGGTCCCCAATATGTGCGTCCGGGGTTCTAATTAGGGTCGTTTGATGAAACAAAACTCGTCCGCACGGAAGCCAAAGCGGCTTCCGTGCGGACGAATCTTTTATCTGTGTGGCTTTTCCGATTTACTGAGCAGTTACGCCCGGTTTTCCTCCCTGCGGTAGCCGGTCTCGGAATCCACGACGTTCAGGAGGGGCCGTCCCTCGCAGAAGCGCCGGAGGTTCTGCGCGGCGATGGAGACGATCCGGTCCAGGGTTTGGGGCAGATGGAAGAAGCCGGAGATGTGCGGGGTGATATGGACGTTCGGGGTTTGCCACAGGGGATGGTCCGGCGGCAGCGGCTCCGGGTCGGTCACGTCCAGGGCCGCGTGGATGCGGCCCTCGGTGCAGACCCTTATCAGATCGTTGGTGACGATCGCCTTGCCCCGGCCCACGTTGACCAGGACTGCGCCTGTCTTCATCCTGCGCAGCCTGCGCTCGTCCATCAGGCCGTCGGTCTCCGGGCCTGAGGGCAGGGAGAGAGCGACCACGTCAGCCCTGGGCAGAAGCTCATCCAACTCGGACAGGCTGTGGAGCTCGTCGAGGTAGTCGGGCTTCTCCCGAAGCTGCCTGCGGATGCCGATGGTATAGGAGCCCAGGGCCTTACACTTTCGGGCGAACTCGCCTCCGATGCTGCCCATGCCCACGGCAAGCACCACAGCGTCTTCCAGAGAGGCAACCGTTCCCTCATCGCGCCAGAGGCTCTGCCGCTGGTCGTCGTGGTAGGTGTAGAGCCGCTTGAGGATCCCCAGCACCATGCCGAGCATATGCTCGGAAATGGCAAGGCCGTAGGCCCCGCTGGCGTTGGTCAGAACGGCTCCCTCCGGCATGCGCGCCGGGTAGCCGTCCGCACCGGCGGAGGCAAGCTGCAGCAGCTTCAAACGCCGGCAGGCGGGCAGAAGCCGGTGGGGAATGTTCCCGACGATGACGTCTGCTTCTGCTGCGTCTGCCTCAGTCAGACGCTCCTGCGGGCAATATACAAAGCGTCCGACCGGCCAGGCGGCCTCAAGCAGTTGGCGGTGCTTCTCCCGGGCCGGAAGGGTGATCAGAATCTGGATGCGCTGATCGGTTTGCAAGTTCCCATCTCCTTGTATCAAAATCATGATCCCGCTATCTGCGGACCTCGAAGGAAATCATATATTCCAGCTTTTCCTCCGCCGGGATCCCGGGCAGTCGACGGACAAAGCGCCCAGGCAGACCCTGTGCCTGCATGACCAGGTCGAAGTGGCACAGGCCGATCCCAAGGTCGACCTTCTGGATATCGCCGAGCCGGCTTTCCGACATGGAGTGGTACACATAGAAATCCACGCGGTTCTCCGATACGACGGCCCGCCAGGGCTGCCGGTTTGCAGCGGACGGAGCCAGACGCATCATGGCAAGGGCCTCGGCAAAAACACCGGCCGCCTGCTCAGACAGCGGATGCTCAAAATCTCCGAGGAAGAACATGCGCTCAAAGGCCATGCGCTGGTCCGCACGGATGCCTTTCCGCATCACGGATTCTCGAAAGGACATCTTTTCGGCCGGGTAGCCGACAGGACTGGCGCAGGGAAGCACCTCATCCGGCCCGACCTGCATGACGCTTTCAAAGACGCTGCGGTTCAGGGAGGCGGCAAGCATGACGGTCCCGATCCCCAATTCCTTTGCATACAGACAGATCTCTTCAAAAGCATAGCCGAAGGCCAGCTCATAGTCTCCCTCGCGCCGGACCTTGCCCGCGAGATACTGCTTTGCCCCGACGATCACCGGGCTGGTCAGGCCGTTTTCCTTCGCGTCCAGCAACCGGATCTCGACCGGCACCCCAAAGGGATTTTCGGTCTTCCCCAGATGCTCCGTCAGCAGCTGCGCATGCACCTGACTGAGCGGATTGCCGTCAAAGGTCCGGACGCTTCTGCGGCTCCGGATTACTTCCTGAATCATATATTCCGCCCCTTTCAATCTATTATTAACAGTATAGTATAATAGGGCAGCCTTGTCAATCCTTCAAGGCTCCGGAGCCGGGAAGGTCGCTGCAGTTTTTGCTGGAAGTCCGAAAAAGCTCCCTCTATGAGTGACAGTGCAGGGATGCGTTCACTGTCATCATAGAGGGAGCATGCTCAGAACTGACGCAGGGCGAAGCCCGGTTCAGATCAGCTTTCGCTGTATGCGCGGTAGAGGAAGGTCACGATCTGACCTCTGGTGCAGGTATCCGCCGGGGAGAAGGTTGTCTTGGTGGTGCCGGCAGTGATCCCGTTTTCCACAGCCCAAAGGACTGCCTTGTAGTAGTAGGCACTGCTCTTGACGTCCTTGAAGGGGTTGTTGGTGGTCTTCGGCTCGGGATTGCCGTTGGCACGCCAAAGGAAGGTCACGACCTGGCCGCGGGTGCAGCCTTCGCCAACGCCGAACTTGGTCTTGCTGGTGCCCTTGGTGATATCGTTTTCCACGGCCCAGAGGACGGCCTTCTCATAATAGGAGCCCTTCTTCACGTCCGTGAACGGACAGGCCTTCGTCTGAGGCTCGGGGCAGCCCGCGGCACGCCAGAGGAAGGTGACGACCTGCTCGCGGGTGCAGGTGGCGCTGGGGCTGAAGTGCGTCTTGTCAGTGCCGGCAGTCACCTGGGGATCATGGTAGTAGGCCCAGAGGACAGCCTCATAGAAGTAATCCTTTTCCTTCACGTCCACGAAGGGGTTCCGCCGGCCGATCGCCGGGAGGATCTCCGTCTTGGAATTCGTATAGGACTTGCTGCCGAATTTAACGGTAGCGGTGTAGATCTTAACGCCATCCGTGGTTGAGGTCGGCGCAAGGACGACCTCGCTGACGATGGTCGCTTTCTTGGTTTCGTTGTGGGCGCTGTCGCGATTGCAGGGGCGCGACGCCGTGGCGCTCTGGAAGCCGTTCCAGGTGAATACAGGCTTGCCCCAGAGGTGGCCCAGCGCAGCGGACTCGGTGTGCTCGCGGCTGAGCTCACTGTGGCAGACGGAGCAGTAGACGACGGTGTCGTAGCCGCCCTTGCCGGTGCAGGTGGCAGCGGTCTCGTTTTCTTTGACTTCCGCAGCAGGGGCGTGTTCGCCCTTGGCGACCGGCCGGGTCTCGGCCTCGCCGCAGCGGGCGCAGGTGCGGGTTTCCACACCTTCCTCGGTGCAGGTCGGAGCCTTGGTCTGTGCCCATTCGCTCCAGTTGTGGCCGAGGGCGTGGAGCTCGGTGTGCTCACGGCTCAGCTCAGCGTTGCAGACCGTGCAGTAGACGACCATG
>CAMHMK010000138.1 GCA_946186225.1 uncultured Clostridia bacterium
GCCGCGGCAATGGCGGACATGAGGAAACTGAGCTTGATGCCGCCCAGGGTCTTCTCGTTGGAGAACACACCGGAGATGGCGCCCACCACCGTCTTCTCCCGGCCTCGGTCGTTGGTATAGGTATAGTCCTGCTTGCCGATGAAGTTGATGAGGGTCCATCCGTTCAGATCCAGGCGCTTGCCCTTGATGGCGCTGTAGTTCTGGAAGGAGAAGACGATAATCATGACCACCGGAGTCATGTAGATGATGAAGAGGATATAGGCGTAGATATGGGCAATGACGTTCCAGACGGGGTTTGTGATCTTCTGCTTCTGGAGCTTGGCCTTGGTCTTGGAGACGGAGAGGTAATGGCCCTTGCGCTCGTAGGCGGAGAGCACCGTCAGCAGGACGATGGTGAACATGGCCAGGATGATGCTGAGCAGGGCGGCTCTCGCCTGGGGGAAGGCCTCGTCCGCGGTGGAGGAGCCAGCCAGACGCACGATCTCGGGGTTGATGGAGTCATAGCCCAGCAGGGTCGGCGCGGACATGGCGCAGAGACCCGTGATGAAGGTCATGACCGTGAGAGAAAAGAGGGTGGGCAGCAGGGAGGGCAGCACCACCTTCAGCAGCACCTTGAAGGGCTTGGCGCCCATGTTGCGGGCCGCCTCCACGGTATTGTAATCAATGCCGCGGATGGCATTTCGCAAAAAGAGCATATGGTTGGAGGTACAGGCGAAGGTCATGGTGAAGAGCACCGCGTTGAAGCCGGAGAACCAGTTGGGGTTAAAGTCCGGGAAGGCGTTCTTCATCAGACTCGTGAGCATGCCGTCGCTGGCATAGAGGAACATGTAGCCGGTGACCAGAGCCACGCCGGAGTAGATCATGGTGGTCATATAGCCCATGCGCAGGATCTTTGCGCCCTTGATGTCGAAATACTCGGTGAGCAGCACCAGAGAAATGCCGACTATGTTTACCGTGACCACCAGGTAAACGGCAAGCTTCAGGGAGTTGAAGACATAGCGCTTCATCTTGCCTGCCAGGAAGAAGCGGATGACCGCGAAGGGATCCGTCTCCCCCGCTGCGTTCTTGGTGCGGAAAATGCTGGTCAGAGTATTCAGGCAGGGCAGCAGCATGAAGCCGAAGAACAGATAGGCGAAGAAAGCGATGCCGAAAACACGCAGCAGGGTTTCCGGCCGGAGCTTTCTGTCAAGGCTGCCGTTCATTTTGCCACCTCGACTTCCTCGCCGGGCTCATAGGCCATGATGTCCCGGGGATCCAGGATCACCTTGACGACCTGGCCTTCCTCATAGATCCGGACGCCGTCGTTCTTCTCGATGACCTTGATGGTCTGGCTGCCCAGGTCGATGTAGTACTTGATGTAGAGGCCGTAGTACTCCCGCATGGTCACCTTGCCGTCCAGGGCCACCTGGCCGGGCAGCGGATCCACGTTCACGTGCAGGCGCTCCAGGCGCACATAGTTGTGCTTGCCCGGGTCCACATCGGCGCCGGCGGCCTTGAGCTTCTGCATGACCTCATCACTGAGGCGGTTGATGTCGCCGATGAAGTTGCAGACAAACTCGGTCTTGGAGAAGTTGTAGACCTCGTTGGGGGTGCCGATCTGCTCGATATAGCCCTTGTTGAACACTGCGATCCGGTCGGACAGGGTCAGGGCCTCCTCCTGGTCATGGGTGACATAGATGGTGGTGATGCCGAAGTCCTTCTGCATCTTTTTCAGCTCGTTTCTCAGCTGCACACGGAGCTTGGCGTCCAGGTTGGAGAGGGGCTCGTCCATGCAGATGATGGCCGGACCCGTCACCAGAGCGCGGGCAATGGCCACACGCTGCTGCTGGCCGCCGGAGAGCTGGGACACGGCCTTTTCCAGCTGCTCGTCGCTGAGATCCACCTTCCGGGCGATCTCCCGCACCTTCTGATCGATCTCCTGCTTCTTCAGCTTTTTGATCTTCAGGCCAAAGGCGATGTTGTCATACACGGTCATGGTAGGGAAAAGGGCATAGCTCTGGAACACGATGCCGATCTCTCTTTTCTCGATAGGCACATGGGTAATGTCCCGGCCCTTCACGGTGACCGTGCCGGAGACCGGCTCGATGAAGCCGGTGATGGTGCGCAGGGTGGTGGTCTTACCGCAGCCGGAGGGGCCCAGGAAGGTGAAGAACTCCCCTTCCTTCACCTGGACGTTGATGTCGTGCAGGGCGGTGAAATCGCCGAATTTGACCACGATGTCTTTCAGTTGGATCATAGGGCATTACTCCTTTATCGCTTCTGTTTTTCTCATGATATGGGCATCCGGAAACGTCTTCCGGCCGGAGGCGCTTCCGGATGCGCATGGATGAGCATCGAATACAGGTATGGCGAGCCGGAGGGATCCGGCTCGCCATATGGAATTCAAGGATGATTACTCGGCCTTCTGGGTCAGGGTAGCCCAATCCAGGTTGTCCCAATCGGGCTCGGCAGGAGCCTCGGAGGCGTCCTTCCAGTAGAAGCCCAGGTTGGTGAGGATGTTGGTCCACTCGGCGTTGTGAGCGGCAACATACTCGGCATAGGTCATGCCGCCCTCGACCTCGTTCAGAGCGAAGTTGGGGATCTGGTAGATGGCGGGGATGCCGTCGGGATAGAGCTCAGCGGCAGCAACGGTGTTGCAGGGGAAGGAGTCGAACTGCTCGCCCCACTCGGCCTGCACGGCGGCGGAGCCGAACCACTCGGCAAAGGCCTTGACAGCCTCGGTCTCCTCTTCGGTGCGGTCAGCGCGGTCGAGGATGCCCAGGTACTCGGCGATGTAGTAGGTGCCGTCCTTGATGTCGACCAGAGCCCAGTTCTCCGGGTTCATGGTGCCCTTCAGAGGATGCTCGCTGCCATCGGCAGCGGTGTCGATGGAGCCGTAGAGAGAGGAGGAGTAGAACTCGGTGACCTGCACGTCGCCGCGGTTCAGAGGCTCGATGCCGTACTTCCACTCGTCGCCGCCGAACTTGCCGTCGGCGCAGAATTTCCACAGGGTCTTCCAGCCGTCAACGGAGATGCCGCCGGCAGGAGAGGCGGGATCCACGAAGGGATAGAGCATGGCGGAGTTGATGTTGGCGTTGGTGGTGCCGCCGACCTTGTTCTGGCGGTACCAGGTGTAGCCGGAGTCGACCACATCGGCCCAGTGGTCGAAGTGCAGCTCCTCACCGTTGGTGCCGAACTCGTCGGTACGGTAGAGCATCAGCACGTTCTGGATCACGATGCCGTAGGCCTTGCCGTCATACTTGAAGGCGCCCACTTCGTCAGCCCAGGAGGGAGTCCAGTCCATGACGGACAGGTTCTCGTACTGGCCGTTGACCAGCTGGCCCCAGCGGGTCTCGTTCAGACCGAAGATCAGGTCGCCGTCCTTGTTC
>CAMHMK010000139.1 GCA_946186225.1 uncultured Clostridia bacterium
GGTCACCATGATCAACTACTCCCTGCGCGCCAAGGTTTACCTGGAGAGCAAGTAATACAAAAATGCTATCATTGATAAAAAGGTACCTGCTGATCAAAAGATAGTATCAGCGCCAAGTCAGCAGCCCTCCCGGTCCGGGAATCCGGGACGGGAGGGCTGCTTCTCTCAACGCACAGAAAGGAAAGGAAGAACCGCCATGGACGCAAGAATGATCTTCGGAAATTTCATACAAAGTCAGGATCAGAATGCGCTTGCGTTTTATCCGCAGCACTATCTTTTGGTGGAGGACGGCCGCTGCAGGGGCTTCTATCCGACGCTTCCGGAATCCCTTTGCCAATTGCCTGTGGATCATTTCGGCGACCGGCTGATTCTGCCCGGCATGACGGACCTCCATCTGCACGCCCCGCAGTTTTCCTTCCGCGGGATGGGAATGGATATGGAGCTGATGGATTGGCTCAACCGCTACACCTTCCCGGAGGAAATGCGGTATCAGGATCTGACCTACGCCGAACTGGCCTACCGGAGCTTTGCGCGCCACCTGCGCATCTCTCCCACGACCCGAGCCTCCGTCTTTGCCACGATCCACGTCCCCGCCACGGAGCTTCTGATGCGCCAACTGGAGGAGTCCGGCCTTGTTACTTACGTCGGCAAGGTTAATATGGACCGAAACTGCCCGGACGGTCTGCGGGAGGAGAGCGTGGAGACCGCTCTGGCCGAGACCGAGCGATGGATCGTGGATACGCAGTCTCGCTTCCCGCACACGAAACCGATCCTGACGCCTCGATTTGTTCCCACCTGCTCTGATGAGCTCCTGCGCGGACTGAAGACGCTCCAGACGCGCTATCAGCTCCCGGTGCAGAGCCATTTGAGCGAGAACATCGCCGAGATCCAGACGGTCCGCCGTCTCTGCCCGGAGTCCGAATTCTACGGCGACGCTTATGACCGCGTGGGCTTATTCGGCGGCGATCATGCCTGCATCATGGCCCACTGCGTCCACTCCTGCGACGAGGAGCTTGCGCGTATCCGTCAAAACGGTGTCTTCATCGCCCACAGCCCGGAATCCAACATGAACCTGGCCTCCGGCATTGCTCCGGCCACTCGCTATCTGGAAATGGGTCTGCACGTGGGTCTGGCCACCGACGTTGCCGGCGGCAGCCACGAGAGCATGTTCCGCGCCGTTATGCATGCCATCCAGGCCAGCAAGCTCCGTTGGCGGCTGCTGGATGAGACTGTTCAGCCCCTCTCCCTGGATCAGGCCTTCTATCTGGCCACTGCCGGCGGCGGTGCATTCTTCGGAAAGGTCGGAAAGTTTGACCCCGGTTATGAATTTGACGCCGTGGTGGTGGACGACGAAAGCCTGGACCACCCGCAGGCGCTGGGCCTCCGCGACCGACTGGAACGGGCCATGTATCTGGCCGACGACCGCAATATGTACGCAAAATACGTGGCGGGAAACCGGCTTTTTTGAAGGATTTGTCAATTGCGTTTTTCCGCCCTGTCATGTAAAATGAACCTGATCAAAATCATCTGCTTTGGAGGAACTTGATATATGAAGAAACCCGTAGTTCTGGTCATCATGGACGGCGTCGGCCGCGGCGACGGCGGCGAGGGCGATTGCGTCGCCCGCGCCAATACCCCGAACCTGGACAAGCTCTTTGCCACCTGCCCCTATACCTGGCTCAAGGCCCACGGCACTGCCGTCGGTCTGCCCACGGATGACGATATGGGCAACTCCGAGGTCGGCCACAACGCCCTCGGCTGCGGCCAGATCTATTCTCAGGGCGCGAAGCTCGTGCAGGAGTCCATCGAAAACGGCCAGATCTTCCAATCCGCCGCCTGGACGGACCTCTCCGCCAACTGCCTGGAAAACGGCAAGACGCTGCACTTTCTCGGCCTGCTCTCAGACGGCAACGTCCATTCCAACATCTCCCACCTGATCGCCCTGCTCCGCCACGCCAGGGAGGAGGGGATCCGGAACGTCCGCTGTCACGTCCTGCTCGACGGCCGCGACGTCCCCGCGACCTCGGCCCTGGAATATGTGGATCAGCTTGAGACCGTCCTGGCCGAGCTCCGCGACGCTGACCACGACTACCGCATCGCCTCCGGCGGCGGCAGAATGCAGATCACCATGGACCGCTACCAGGCCAACTGGGGCATGGTCGAGGCCGGCTGGAAGACTCATGTCCTCGGCGAGGGACGTTTCTTCGCCACTGCGCGCGAGGCCATTGAGACCTACCGCGCCGAGACCGGCTGTATCGACCAGGATCTGCCCGCCTTCGTGATCGCCGAGAACGGCAAGCCTGTCGGCAAGATCGAGAACGGCGACAGCGTCATCCTCTACAACTTCCGCGGCGACCGCGCCCAGGAGATCTCTCTGGCCTTTGATCGCGCCGACTTTACCGAGTTCGAGCGCCCGGGCTACACTGGCGTCAAGTTCGCCGGTATGCTCCAGTACGACGGCGACCTCAAGATCCCGACGAATTATCTGGTCGAGCCGCCCACGATCAAGGATACCCTGACCGAGGTTCTCTGCAAGGCCGGAGTCCGCGAGTACGCCCTGTCCGAGACCCAGAAATACGGCCACGTGACCTACTTCTGGAACGGCAACCGCTCCGGTAAGGTGGACGAAAGCCTCGAGGTCTATGAGGAGATCCCCTCCGACATCATCCCCTTCGAGCAGGCTCCCGTTATGAAGGCGAAGGAGATTACCGCCCGGATGGTGGAAAACATGGCCTCCGGAAAGTTTGACTTCCTGCGCTGCAACTTCCCGAACGGCGATATGGTGGGCCATACCGGCGTGATCGATGCCGTCATCACCGCTATGGAAGCCGTGGACGAGGGAGTCGGCAAGATCATCGAGGCTGCAGACCGATATGGCTACGTCGTCTGTGTGACTGCCGATCACGGAAACGCAGACCAGATGCTCGAGACAAAGAAGGGCAAGACCTCTGTCCGCACTGCCCACAGCCTGAACCCGGTTCCTTTCATCATCTACGACCCGGAGAACAAGCACGAATTCAAGGACGGCAAATACGGTCTGGCCAACGTCGCCCCGACCCTGTTGAAGCTGATGGACCTCGAAGCCCCCGCCACCTGGGAGCCCAGCATGATCTGATTGGCTGCCCTTGTCCCAAACCGATTGATTCGCGAAGGGGAGAAAAATCCTTGACTTTTCTCCCCTTCGCGATTACAATAACAAGGCGTCCAGAACGCAGCGCATTCAAAAGAATACAAGCCCGCGTAGCTCAGCAGGATAGAGCGACCGCCTCCTAAGCGGTAGGTCGGAGGTTCGAATCCCCTCGCGGGTGCCAAAACGCCGTATTTCACATGAAATACGACGTTTTTT
>CAMHMK010000140.1 GCA_946186225.1 uncultured Clostridia bacterium
CGGGC
Source organism: uncultured Clostridia bacterium (assembly GCA_946186225.1). Taxonomy (GTDB): domain Bacteria; phylum Bacillota; class Clostridia; order Oscillospirales; family Oscillospiraceae; genus JAFRPC01. The sequence goes on from CAMHMK010000140.1 coordinate 6, forward strand.
GTGCTGCTCGAACCAGTCGGTGATCTCCTTCAGCCGGCGCAGGCGGTGCTTGGGCTTGCCGGAGCGGGAGAGCTCGTGGTTTTCGCCGTGGAAGAGGCAGAGCCGGGCCTCCACGCCGCGATCGACCAGGGCCGCGTACATCTGCAGACCCTGCTCCAGCGGGCAGCGATAGTCCTCGTCGGAGTGGATGAAGAGGGTGGGAGTCTTCACGTTCCTGGCATAGCGCAGGGGCGAAAGGCTCCAGAGCTTTTCGGCGTTGTCATAGATGTTGCCGCCGCACTGGTCGTCGGCGAAGTAGAAGCCGATGTCGGAAATGCCGTAGAAGCTGATCCAGTTGGAGATCGAGCGCTGGGAGGCCGCGCAGCAGAAGCGGTCGGTATGGCCGATGATCCAGTTGGTCATAAAGCCGCCGTAGCTGCCGCCGGTCTCGCAGACGCGCTTGGGGTCGATCTGCGGATGGGCCGCCAGGACCGCGTCGGTGAAATCCATCAGGTTGGCGTAGTCGGTGTCGCCGTAGCGTCCGCGGATGTCCATGAACTCGTTGGTGCCGCCGTCGCTGCCCTTGGGGTTGCAGAAGAAGACGAAGTAGCCCAGGGAGGCCCAGACCTGCATTTCATGGTAGAAGACCGGGCCGTAGACCGTCTTGGGTCCGCCGTGGACGTCCAGAACGGCGGGGTATTTCTTCTCCGGGTCGAAGTCCCGGGGCTTGAGGACCCAGCCCTCGATCTCATAGCCGCGGCTGTGGACCGTCATGGACTCGGGCTGCGCCACATAGCGGCCGTCCAGAGCCTTGTCGTTGAAATGGGAAATGCGGACCAGCTCGTCTGCGGCGGGATCGTACTCATAGAGCTCCTGGAGATGCATGTCGAACAGACCGATGAAGAGAAAACGTCCGCCGTCCACGTCGAAGCCGTCCACGGCGCCCGGGCGGGCAAAGACCGGGACGTCGGAGCCGTCGGGGTTCAGGCGGTGGAGGCATGCATTTCCGCCGCGTGTGGTCAGATGGTAGAGCCCCTCGTCCGCTGCGACCTGCTGGCGGCTGCCGCCCAGACGGCAGTCGCTGCCCACGGAGTTGTACATGCTGTACTCCTCCATCCGGAGCAGATCGATCTCGCCGGTGGCAGGGTCCAGAGTATAGACCCAGGCGTTTTCGTTCAGACCGTGGCGCCGGGCCTCGGTGGCGATCAGGAGGACCCGGTCGCCCACGACCTCCATGCCCTCAGGCCGGAGGGTGGCATGGTCGCGGATCGAGCGGCTCATGCCGGTTTTCCAGTTCACGGCGCGGAGCTGGAAGCCGCTCAGCCGGAGCTTGCGGTCCCAGCCGGAGACCGTGTAGAGGACCTCGTCGCCCAGGATCGCCGTGGCGGAGACCTCCTCGGGCGGGACCGTGATCGCGGTCACGCGGAAGGGCTCCAGCCCGACCAGGAAGAGGGAGCGGCGGCTGCCGTTGGTCACGCCCTGGCCGTTGCCCCAGAAGGGCAGCTCGTCAAAGACCTCGTAGTCGGCGTCGGCCTCCCGCTCGTCCCGGACCTGCTTGCGGGTCTCCTCGTCGGCGTTCCAGAGATCGGGGTGACGCTTATCCACGTCGGCGGTGACCAGGAAGTGGGTCTGGTCCAGGACGCGGAGGCTTGAGACCTGCATCGGGAGAGTCATGAAGGGCAGGGCCTCGCCGCCGCGGACGTCCAGGACGTAGTAGGCGGTGAATTCCTCCTTGGCCTCGGCGCGCTTTTTCTCCTTGGCGGAGCGGACCGAGGGAAAGAGCAGGCGGTTTTCGTCCAACCAGGTGAAGCCGCCCTCCTTGCCCAGATCCGTGAGCTGGCGGATGCCGTGGTTTTCATAGAGCCAGAGGCGGCGCTCGTAGCAGTTCTCCTCCTCGTTGGCGTTTGCCACCACGAAGGCGGCCTTCCCGCCGCCCGGCGCAAAGCGCAGACCGGAGAGGAAGCGGTAGGTCAATATGTCTTTCTGCTCAATGGGAAGCATATCGCACCCCCATCTCAGAGGCCAAGGTAGCCTGCCAGGACCTGGAGGGTCGCCAGCACGCCGTCCTTGTGGCTGCGCTCGTAGCCGTGGGAGGCGTAGACGCCCGGTCCGATCAGACCATGGCGGATGTCCCATCCGGCCCGCAGGGTGGCCTCCACGTCGGAGCCGTAGTGCGGGTAGACGTCCAGCTTGTAGTCTGCGCCGGCGGCCTTGGCCGCGGCAATCAGTCCGGTCACGACCTCGTAGCTGTAGGGGCCGCCGCTGTCCTTGACGCAGATGGAGACCTGGTGCTCGGTGCACTGCAGGCCGTCGCCGACGCAGCCCATGTCCACGGAGATCGACTCGGTCACGCCCGCGGGGACGGAACCGGAGCCGCCGTGGCCGACTTCTTCATAGATCGTGAAGTGAGCGTAGACCCGGCGCTTCGGGGTCAGCCCCTTGTCCTTGAGATACTTGGCAAGGCCGACCAGGATGCCGGCGCTCAGCTTGTCGTCGAGGAAGCGGCTCTTGATGTAGCCCTTCTCGGTCACGCGGGTGCGGGGGTCCAGGCAGACCACGTCGCCCACGTCCACGCCGAGGGCGCGGACGGCGTCGGCGGAGAAGGCGGGCTCGTCCAGGACCAGCTCCAGGTTGTTGTAGTCGGGAACCGTGGTGCGGAGATTGTCGTTGACGTGGGTGGAGGCGTTGCAGAGCTGGATCGTGCCCTCCAGAACGCCGTTGAACTTGGTGTAGAGCCGGCAGTTTTCGGTGTTTGCCATCACGGCGGGCAGACCGCCGAGGGTGGTCAGGCGCAGTCGGCCGCTGCCCTTGACCTCAGCCACCATCGCGCCGAGGGTGTCGATGTGGGCCTGCAGCAGCAGACCGTCATTCACGTCCGTGCCGCCCAGATCCACCAGGACGCCGCCCTTGGTGGTCTGCTTGGGCGCATAACCGAGATCAGAGAGCTCCTTGAGCAGGACCTGCTCGGCTGCACGGGTGAAGCCCGAGGGGCTGTCCGCCGCCAGCAGCCGCTGGGTGACCTGGACGGAATACTCCATGTATTGCTTTAATTCTTCCATGCTTGCAGCTCCTTTGTGTTTGGTATCCACATTATACCATAGCGGGGGGGCTTTTACAATCCCGGATTTTTTGCGCCGCAGGGAAAGAATGTGCGCCGGCTTTCCGGCGATCATCC
>CAMHMK010000141.1 GCA_946186225.1 uncultured Clostridia bacterium
AAAACACGCACCTCTTTGAGAAAGACGACTACGAGTGCTCCGCATGCGGGTGCAAGGTCGCCCGGCCGGCGGATCGCCGCCCGGGCTGCGGGGCTGAGATGACCGGTCGTCAGCGCAGAGACCACGATTGGACCGAGGACGCGGCGTTTTTGGATATCATCACCGGGAGGATGTGACACAGATGATTTACACAGACAACACGAAAAAGGCGCTCAAGCTCTGCTTTGAGGCCCACAAAGACCAGGTAGACAAGTGCGGGATTCCCTATGTGTTTCACCCGTTTCATCTGGCAGAGCAAATGAAAGACGAGATCACCACCGTCGTCGCCCTGCTGCATGATGTGGTGGAGGATACGGACGATACGCTGGACGATCTGCGCCGCATGGGCTTCCCGGAAAAAGCGATCGAGGCCCTGACGCTGCTGACCCACGATCCGGCTGTTCCCTATATGGATTACGTCGCCGCCATCAAGCCGAACCCGGTGGCGCGCACGGTCAAGCTGGCCGACCTGTATCATAACAGCGACCTGCTGCGCCTTGACGAGATAGACGAACAGGCCCTGGAACGGGTGGAAAAGTATCATAAGGCAATTGCTTTTCTCGAACGGAAATGAACTACCTGAGATCAATCATCCTGCGGGAGCCGCCTCAGCGGGACCTGTATTTGCAGGATATTCCTGCGGTGCAGCAGCTGATGCGGGGCGAGCCCATGGACTTTTCCAGGCCCGTGACCATCTTCGTGGGCGAAAACGGAACCGGGAAGTCCACGATCCTGGAAGCGATTGCCATCGCGATGGGCTTCAACGCCGAGGGCGGCGGCCGTGAGCACCGCTTCGCCACCCAGGACTCCCATTCTGAACTCTGGCGTCTTTTGACCACGGTGAAGACCGCGTTCCCGGACGACGGCTTCTTCCTGCGGGCGGAGAGCTTCTACAACACCTCCAGCTACATCGACCAAAGCGGGAGCCGCCTGGGCCGCTACGGCGATCGGCAGCTCCACACCCGTTCCCACGGTGAGGCCTTCCTGGCCCTGGTGCAGAACCGCTTCGAGGGCCACGGCCTGTATCTGCTGGACGAGCCGGAGGCGGCACTATCTCCGCAGCGGCTGCTGTCTCTGTTGGTGGCGATGCACGACCTGGTGGAGCTGGACTCGCAGTTTATGATCGCGACCCATTCTCCCATCGTCATGGCCTTCCCCGGCGCGGAGATCAAGCTCTTTGATGAAAGCGGCGTCCACAGCGTGGACTACCGGGACACGGAGCATTACCGGATCACCAGGCAGTTTATCAACGATCCGGAGCGAATGTTGAAATACTTGCTGGAAGACGGGGGTTAAAAAATTGCCCCGAAAGGAGCCGTGTAGATATGAGTTCGGATTACCTGGACTGCATTTCCGTTGCCAATATGCGGGAGAGTGACCGGCTGACCATCGAGCGTTTCTGCTCCGGGCGGACGCTGATGTACCGGGCGGCGCTTGGCGTCTTCCGGACCGCGGACTGGAAAGGCCGGACGGCCATCGCCGTGGGCGGCGGCAACAACGGCGGCGACGGCTACGCACTGGCCTGCATTCTGGCCAGGCACGGGCATCCCTGCAGGCTGGTGAAGCTCAGCGAGAAGCTGACCGAGGAGAGCGCCTATTACGCGAAACTGGCTGCCGAATTCGGCGTTCCCATGGAGCCATACGCTCCGGGCGCCTTCGCGGATTGCGATACCGTGGTGGACTGTCTGCTGGGAACCGGCTTCCAGGGCAGCCTGCGGGAGCCCTGGCGGAGCGCCGTGGAGGAGATCAACGCCTCCGGCACGCGGGTGATCAGCGTCGACATCAACAGCGGGATGAACGGCGACACCGGCGAGGCCGAAACCGCCGTCCGCTCCGATCTGACCGTGACCGTCGGCTTTGTCAAGCGTGGCCTGGTGACGGAAAACGCCGGGCGGTACATGAAGCGCCTTGTCGTTGCGGACATCGGGATCGTCCTGGCAAGGCAGGAGGACAAAATCAGCACATCCGGGGAAACCGAGCTGCCCTCCGGCACCCTCGCCTGCCCGCCCTGGCTGCAGCGCGAGCCCATCGACGTTCGATCCGCAAGCGAACGGGAGCTGGAGCAGGCGTAAACGAAGGGAAAAAGAAATCAAAGGAACTGGTTGCAAATACCGGAACCGATGCAAAAAAAGGAGCAGATTCACATGAACCAATCGAATATGAAAACCATCTCCCTTTCCTGCCCCTCCTGCGGCGGGAAAATGGAGCTGTCTGCAGACGGGAAAAAGGCTTCCTGTCCCTACTGCGGGCATATCATGCTCATCGAAACCAAAACGGATGGGCAGAAGGAATATGAGCGGCGCATGGCCAAGGCCCGGGCCGAGGAGGACATCAAGGACCTGCAGCGGGACCGGCAGCGCAAGCGCCGACTCAAGGGCTGGCTGATCGCCCTTTGCATTGTGGCGGGCATTCTCCTGATCAATCTGTTCATCCCGGGCTCTCCCATGCGGGAGCTGGCCTTTCCCCAAACCGCCGACCCGTTTACAGACCTGCGCGTCACGTTTTCCGGGATGTCCGGCGAGGGCAGAGCGGAGCTTCAGATCCCCAATCGCGGCGAGGCGTATTCCGATGCCGCCCGGTTTGAGGTCAGGCCGGAGACCGGTCTGCGAAACGGCGACACGGTCACCGTGAAGGCAAAGGCGCCTCTGGGCTGGCGCTTCGAGCCTTCCGAGCAACAGTTCACCGTCCAGGGGCTCACGGAATGGGTACTTGCTCCCAATCAGCTCAGCGGGGACAATCTTGCCGCCATTCACGCCAACACGGAACGTCTGATCCGGGAGGACTGGGCGGAGATCCTTTCTTCATCCCTTGCCACGGAGATGAGCTTCACACCTTACCGAACGTATCTGTTCGTTTCGGATGAGAAAACCGAGTACGAGTACAACGTCCTCTACGACAGCTATGAGGTCCGGGTCACCCGGGAGGACGGTACGGTTTTCACCAGTTACGAGGCCTGCCGCTATACCGACTTGAAAATCCCGGCGGACGGGGTTCTGACGGCGGACTACGGCGACCTGCAGGGCTTTAATCTTGG
>CAMHMK010000142.1 GCA_946186225.1 uncultured Clostridia bacterium
CCGAACAGGAGAAGCAGCACAACCATCCACGCAGTCAACCGCTTGAGAAGATTGTTGTTTCTCATGATGTTTTCGCTCCCTATCTTAGTATTATCTATTTCTACGTGCCGGTCTGCGGGGGTGCCCGGCACAGAAGCATGGGGTAAGGCAATTCCGGATGGAATTGCAGGTTGGGGTCAAACCACATCGTTGGTGTGGATCACCATCGTGTCCTCGGTAATCACGAAGCGACGGCCGGGAGTTGCCGCAGGATTCCCCTTGAGCGGCGCCGTGCAGCCGCCCGCGTCATCCTCCAGGATCGGAATCGTCGGAGTTGCACGCACAGACTGGGGGGCCGCCGGCTGGACCGGCTGCGGCCTCGGCTGGGGAGGCGTCGGCTGGACCGGCTGCGGTCTCGGCTGGGGAGGCGCAGGCTGGACCGGCTGAGGCTGGGGGGCCGCCGGCTGGACCGGCTGCGGCCTCGGCTGGGGTGGTGTGGGCGGAACAGGCTGGGGAGCGGCTGCGGGCTGCTGCCAGCTTTGATTCGCCGTCTGTCCGGAGAGCATGACAGTCTCGCCGTCATCCGCGTTCTGAGCCGGTGTGGGCATCTGCGTCGGAGCAGGGGCAGGGGCCGAAGCAGGTGCGGGCTTCGGGGCAGGCGCGGAGTTGCCGCGCTTGAGCTTGCTGCTCTTGTTCAGGTTTCCGGAGGTCTCGGCGTTGGCAAGAACGGTTGCCGCACGCTCCTTCCGGAGGGACTCGCCCTTGCCGCTCTGGCTGATCATACGTTCGATGGTCTTCTTCTTGGCACGGCCTGTCATCAGGGCAAAGACCGTGGGAATATCAAACAGGAAGAACAGGGAGACCGCCGCAATCAGGCCGAGAATGGCAATGGTCAAGCTGACGTAAAACAGGGTGTTGAATAACTCCATCGTCTGTGTCGATTCCATTGATCAGCCCTCCTTGTCGGTCGGAACCGGTTTGCTGTTATAGAACTGCTCCACATTGGAGGCCGTGATTTGCAGGCTCTCCAGGGTAGAGGTCCGAAGATCCTGCAGGGATTTGGTTTCCGTACTGCCGAGGCCGTTGACGTAGGACTCCATCTTGCTCAGAGCCTGGAGGAGTTCCTCCTGGGGAACGCTGCCCTTGAACTCGTTGATGTTCTCGTCGATCAGAGCGGAGATTCGCTCGTATACGCTGAGCCGAAGGCTCTCCTCCGTGATGGCTTCATCTCCATCGAGGAGGGTTTTCAGCTGCTGCCAGAACTCCGATGCGGAGAGCTTGTCGCCCAGAGCGCCGGTATCCCGGATCGCGTTGCCGCTTTCGCCGCTTCTGCCGGCGGAGGTGTAGTTGCAAATGGTCTCCATGCACTCGGCCAGCTTCTGCCGATCAGCGGTCAGGGAACTGCTGTTCTTGGCTTCCCGGAAGAAGTAAGCTGCGCGTTCGTCACAGGTCTTATCCTGATTGGTCTCATAGGTGAAAGCAAAAAGCATGCCGTAATTGTAGGCGATCGAGCCGTACTCCTCCGGAGCTTCCCGCTTGAGTGCGTCGATGTGTTTCTCGCCGTCTGAGGTCTGTTCCAGAAGGGCGTTGAGCTGTGTCTTTTCCTGCGCGGTCATAACGTCATCGCGGATGATGAGGTTGAACAGGGTCCTGTAGGCCTCCGGGCGGCCGGGGTCGATCTCCACAGCGTTTTTTATGTAGTCCATGGCGATCACCGGCGTGCTCAGGTTGACTTCCGCCTCATTGATATAGGCGGAATAGGTCTGATTGGCTGCGCCGTTTCCGAGGAGACGGAAGGCGACCATGCCGATTGCACCCACCAGGAAGATCACAAGGCTGGCAACAAACAGGAACCATTTGGTCTTTCTGGATTTCTTGACCGCGTCGTCCTCGTCGGAGACATGCTCAAGGGCGTACAGGAGCTCCGCGCAGTTTTGATAACGGGCGTTGGGGTCCTGCTGGCAGCATTTGTTGATGACCTTCTCCAGACCGGAGCCGGCGAAGTTCGGGTCCCAATAGCTCAGCGGCTTGATCTCATAGGGGGGCTCCGCAGGGCTGTGACCGGTGAGCAGATGGTAGAGCGTTGCGCCGGTGCAGTAGATGTCGGTCCGTGCGTCGGTCTGACCTCTGCCGCCGAACTGCTCAGGGGCGGCGTAGCCGCGGGTGCCGAGGCAGGTGGTGTCCTCCACCATGGCGCGGTTCTTGAACTCACGGGCCGTGCCGAAGTCGATCAGCGTGATGTTGCCGTCCGGCTTGAGCATGACGTTGGCGGGCTTCATGTCTCGGTAGATGATGGGCGGGTTCTGACTGTGCAGATAGCCCAACACGTCGCAAAGCTGCTTGCCCCATTCGATGACCTGATCCGGAGACTGGGCGCCGCCGTTTTTCAGGATGCTTTGCAGGCTTTTGCCTTCGACGTAGTCCATGACGATCAGGAAGCTGTCGTCCTGATCGATCACGTCGATGATGCTGGGCAGGTGCGGATGGTTCAGCTTTTTCAGCATGTCCGTTTCGACGACCAGGCCCTGTCGCACCGATTCAAAATCGACAACGCCGTCTTTGCGGACCTCCTTGATCGCCCAGGTCTTGTTGGCACGCTCGTTGATGGCAAGATAGACGACGCTCATGCCGCCGTGGCCAATCACGCTCAGTACCTTGTACTTGTTGTCCACCAGGGAGCCGATTGTCAGCATGGTTTCACATTCCCCTCTTCTTTCTGATTTCTGTAGGCTGCTGTCTATTGGTTATCGGTTCTTGAAGCTGAGCCAGGCGCTGATGCCGGTCAGAATCAAGGCCGCAAAGGCGAAGATCAGCAGAACGTAGCTCACTGTTTCCAGCCTTGCAACGACGAGCACCAAGCCGATCAGGAGCAGCACGACCGCGGCAATTCCCGCGATGATCATGATGCGCCGCCACAGGTTGTCTGCGCTCTGGGGCGGAACGGCATTGGTCTGGTTCATGGCCTGCTGACCGCCCCAGTTGTTGGCTTGCTGATAGACGTTGAG
>CAMHMK010000143.1 GCA_946186225.1 uncultured Clostridia bacterium
ATGTCTGCCCCAAGGCCCTGATCCTGCCCTACCTGCGGGAGACTCTGGAGGAGCTCAAGACCCGCGAGCCCGACGCCAAGAGCCCCTTCCGCGCCCGCGTGGCTATCGTCGGCTCCGAGATCGACGACCCCAGCCTCACCAAGCTCATCGAGGGCTGCGGCGCCCTGGTGGTTTCCGACCGCTACTGCTTTGGCTCCACTCCCGGCCGCGAGGTCATTGAGCTCAACGACGAGGAGGACGCCCTGACCCAGATCTGCCGCCACTACATGGAAGTCTCCGAGTGCGCCCGCTACATCTCCGACGAGAAGGTGCTGCAGCGCCGCGAGACCGCCGACCGCCTGGCCAAGGAATTCAACGCCGAGGGCATCATCTACGAGCAGATGAAGTACTGCGACTACTGGGGCTTCGAGCGCGCCCTGGTCAGCCACATCATGCACGATGAATACGGCTGGCCCGTCCTCTCCATCGACCGTCTGTACAACAACGGCAACTCCGGTCAGCTGCGCACCCGCGTGCAGGCTTTCGTGGAGTCTCTGGAGATCAAGCGCATTCATAAAGAGGAGGGTAAAGCATAATGGCAAAGGTTCAATATCCCAACCCTAAATTCTGGAAAGCCAAAGACAACATCAACTGGAAAAAGCAGGGCGAAAACCTGATGGAGGTCGTGGGCATCTTCGGCGACATGCTGAAGGAGACCGACTGGCAGGCCTTCGGCAAGAAGTGCGTGGAGGACTGCAAGGCCAACGTGGAGCGCGTCAAGGGCGAGTACAAGGACTTCATGGCCCTGGATAAGGCCGAGAAGTGGGACCGCGTGGTAAACGGCGAGCGCAGCCTGGGCCGCCTCTACCGCAAGGGCGCCATGGCCACCGTCCGCCGCGAGTGGCGCGGCGTGAAGGACACCGCCTATGACTTCTATGAGTGGGCCAAGATGTGGGGCATGCTCCTCATGACCTTCTCCAAGGACCTGATCCCCGCCATGAACAGCGCGCTGTGGTATCGCTGGATGATCTCCTACTTCTGCTGCCACGGCTTTATGGACAAGAACATCCTGGGTCTGCGCGGCTCCAACCTGCGCATGAGCCATGAGGTCACCTACCAGATCTTCCGCTACGTGGCGGAGAACCTGGTCTTCCTCTCCAAGGCCGACCGGAAGAACGGCAACAGCGAAGAGCTCAACAAGATGCTCTTCACCTTCGACGAAATGACCATGGGTCAGATCGCCGCCGGCTTCCCCGACCTGCTCGCCATCCCGCACCAGCTGCTGCCCATGTTCCTGGTCTCCGAGATCGACCAGCTGGTCTGCATCCCCTACATTGACGCCGTTGAGAGCTACGGCCTGCCCTCCGACACCTGCCCGGTGCCTTCTTCCGAGTGCGGCGCCCTGGTCATCAACGCTCTGCCCGACATGGGCTCTCTGTTCATCTCCAGCTCCATGCCCTGCGACGGCTCCACCATGGCTTCCTCCTACTTTGCCCGCCGCTTCCCCAACACCCCCGTGTTCCACCTCTGCTTCCCCGTGCGTTACCTGGACGATGAGAACACCGTGCAGTATGCCGCCGAGGACATCAAGGCCTGCATCAAGGCCATTGAGGACGCCACCGGCGCCAAGTGGAACTGGGACGCCTACTTCACCGCCATGAAGCGCTTCAACCAGGAGACCGACCTGGAGCTGCAGAAGTGGGAGATCAACAAGTCCGCCTATCCTCAGTTCATCGGACCGAGCTACGAGCTCTTCCGCAAGTGGAACTACGAGATGGACGGCGGCATCGATCCCCGCGTCCTGCCCTCCATGGAGAAGGTCAACAAGATGCTCCTGAAGGCCTACGAGAACCGCGAGACCGCCTGGCCCGAGCGCAAGATGCGCTACCGCGCCATCGTGTGGTCCTGCCCGGCCCACTACTATGCCAACTTCTCCAACTGGCTGGCCAACTGCTGGGGCATCAACGTCCTGGTGGAGATGGAGTCTCTGAACTTCACCAAGCATCTGGAGACCGAGGACAAGGAAGAGGCGCTGCGTGATCTGGCCCGCCTGTACGAGCGTATGGTCATGCGCCGTCACACCAACGGCGGTTACCAGAACGTGGTGGACGAGTGCTGGCGCCAGGTGGAAGCCTGGAACGCCCCGCTGGTCATCATGTACCAGAACGTGGCCTGCAAGAACATGGCCACCGTGCAGGGCATCCTGGACGAGCAGGGCCGTCAGCGCGGCTACGACCTGATCTGGGTCGAGCACGACCTGATGGACCCCCGCACCGTCTCCCGCCGCACCATGCGCGACAAGGTCAACGAGTACATGCGCACCGTCAAGCGTGCCGAGCCCGTGGACCCGTCCCTGGTGGAGTTCGAGGACGAAGTCTGCATGTAACGTCAGAAGAAGCCTGCTCCATTCCGCTTCCGCGGTTTTCGTAAGAGCCGCGAAAGCTCCATATCCGCAGGCTCCTTCTTCCTTAGCCAAACCGAACCCACTCCGTTGGGCTTCGGTTTGGTAATAACAAAGATGCCGCGCTGCGGCGATTGTAATTCAAATAATACGAGGAGAGAGTATCAACATGAAATATTTCGGCGGTTGTGACGTAGGATCCACCTACACCAAGGCAGTCATTCTGGACGAGAACGGCAAGATGGTAGCCGATACCACCATCAAGAGCAAGATCAATTCCGAGCAGAGCGCCATCGCGGCGATGGACGAGGTGCTGAAGAAGGTCGGCCTGCAGAGCAGCAAGGAGCTGGCGTACCTGATCGGTACGGGCTACGGCCGCAACAAGGTCCCCTTTGCAGACGAGAACATCTCCGAGATCAGCTGCCACGCCATGGGCGTGCATGTGACCGACCCCAGCGTGAAGGCCATCATCGACATCGGCGGCCAGGACGTCAAGGGCATCAGCATCGACACGGACGGCACGGTGAAGAACTTTGCCATGAACGACA
>CAMHMK010000144.1 GCA_946186225.1 uncultured Clostridia bacterium
GCGGCCGGAAGCTCCCTGTTCCTGTTCCTGGCTTTCATCATCGGCGGTCTGCTCCAGATCCCCGCCAACTTCTGCTATGCCGAGCTGGCCTCGGCCTTCCCGGAAGACGGCGGCCAGTATGTCTACTTCCGTGAGGCCGGTTCCCGCCCCCTGGCTTTCCTCTGCGGCTGGATCAGCTTCTGGGCCACGGACCCCCCGTCCATCTCCATCATGGCGCTGGCGATCGTGAACCACCTTGCTTACTTCCTGCCGATCCATGGCTTTGTGCTTCGCCTGGTTGCCGTAGTCTTCGTTTTGATCTTCATGTTCGTCCATCTGCGCAGCGTGGAAAACGGCGGCGCGTTCCAGACCTTCATCACCGCACTGAAGATCCTGCCCTTTGCCCTGATCATCGGCATCGGTCTGTTCAATCTCAACGGCAGCCTGCTGCTCTCTGGTGAGCGGCTCTCCAGTGCCGCCACCGGCGGTGTTGCCGCGCTGATCGCCGGCATCGCCTCCACCACCTGGTCCTACGACGGCATGGGTGCCCCCTGCTACATGTCCGGTGAGATCCGCAATCCTCAGAAGAACATGCCCAAGGGCCTGATCCTGACCGCGGTCATCGTTCTCGCTCTCTACGGCGGGCTGACCTTTGTCGCTTCCGGCATCCTGAGCGTGGACGAGCTGGCCGCTTCCGACGCCCCGATCGCCCTGCTGGCTTCCAAGCTGCCCGGCATCGGCCACTTCGCCGGCACCGCCGTTGCGATCATGGCGATCATCGTCGTGATGGGTTCACTGTCCAGCTGCATCATGTACCAGCCCCGCATCGAATATGCCATGGCGAAGGACAATCTCTTCTTCAAGTCCTTTGCCAAGGTCCACCCCAAATTTGAGACCCCCTATTTCTCCATCATCGTCCAGTGCGCCGTGGCGATCGTCCTGATCTTCGCCACCACGCTGTCCGATCTGCTGGGCTACTTCACCATGGTGGCCCTGCTGAAGAACGTTGCCACCTTCTGCACGATCTTCGTGCTGCGCAAGAAGGAAAACTACAAGCCCAGCTACAAGATGCCCGGCGGACTGATCATGCCCATCATCGCCAGCTTTATGACCCTGACGCTGATCTGGGGCGAGCTGACCTACGCCCCCATCCCGGCGATCCTCTGCGCTGTGATCGCCGTCGCCACCGGTCTGCCCGCCTTCTACTTCTGGGATCGCAAGAACAAGAAGGAGCAGCAGAGCGCCTGATCTGAGAAGATCAGAAGCAAATCAAGCAACAAGCAATACGCCCCGCCGCGGCAAGCCTTTTGCCGCGGTGGGGGGCAGAAGGAGGGAGAAGGATGAAAAGGCCGCGCGTGCCTGCTCCGGGCGAGTTCGCCGCGGAGTCACTGGAAGTCCTTCTCCTTTCCCTTCCCCCGCGCAGGAGGCTGCCAAGCGAGCGCCTTCTGTGCGAAAAATGGGGAGTCAGCCGCGGCACGCTGCGCACAGCGCTGCAGCGTCTTACCGCTGCGGGACGGCTCGTCGCTTTGGGCGGCTCGGGCTATACGGTGGCGCCGCCTCGTCCGGAATGGAACGCGGCGGGCAAAGAGAGTCTGTATGAAACGCTGCGCCGAAAAGCGCTGCGCCCGCACGGTGAGCTGCTGGACGTCTGGGAGCATTCGCCGAAGCTCCCCCTTCCGGAAAAGGAGGGCGGCGAGTGGCTTGACGTTCGGGCGTTGTGGTGCTCGGAACGGACGCCGATCGCACTGGAGAGCCGCGTCCTGCGGTACGCGCCAGGCGAAGAATGCGATGGACGCGGCGCCGCGCTGCTCTCCGCAATGGCCGCTCCCCACAGCGAAGCGGGGCCGCTTCGTATCGGCATCCTGCGTGCACGGAAGGAAGAGGCTGCGCTGCTCTCTGTTCCGGAGGGGAAAGCGCTGATCCAGGTCCGCGGCTTCGGGTATGAGGACGATGGATCTCTGAGGGAAAACCACCGCGTGATCCTGCGGCCAGACAGGATACGTTTGCTGCTTTGAGAGGTGAGAATATGAAACTTGCTGCGGTTGGAAGCAACTGCGTGGATTTTTATCAAAATGTGGAGGGCGGAAAAGCCTATCCGGGCGGCGGTCCGGTCAACATGGCCGTCTACACCGTGCGTCTGGGCGGCGAGGCCTCCTATATCGGCCCGGTCGGGAATGATGATTTTGGCGCGCTGATGCGCCGCGCCGTTGCCGAGAAGGGTGTGGACGTGTCGCACCTGTCCGTTCGCGAGGGAAAGACTGCCGTCACGCAGGTCAGTCTGATTGACGGAGAGCGCGTTTTCGGCGATTACGACGAGGGCGTGCTTTCCGATTACGTGCTCTCGGAGGACGATCTTTCCTTCATCTGCACGCACGATATGGTGATCTGCGATCTTTGGGGCAAGGTGGAGGGTCAGTTTTGCGAGCTCAAGCGCCGCGGGATGCAGACAGCCTTCGACTGCGCCACGCGCCCCGAGGATGAGGCAGCGCAGACGGCCATGCCTTTTACGGACGTACTGTTTTTCTCCAGCGACGGAGGGGATACCGGTGCGCTGCGCGAGCAAATGAGAGACTATCATGCGCGGGGACCGCGGCTGGTCGTCGCGATGCTGGGCGAGAAGGGCAGCCTCTGCTTTGACGGAGAGCGCTTCCACAGCTTCGGCATCGTCCCCTGCGAAAAGCTCGTCGACACGATGGGCGCGGGCGACAGCTATATCGCCGGGTTCCTTTTCGGCCTTGTTGAGGGACTGCCGCTGGAGGATTGTATGGCAAAGGGCGCGGCAAACGCTACCGTGACGCTGGGCTATTTCGGCGGATGGTAAAGCCGCCGCACAGAGATGAACGGTTATTCCAATCCCTCCGTTGACGCCGGGCGTCTGCGCA
>CAMHMK010000145.1 GCA_946186225.1 uncultured Clostridia bacterium
TTTGGAAGGGAGGGCCGCGCATGAAGACTGTGACGATCTTCACCGACGGGGCCTGCAGCGGCAACCCCGGCCCGGGCGGCTGGGGCGCGATTCTGGAATACCGCGGCGTGGAAAAGGAGCTCTCCGGCGGCGAACCGGAGACCACGAACAACCGCATGGAGCTGACTGCCGTGATCCGTGCCCTGGAATCCCTCCGCGAGCCCTGCGCCGTGGCCCTCTATTCCGACTCAAAATACGTCGTGGACGCCCTGAATCTCGGATGGGCGAAGGCCTGGCGGGCCAGAGGATGGGTCAAGCCTGACAAACAGCCCGCCAAAAACCCCGACCTCTGGGCGCGCCTGCTGGACCTGCTGGAGATCCATGCGGTCACTGCCCACTGGGTCCGCGGTCACGCGGAAAACGAGAAAAACGAGCGCTGCGACCGACTGGCCGTCGCAGCCAGAGATGCCGTTGAACGAGGGAATGATGAATCACCATTCCCAAATCGATGAAAGGAGCCCGCATATGTCTGAAAAATCTACCGTCTACTTTACCCGCGACCTCTCCCCCGAGGGTCTGAAAAAGCTCTACGCCCGCATCTGCGAACCTCTGACCGGAAAGCTGGCCGTTAAGCTCCACACCGGCGAGAAAAACGGCCCCAACATCATCCCCTCGGCCTGGGTCCGGGAATTCCTGGCTGCCTGCGCCCCGGAGGCCACCATCGTGGAGACCAACACCTTCTACGAGGGCGACCGCTACACCACCGAACAGCACCGTGAGACGCTGAAGGTCAACGGCTGGACCTTCTGCCCCGTGGACATCATGGACGAGGAAGGCACCGTCATGCTCCCCGTGAAGGGCGGCAAGTGGTTCACCGAAATGTCAGAGGGCTCTCACGTCCTGCGCTACGATTCCCTCCTTGCCCTGACGCACTTCAAGGGACACGCGATGGGCGGCTTCGGCGGCTCAAACAAGAATCTCGGCATCGGCATGGCCGACGGCCGCATCGGCAAGAAGATGATCCACCAGCGCGAGGGCTCCGACGATATGTGGAGCATCGCCAAGGAGGAGCTGATGGAGCGGATCGCCGAGTCCACCAAGGCCACGGTCGATCACTTCGCGGGCCATATCGCCTTTTTGAACGTCCTGCGCAATATGTCGGTCTCCTGCGACTGCGAGGGCACCGCTGCCCAGCCTGTCGTGACCCCGAATATCGGCATGGTCGCCTCCCTGGATATCCTGGCCGTCGACCAGGCCTCCGTGGATCTGATCTACGCCCTGAACCCCGCCGACAACAAGGCCATGACCGAGCGCATCGAGACCCGCCGCGGTCTGCGCCAGCTCACCTATATGAAGGAGCTCGGCATGGGCAACGACTGCTACGATCTCGTGGACATCGACCACGACGACGCCGTGATCACCCCCGCCCAGGCCGTGGAGGGCGTGGTCTCCTTCAGCCCCTTTGCGCTCTGATCCTGCCAAAACCAATCCAACCAAGGAGGCACCCGTTATGGAACAAGCATACGTTGTCGTCGTCGGCGGCGTGAACGTCGATATCTGCGGCAAGGCCTATGAGCCTCTGATCCCCTGTGATTCCAACCCCGGCTCGGTCCGGATGTCGATGGGCGGTGTGGGCCGGAACATTGCCCACAACCTCAGCCTGCTGGGTCAGAAGGTCTATCTGCTGACCGCCCTGGGCGAGGACGACTACGCCGAGGACATCCGCGACAACTGCGAGCTCAACGGCATCGACCTGCGCTATGCCTGCACCGTCCCGGAGGGTCGGACCTCTACATACGTCTATCTGGCCGGTCCGGACGGGGACATGGCCCTGGCGGTCTGCGACAATGAGATCGCCCGCTTCGTCACCCCGGGCTATCTGGAGGACTGCCTTCCGGTCCTGAACGGGGCCGCCGCCGTGGTGATCGACACAAACCTCTCCGAGGATGCCATCGCCTGGCTGGGGCGGAACGTCACTGCCCCGCTCTTTGCCGACGCAGTCAGCGTGGCCAAGGCCAAAAAGCTCCGCCCGATCCTGGACCGCCTGCACACCGTCAAGCCCAACCGCCTGGAGGCCGAGGCCCTCTGCGGCGTCCGCGTCCGGAACGAGGCCGACGCGAAGGCCGCCGCGGAGGCGCTGCTGACTGCCGGCGCGCGCCGGGTCTTCCTGTCGCTTGGCCCCGACGGCCTCTACTGCGCCGAGGGCGGCGACCGTCTGCTGGTTCCCTGCCCCCAGGCGGAACCGGTGAACGACACCGGCGGCGGCGACGCTCTGACCGCCGGCCTGGTGCGAGCCTTTACCGCCGGGCTCGGCCTGCGCGACAGCGCATCTCTGGCCCTGGCCTGCGCTGCCATCAACATCGAAGGGGCCGATACCATCAATCCAAGACTGTCTCTGCCCGCTGCCATGCAGCGCGCCGGTCTGTAGCAAAGGAGAACAAAACATGTACAATTCCTATCTGGACGTCAATCCCGAGGTCGCCGCTGCCCTCGCCGCGGGCAAGCCTGTCGTTGCCCTGGAGTCCACCATCATTTCCCACGGCATGCCCTATCCCCAGAACGTGGAGACGGCTCTGGCCGTGGAGAAGATCGTCCGTGAAAACGGGGCCGTCCCCGCCACCATCGCCATCCTGGGCGGGCGGCTCAAGGCCGGCCTGACCAAGGACGAGATCGAGTATCTCGGCAAGGCCGGGCAGAAGGTCACCAAGGCCAGCCGCCGCGACCTGCCCGTCCTGGTCGCCAAGGGCATGGACGGCGCCACCACCGTCACCACCACGATGATGATCGCCCACATGGCGGGCATCTCGATCTTCGCCACCGGCGGCATCGGCGGCGTCCACCGCGGCGCGGAGACCACCATGGA
>CAMHMK010000146.1 GCA_946186225.1 uncultured Clostridia bacterium
TTCAAAGCCCAGGTAGCGGTTGATGTTCCGGCGGTTGTAGAACCAGCCGTTGAAGGGGTGGGCCCCTTCGGTCTGGTAGCCCTGGCCGCGCAGATACCAGACGTAGGAATTGACAGGCTTTCGCCACTCGCTGAGGGCGTAGTTGCCGGTCAGGAAGCAGCGCTCGGCATTTTGGGTATTGCCGCCGAAGCCGTTCGTGATGAGCTTGCCGGTCAGACCCTCGGCGGCAATGGCATGGTAAAGATCGTAGCAGGAGAAGTCGATGGCGTTGGGCTCCGTCGTATCTAAATCGGAGAGGTCGGAATAGCTCTCGCGCATGATCACGAACAGGTCCACCTTCTTGTCCGCCGGAATGTCCGCATCGTGATACTTTTCATAGTCGGCCGCGGTCTGCTTTTCGCTGTAGCCCGCCGGAGCGCCGCTCATGGTCAGGGCGGAGTTCGTGAAGGAGAAGAGCACGCCGCGGGAAACGTAGATCTGCGTCGCGGACCAGGTGTCGATATATTTATAGTGTATCGTCGCCTCGATGACCTCCGGACTGCCGCAGGGAACCACCGCGCCGACGGCTGCGGCCGCACCGAGCAGAAGCCCGATCAGCCGCCACCAGCTCCAGCGGAGCTTCCACCGGGAGAGGATGGCGAGCAGGGCCGTCATGCCCACGCCGCCCGCCAGAACGCTGAACACGACGCGCCCGCTGAGCTCAAGCTCGTAGCCCGCCGAATCGGTGATGGCAAGGGCCTCGCGGATGCAGGTCAGGTCGGCAAACTGCAGGGGGTCGTTGCGGATGATGATCAGATAATAGTTGCCGAGGGCCACGCCCAGACAGATCAGGGCGGTCAGGCCGTAGGCAAGCCACAGTCTGCCCAGCAGGGCAAAGAGCAGCAGGCTGATCCCCACGGGAATGGCATAGTTGAGTACGACGATCAGGGGCTTCTCAAAATAGCCCTTGAAAATATCCGGCGTGAAGTTGCTGTAGGACAGCAGGAGGGTACAGAGGGTCAGGACAGCGCAGGCAACCAGCAGCAGAAGGAGATTCCAGCACAGAAAGCCAAGCTTGCGGCCCGTCCCTGCGGGCATCCGTTTTTGCAGCAGCAGCGGCGCCTCCTCCGGCGCGCGCTTGTGTTTTCTCGGCATGGACGTTCCTTCTTTCGTTACCGTTTTTTCGCCAGAGGCTCGCTCTGCTCCTGGGCCTCCTGAAGCCTGGCGATGATCTGATTGGAGAGAAGGAAGCCCTCCGGCGTCAGACGCCAGCGCCCGCCCTGGAAAAGGAAGTAGCCGCTCTCGGCCATCGGACGGATCACATTCAGCAGGGGTTCAAACGGCATCAGATAGCTCTTTTCATACTCCTCGGGCGAGACGCCGCGGTTGGTCCGCAGGCGGAGCATCACATACTCCCCTGCCCGCTCCCGGGGCGGGATGGTCTCGCATTCGGAGAGGATGGAGACGTCCTGCTGCAGAAGACCGCGGATATAGTTGCTGAGGTCGGCCCGGTTTGTGTAGCGCTTGCCGGCAAAGTCGGAGGCCGCCGCCGGGCCGAAGCCGACGTATTCGTCGCCCAGCCAATATTTGAGGTTGTGGCGGGACTCAAAGCCCGGGCGGGCAAAGTTGGAGATCTCATACTGCTCATAGCCCGCCTCAGACAAGATGCGGACCGCAGCCAGATACATATCGGCCTGCACGTCGTCGGTGGGCAGATTGGCGCTGTCGCGATACTCCCACAGTGGTGTGCCGCGCTCGACCTTGAGTCCGTAGCAGGACATGTGCTCCGGCCGCAGACGCAGGACGTGGCGCAGGGTCTGATCCCACTGCTCAAAGGTCTGGCCCGGCAAACCGTACATCAGGTCCAGGGAAATGTTGTCAAAGCCGCAGGATCTGGCCAGCTGGACTGCGGTACGGGCCTGCTCATAGTTGTGGGGGCGGCCCAGGCGCTTGAGCATGGCGTCGTCGTCGGACTGGACGCCCAGGGACATTCGGTTGAAGCCCTCGGCCCGGAGCTTTTTCAGCAGCGGGACGGTCACGGAATCCGGGTTTGCCTCAAAGGTGATCTCAGCGTCCTTGTCCACGCGGAAGCGGTGCTGAATCTCGGCAAAGATGCGGCGCAGACCGTCGGCTCCGAAGTAGGAGGGCGTGCCGCCTCCGAAGTAGACGGTATCCACCACATAGTCCGCAGCCCGGGGGCCGGTCTCCTTGAAGTGGAGATTCAGGGCCTGGAGATAGTCGTCCACCAGCCGCTTATCCCGGCTGCCGCCGAGAGAATAGAAATCGCAGTATTCACATTTGCTCCGGCAGAACGGAATGTGCACGTAAATGCCGAGGGGTTTGAGTTCGTTCATATACGATTCACCATTTATTCGTCCATTTTCAAAACGGACATGAAGGCCTCGGAGGGGACGGAGACGGAGCCGAAGCTGCGCATCCGCTTCTTGCCCTCCTTCTGCTTTTCCAGCAGCTTCTTTTTACGGGTGATGTCGCCGCCGTAGCACTTGGCCAGGACGTCCTTGCGCAGGGCCTTGATGGTCTCACGGGCGATGATCTTGCCGCCGATGGCCGCCTGGACCGGGATCTCGAACATCTGGCGCGGAATGTTGTCCTTGAGTCGCTCGCAGATCTTTCTGGCGCGGGCATAGGCCTCGTCGGCAAAGAGGATGAAGCTCAGGGCGTCCACGATCTCGCCGTTGAGCAGGATATCCAGCTTGACCAGCTTCGAGGGCCGGTAGCCGGAGAGCTCATAGTCCAGCGAGCCGTAGCCGCGGGTGCGGGACTTGAGGGCGTCGAAGAAGTCGTAGATGATCTCGTTGAGGGGCA
>CAMHMK010000147.1 GCA_946186225.1 uncultured Clostridia bacterium
CCGGGAAAACGAGACGGCCCCGACCTGCACCCAGCCCGGCGGCTGGGACGAGGTGGTCGTCTGCACAGTCTGCGGCGAGGAGCTCAGCCGCAAACATACCGAGGTGCCCGCCCCGGGCCATATCCCCGGCAAACCGACCCGGGAGAAGGAGACGGCCCCGACCTGCACCCAGCCCGGCGGCTGGGACGAGGTGACCGTCTGCACGATCTGCGGCGAGGAGCTCAGCCGCGAGCATACCGAGGTGCCCGCCCTGGGCCATACCCCCGGCAAACCGACCCGGGAGAAGGAGACGGCCCCGACCTGTACCCAGCCCGGCGGCTGGGACGAGGTGACCGTCTGTACGGCCTGCGGCACGGAGCTGAGCCGCACGCATACCGAACTGCCTGCCCCGGGTCATACCCCCGGCAAGCCGACCCGGGAGAAGGAGACGGCCCCGACCTGCACCCAGCCCGGCGGCTGGGACGAGGTGACCGTCTGCGCGGTCTGCGGCGAGGAGCTCAGCCGAGAGCATACCGAACTGCCCGCCCTGGGTCACGATTGGGACGGCGGCCTCGTGACCATCGCCCCGACCGCGACGAAGCCCGGCGTGAAGACCTTCACCTGCACCCGCTGCGGCAAGACCCGGAAGGAGACCGTCCCGGCCACCGGGCTGGTGAATCCCTTCGTGGACGTCAAGGAGAAGGACTACTTCTATGACGCCGTCCTCTGGGCCTTCTACCACGATCCCCAGATCACCAAGGGCACCGACGCCACCCACTTCGGTCCCGGCCTGACCTGCATGCGTCAGGACATCGTGACCTTCCTCTGGCGTGCCTACGGCTGCCCCGAGCCCACCACGACGAACAACCCCTTCACCGACGTGGCCCCGTCCAAGTATTACTACAAGGCCGTCCTCTGGGCCGTGGAGAACGGGATCACCGCCGGCACCAGCAAGACCAAGTTCTCCCCCAAGCAGGGCTGCACCCGCGCCGAGGTGGTCACCTTCCTCTGGCGGGCGAACCACAAGCCGGAGCCCACCACGACGAACAACCCCTTCACCGACGTGGCCCCGTCCAAGTATTACTACAAGGCCGTCCTCTGGGCCGTGGAGAACGGGATCACCGCCGGCACCAGCAAGACCAAGTTCTCCCCCAACGACACCTGCACCCGGGCCCAGATCGTGACCTTCCTCTACCGCGCCCTCGCCGGGAAATAGCCCGCCGATCAGCGACGCTTAATACAAAAGTACAAAAGAACGTATAAAAGCAAAATTCCCCGACTGGCAGCTCATTCGGTTGCCGGCCGGGGATTTTATGCGCGCACGTCATCAGCTGCGGGACAGGGGGAAATTGACAGGGGACAATTGACAATTGACAGTTGACATTCTTGGTCACTGGTCACTGTCCACTGTCAACTGTCAACTGTTCACTGCCCACCGTTGTATAAAAAATTTTCCGTTGCTCTTGTACTGCGGCATTCGGTGTGGTATAATCAAACTATTCTCAAAAGAAATCATAGTTTCCCATGAGCTGGAATTCAACCACAGGGTGTAAGGAGAAACTGCCGCTATGAAAACCTATCAACAAGCTGTTGCCTGCTTTCTGGCACTTCTGCTGACGCTGAGCCTGCTTCCGATCACGGCGCTGACCGCCATGGCAGATCCCGCCGGAAGCGCATCGAATCCCATGACGGAGGCCTCCACGGAAAACCTCCTGATCACCTTCGATCCGAACGGGGACGGCGCAACCTGCGAGGTCAAAACCGCCCGGACCAACAAATACGGCTGCCTTGACGAGCTTCCCGTGCCTGTCTGGAATGGCCACGTGTTCACCGGCTGGTTCACGGAGCGCAAGCAGGGCGACCCGGTTGACAAGTCCTTCGTCTTCTACAAGGCGCGGACGATCTATGCCCACTGGGACGGCGAGGCCACAGCGGAAAACCTCATCATCACCTTTGACGCAAACGGGGGCAGCTGCGATACCACCTCCGCTCGGACCAACAAATACGGCCATCTGGACGAGCTGCCCACGGCGACCCGGGAAAAGCACCGCTTCCTCGGCTGGTTCTCCCGGCTGACGGACGGAGACCCGATCACGACGGCCACCTTCTTCTACATGGAGAGCACGGTCTATGCCCACTGGCTGGAGCTGTTCAAGGTCGTCTGGAAAAACGGCAGCCAGGTGCTCAAGACCGAGCAGGTCGGCAAGGACGAGACGCCCCGCTACAGCGGCGCGGACCCGACCAAGGCCGGCAACGCCAAGCAGCACTACGTCTTCACCGGCTGGAACGACGGCGCCGCCACCTACAAGCCCTCGGCCCTGCCTGCCGTGACCGCGGACGTCACCTTTACCGCGGCGTTCCGGGCGGAGGACCACAGCTTCACCGCCGCAGTCACCACCAAGCCCACCTGCACCCGGAACGGCGTGAAGACCATCACCTGCGCCTGCGGTTACTCCTACACCGAAAAGCTGGCCGCCCTGGGCCACAACTGGAAGGACCCGACCTTTGTGTTCAGCCAGGATAAGACCACGGCCACCGCCACCCGCGTCTGCAAGCGGGATCAGACCCACACCGAAACCAAGACCGCCGCTGTCACAAGGGTGGTCACCAAGGAAGCGACACTGACCGAGGACGGCCTGATCACCTATACGGCCACGGTCGTCTTCGATGGCAAGACCTACACGGCCACGCGGACCAGCACCGTCCCCGCCCTGGGGAGAACGAATCCCTTTGTGGACGTCAAGGAGAAGGACTACTTCTATGACGCCGTCCTCTGGGCCTTCTACC
>CAMHMK010000148.1 GCA_946186225.1 uncultured Clostridia bacterium
TCTCGTTGCTGACGCCCCAGCAGACGATGGAGGGGTGGTTATAGCACTGGGTGATTAACTCCTTCATCTGGCTGATCGTGTTCTCGCGGCCCTTGGGCATGTGCTCGGAGATATAGGGGATCTCCGCCCAGACGACCATGCCCTTCTCGTCGCAGAGGTCGTAGAAATACTGGTCGTGCTGGTAGTGGGCCAGACGGATGGTGTTGGCGCCCATCTTGCAGATGATCGCCATGTCCTCGTCGTGCATCTCCCGGGTGATGGCGTTGCCGAGGCCCTTGCGGTCCTGGTGGCGGCTCACGCCGCGCAGCGGATAGCTCTTGCCGTTGAGGTAGAAGCCGGTTTTCGCGTGATAATGGAAGTCCCGCACGCCGAAGCGGGTCGAGACGCGGTCCAGGATCTCGCCGTTTTCCACAAGCTCCGCCACGGCGGTGTAGAGATAGGGGTCCTTGACGCCGTTCCAGAGGCGGACCTTGTCGATGCTGAGCTTGCAGCGCTCGCCGACACCCTGCGCAACGACGGCGCCCTGCGCGTCCAGCAGGCGCACCCGCACCTCGCCGAGGCCGGTGTTGCGCCAGGTCTCCACCGTCACCTCGCCCTTCTTGTAGCCATCCGCGGGCTTTGCCGTCACCCGGATGCCGGGGCCGCCGTGATGGTCCAGGTCGAAGTGCAGCCCGTCCACGATCAGCAGCTCCACGTCGCGGTAGATGCCGCCGTAGAAGGTGAAGTCCGCCTTCTGCGGGTAGACCCGGTCGTTGGGGCGGTTGCTGACAACAACGGTCAACTGGTTGCGCTCCGTCAGATACTCGGTGACGTCCGTCCGAAAGCGGGAGTAACCGCCCTCGTGCCGGCAAACCGTCTGCCCGTTGAGCACGACCTCACATTCGGAGTTCACGCCGTCAAATTGAAGGTATACGCGCTCCAGATCCCCGTGCTCCGGCATGGGAAAGCTTTTTTCGTACTTGCACAGGCAGCGCATATAGTCGTCGCCGCCGTCCTGCCCGTCCACGGCGTTCCAGGTGTGGGGGACGGAAACAGGAAGCGCTTTTCCTCCCGGGCCTGTAAAGAGCCAGTTTTCGTTCAGTGAAAGGATTCTTCTCACGATACCCCTCTCCCATCATAACTTTTAACGAGATCATTTTACCAAACATGCCTGCTGCGAAAAAGCCGAATCGCACAAGCTTGCACTAACACGGCATAAGCTTCCGCTGTGCGATAAAGATCGTATACGGCAAGGCTCCCTGCCGTTTCAATGCAGAGAGCCTTGTTTTATCACGCATATTTATTCTTGCCGGTCGTCGGCAGTTTCGCTGAGCGCGGTATAGGCCTCCCAGCCGTCGATTCCCATCCCCATGGTCACATCGCCCAGGGTATGCAGAACCAGACCGTCCGGGCTGAGCAGCAGCTCCGGGTGCTCCGCCTGCCCTTCGCGGTCAGCGGGAATGAGGCCCGCCAATTGGCCTTCCACGCTTTCGCGCCGAAGCCGGCAGAAAAGCCTCAGCGTTTGTGCGCCGGCCTCAAACTCCTCATAGGAAACGAACTTTGTGGGATCGCGCCGGACATACTCGGAGATCATACGCTCTGTTTCCGCAAGATAGGCATCCATATCCACCGCCCCGAGCATCCTTCGGATCTGCTCGTGATATTGCGCGGTGTAAGACGCGTCGCGGAGGATGAAGTCGAACATCGGTCGGCTGCCGTCTCCGGATACGCTCAGCGGGGTGTCGATCGGATCGTTGACGGCGCTCTTCGCGTCCATCAAAAAGGTGCCGTAGGCCAGATTGTAGTCCCACGGAAGCATGGAGAGCAGGCCGTCCGTCTCATAGAGGTAGTAGTTGTGAACCGAAGACCCGGTGTAGCTGTCGCTGTTGACCAAAAAGTTGTGGACGGCGAAATAGCGGATGACCTCGTCGGTATCCACCGCATGTTCCAGATCCTCGAAGGCAGAGAGACGCCGGAGCGACGCGATCAGGCGCGCCATGTCCCCTTTCCCGATCCTGGTGTTGGCCTTTGAGAAAATGTTTTCGTAGTCCTTGGGGCGCTCGCCGCTGTATTGCAGGCGCAGATCCGGCGCGTCGTAGCCGAGGAAGGCGAAGTTCAGCATATTCACATCGTTCTGCAGCTCGTCAAGGCCGAAGCGCTCCATGAAGGCCTCCACCTGCTCCGGGTCCGCCTCCTCCGCGCGCTGCGTAAAATCCTTGGGCAGCCGACGGATGATCCCGGCGAAAAAGCCTATGTTCATGCCATGGCTGTCCGGTTTGTAGAGAAGGCCGTGCTCCGCACCGAAGCTGCGGTTCATAAAGCCGTCCTCCAGCCCCTCCACCGCCAGATACAGGCCCCAGTCTTCGCCGTTTACCGTCACGAAGACATAGGAGCACAGCGGCGCCGGAACGTCCATCTCCCGCATCAGGTGATAGGCCAGGGCGTCCTTCATATAGGTGGCGTCCTGCACCAGATTGTTCAGATTCAGCTTGTCCAGACCGTGATAGCTCTGGTTTTCCAGGAAGTGGTCAAACTCCAGCTTGAAGCTGAAGCGGCTGCTGTCCATCATGACCAC